>CAMPJI010000036.1 GCA_946886865.1 uncultured Lysobacterales bacterium | reverse complement strand
TCCCCAACCCGCCCCTGCATGCAGGGGCGGGGATGTCGCAGCCGTGGCCTCTCAGTACGGCAGCGGCTCGTCCAGCGACGCCCCGTGGCTCGCGATCACATTCGAGTACCAGCGGGCGCTGTCCTTGGGCGTGCGTTCCTGCGTGCCGTAGTTCACGTGCACCATGCCGAAGCGCTTCGAGTAGCCGAGCGACCACTCGAGGTTGTCCAGCAGCGACCACAGCATGTAGCCGCGGATGTCGCAGCCGGCCTGGATGGCGTCGTGCACGGCGCCGATGTGCTTCTGCAGGTAATCCATGCGCAGCGGGTCGCGGATGCGCCCACCCTCGGCCACCGGCGGGTCGAAGAACGCCGCGCCGTTCTCGGTGATGTACATCGGGATGTCGCCGTAGCGCTCCTTCACCCATACCAGCAGGTCGGTCAGGCCCTTCGGGTACACCTCCCAGCCGGTCTCGGTGTAGGTGCCCAGCGGCTGGCGCACCGCGCCGGCCTTCAGCGGGTAGCTGTCGTTGGCCTGCGTGACGCTGCGGGTGTAGTAGTTGATGCCGATGAAGTCGAGCTTCTGTCGGATCAGCTCGAAGTCGGCCGCTGCCCAGTCCGGCCACGCGTCGCCGAAGATCTCCTTGAGTTCGGGCGGATAGCGGCCGAGCAGGGCGGGGTCGAGGTACTGCTCGTTCATGTAGGCGTGCGCGCGCTTCGTCGCGGCCGTGTCCTCGGCCGAGTCGCTGGCCGGGTACTTGGGCTCGATGTTCACCACCAGCCCGATCTCGTGCTGGCCGATGTCGCGGTAGGCCTTCACCGCTGCGCCGTGTGCCCGCATCAGGTTGTGGCTGGCGATCGGCGTTTCGTACTTGCTGCGGTGGCCCGGTGCCAGTGCGCCGTGCAGGTAGCCGCCGTCGGTGATCACCCACGGCTCGTTGAGGGTCACCCACTTCTTCACCCGGCCGTCGAGCGCCTTGTACATCGTGGTGGCGTACTCGGCGAACCAGTCCGCGCTGTCGCGGTTGAGCCAGCCGCCGCGGTCGTCCAGCGCTGCGGGCAAGTCCCAGTGGTAGAGCGTCAGCAGCGGTTCGATGCCGTTGGCCAGCAGCTCGTCCACCAGGCGGGAGTAGAAATCGACGCCGGCCTGGTTGACGCGCCCCGTGCCCTCGGGATGGATGCGCGACCACGACACGCTGAAACGGTAGGCCTGCAGGCCCAGTTCGCGCATCAGCTTCACGTCGTCCTTCCAGCGGCGGTAGTGGTCGCACGCCACGTCGCCGGTGTCGCCGTTGAGCGTCATGCCCGGCGTGTGGGCGAACCGGGTCCAGATGCTGGGGCCCGCGCCATCGGCCATGGGCGAGCCCTCGATCTGGTGCGCGGCGGTGGCGGCGCCCCATAGGAATCCATCGGGAAAGGTACGGCGCTGGCTCATCGAGGGGGCCTCCTGCGGGTCGTGGGCCGCGTGGCGGTTGCGGCATGTAAACGGTTACATTGCAGGATAACGGAGGCTGCCGGCAATTGCATCGCGCCTGTCGGCGGTCCGTATCATCGGGCGGCGGGGCGCGCCGCCCGTTCTGCCGCACCCATCCGGAGAATGCATGGCCAAGGTCACCCTGGAGCGCTTGCGCAAGGTCTATCCCAACGAGGTGGTGGGGGTGGACGACGCCACCTTCGAGGTGGCCGACGGCGAGCTGCTGGTGCTGGTGGGGCCGTCGGGCTGCGGCAAGTCCACGCTGCTGCGCATGATCGCCGGGCTGGAGTCGATCACCTCCGGGACGCTGCGCATCGGCGATCGGGTGGTCAACGACGTGCCCCCCAAGGACCGGGACATCGCGATGGTGTTCCAGAGTTACGCGCTTTACCCGCACATGACGGTGGCCGAGAACCTGGGCTTCGCGCTGAAGCTGCGTGGCCATGACAAGGCGGCCGTCGCCGCGCGGGTCCGCGAAGCCGCGGCCGTGCTCGAACTCGAAGCACTGCTGGACCGCAAGCCGGCCGCGCTGTCGGGCGGCCAGCGCCAGCGCGTGGCGCTGGGCCGGGCGCTGGTGCGGCACCCGCAGGTCTTCCTGCTGGACGAGCCGCTGTCCAACCTCGATGCCAAGCTGCGCGGCGGCATGCGCGTGGAGATCGCGCGGCTGCACCGGCAACTGGGCGCCACCATGGTCTACGTCACCCACGACCAGATCGAGGCGATGACCCTGGGCCAGCGCATCGTGGTGCTGCGCGACGGCCGCATCCAGCAGATCGACACCCCGATGGCGCTGTATGAGCGCCCGGCCAACCTGTTCGTGGCCACGTTCCTGGGCAGCCCCGGGATGAATGTGCTGCGCGGGCGGCTGGAACAGGCCGACGGGTTGCGCCTCGTCACGGACGACGGCGGCGCGCCGGTCGACCTGAGCGCGGCCGGCCTCGATGTTGAAGCGGCATGGCTGGGTCGGGAGATCGCGCTGGGCATCCGGCCCGAACACCTGCAGCCGGTACCGGGCGGGCAGGCGGCCGCCCTGGTACCCACGGTCGAGGTGGTCGAGCCGGTGGGCAACGAGGTGTTCGTGAACCTCCGTCACGGCGATGCCGGCCTGGTGGCGCGCTGCCCGCCACAGGTGCTGCCGACCCCGGGCGACACGCTGCCGCTGGGCCTGCCGCCGGGGTGCGTGCATGTGTTCGAGGCGGACGGCGAGGGCCGGCGGCTGTCGGCGTGACCGCCCTCCGGGTGGGTTGCACTGGCCGCGCGGCAGCCCCCTGTAGCCGCGCTGGCGCCCCGCTATACTCGCTGGACCGTGCGGCCGTCGAGCCGCATTCCGCCTAGATAATTCAATATCTTGCGCGTCTAATTTCAAGTCGTTTCGTAATCAATCGGCGTGCCCGCGGGCGTGCCAGGGGCCCGTCCGCCGCATGCGTCTGTCCACGATCAAGCTGTCCGGCTTCAAGTCCTTCGTCGATCCCACCACGCTGCACCTGCCGACCAACATGACCGGCGTGGTCGGGCCCAACGGCTGCGGCAAGTCCAACATCATCGACGCGGTGCGCTGGGTGATGGGCGAGAGCTCGGCCAGCCGCCTGCGCGGCGACTCGCTGACGGACGTGATCTTCGCCGGCTCCTCCGCCCGCAAGCCGGTGTCGCAAGCGATGGTCGAACTGATCTTCGACAACAGCGACCACACGATCACCGGCGAGTACGGCGCGTACGACGAGATCTCGGTCAAGCGCACGGTCAGCCGTGACGGCGGCAGCCAGTACTACCTCAACGGCGCCAAGTGCCGCCGCCGCGACATCACGGACCTGTTCCTGGGCACCGGTCTGGGCCCGCGCAGCTACTCGATCATCGAGCAGGGGATGATCAGCCAGATCATCGAGGCGCGGCCCGAGGACCTGCGCGTGTACCTGGAGGAGGCCGCCGGCATCTCCAAGTACAAGGAGCGCCGCCGCGAAACGGAAACCCGCATCCGCCACACCCGCGAGAACCTGGACCGCCTCAACGACCTGCGCGAGGAGGTCGGCAAGCAGCTCGAGCACCTCAAGCGGCAGGCCCGGCAGGCCGAGCAGTACCAGGCGATCCAGGCCGACCGGAAGGTCCGCGACGTCGAATGGAAGGCGCTGGAGCACCGCGAACTCGACCGCAAGCTGCAGGCCCAGCGCGAGAAGCTCTCGCAGCAGGAAACCCGGCTGCAGCAGCTGATTGCCGAACAGCGCGAGGCCGAACGCGAGATCGAGACCGGCCGCGTCAAGCGCGAAGAGGCGGCTGAAGCGCTCAACAAGGCGCAGGCCGAAAGCTACGAGGTCAGTGGCGCGCTGGCCCGCATCGAACAGCAGATCCAGCACCAGCGCGAGATGTCTTCCCGCCTGCAGCGTGCCCGCGATGAGGCGCAGGCCGCGCTGGCGGAAATCGCCGAGCACATCGGCAGCGACCAGTCGCAACTCGACGTGCTGCAGGCGGCGGTGGCCGAGGCCGAGCCGCGGCTGGAGATGCTGCGCGAGACCGACGAGGCCCGTCAGGACGCACTGCGCGAGGCCGAGACCCGGCTGGGCGACTGGCAGCAGCGCTGGGACGAACACAGCCGTGCGCAGTCCGAGGCCGTGCGCGCCGCGGACGTCGAACGCACCCGCATCGAGCACCTCGACCGCCAGGCGCTGGACGCCGAACGCCGCCGCGAAGCGCTGACGGCCGAACGTGCCGGGCTGGATGTCGACGCGCTGGCCGTGTCGTTCGAGCAGATCCAGGAGCAGCACGACACCCAGAAGGCGTCGCTGGAGACGCTGACTGGGCAACTGGAGTCGCGCAAGGCCGGCGTGGTCGAGCTGCAGGAGCAGCAGCGCACCGTACAGGCGGAGCTGGCCGACACCCGCAAGACCGCGCAGGCCGCGCGCGGCCGCCTGTCGTCGCTGGAAACACTGCAGCACGCCGCGCTGGGCCAGGAGCAGGGTGCCGCGGTCGGCTGGCTGAAAGCCCGCGGCCTGGATTCGGCAACCCGCGTCGGCGAAGCGCTCCAGGTCGAGCCGGGCTGGGAGAACGCGGTGGAAACCGCCCTGGGCCGGATGATCGAAGGCGTGCTGGTCGAGGCGCCCGAGGCGCTTGTCGAAGCCGTCGGCGAATTGGCCGAGGGCCGCCTGTCGCTGGTGGCGAACGACCGTGACGACACGGAGTATCCGGCGACGTCGCTGGCTTCGCGTGTGCAGGGCCCGGCCGCGATCCGTCGCCTGCTGGCGCGGCTGCACGGCGCCGACGACCTGGCCGAGGCGCGTCGCCTTCTGGCCGGGCTGGGCGAAGGCGAGTCGGTCATCACCCGCAGCGGCGAGCGTATCGGCGCGGGCTGGCTGCAGGTGCTGCGCGCAGGCGACGCCCAGCAGGGTGCGCTGCTGCGCGAGCGGGAGATCCAGACGCTGCGCGGCGAGATCGAAACGCTGCAGGCGCGCGAGCGCGAACTCGAGTCGACCCTGACCCAATTGCGTGACCGCCTGCTGGCGGCCGAGCAGCAGCGCGAGGACGCGCAGCGCGGCCTGTACATGGCGCACCGCAGCGTCTCCGAGCTGGCCGGCCAGTTGCAGAGCCAGCAGGGCCGCCTGGATTCGGCACGCGGACGCATCGAGAAGATCGAGGCCGAACTGGCGACGCTGGCGCAGTCGCTGGACGGCAGCCGCGAGCAGGGCCGCGAGGCCCGCGCCCGCCAGGAAGAAGCGGTCGAGCGGATGGGCACGCTGGAGGATGCCCGCCAGCAGCTCGAGGCCGAGCGCCGCACGCTGACCGAGGCGCGCGACCAGGCCCGCAATGCCGCCCGCGAGTCGCGCGACACCGCGCATGCGCTGGCGCTGACGCTCGAGTCACAGCGCACGCAGATCGCCGCGCTCACCCAGGCGCTGGACCGCATGGGCGGTCAGCGCGGCCAGCTCGACACGCGTTTGGGCGAACTGTCGGCGCAGCTGGCCGATGGCGACGCGCCGGTGCAGACGCTGGAGGAACAACGCCAGGTCGCGCTCGAGCAGCGCGTGCAGGCCGAGCAGGCGCTCACCGCCGCGCGCACCATGCTGGACGGCATCGACAACGACCTGCGCCGGTTCGAGCAGACCCGCCACCAGCGCGACGAGCAGGCCCTGCAACAGCGCGAGGCCATCGGCCAGCGCCGGCTGGAGCAGCAGGCGCTCGTTCTCAAGGCCGAGGGTCTGTCGGAAGCCGTCGTCGAAGCCGGCTTTGTGCTGGAAGAAGTGACCAATACGCTGGCCGAGGACGCCGCACCGCAGGACTGGGAGCGCACCGTCGCCGAACTCGACGCCAAGCTGCGCCGGCTGGAGCCGGTCAACCTGGCGGCGATCGCCGAGCACGCCGAGGCCGCGCAGCGCAAGGACTACCTCGACGCGCAGAACACCGACCTGACGACCGCGCTGGAAACGCTCGAGGACGCGATCCGCAAGATCGACCGCGAGACCCGCGGCCGTTTCAAGGACACCTTCGACCGCGTGAACTCGGGCGTGCAGGAGCTGTATCCGCGCCTGTTCGGCGGCGGCCATGCCTACCTGGAGCTGACCGGCGAGGACCTGCTGGATACCGGGGTGGCGATCATGGCGCGTCCGCCCGGAAAGCGCGTGTCCAACATCTCGCTGCTGTCGGGTGGCGAGAAGGCGATGACCGCAGTGGCGCTGGTGTTTGCGATCTTCCGCCTCAACCCGGCGCCGTTCTGCCTCCTCGACGAGGTGGACGCACCGCTGGACGAGGCCAACGTCGGCCGCTTCACCGCCATGGTCAGCGAGATGAGCGAGCAGGTGCAGTTCCTGTTCGTCACCCACAACAAGGCGACGATGGAAGCCGCCCACCAGATGTCGGGCGTGACCATGCGCGAGCCCGGCGTGAGCCGGCTGGTGTCGGTCGACCTGGCGGAAGCGACGCGGTTGGCGGGCGCGGCGTAGGGGCAACCGCGCTGCAATCGCGTCGAAGGCTTTGCGCCTTTCGCCCGCATTGCGGACAATCGCCCGTCACCTTATTGCAAGGCCCTCCAGGAGACCCCGATGTCCGACGTGACCCTGCTGCGAATCGGAATCCTCGTCGCCGGCCTGATCCTGATCGCCGCGATCGTGTTCTTCGGCCGCCCGCGCAAGCCCGGCCAGGGGCGCCGCGTCCCGCGCGACGGCCGTGACGCCACGGCCCGCCGCGAGCCGACGTTGGGCGAGCAGCTCGAGAACGAGCTGGCGAACGATGAACTGCCCGCGGGTGGGGACGCAGCGACGCAGGCGGAACTCGACCTGTTCGAGCGCACCGTCGAGGGCGGTGCCGCGGCCGGCAACACCGAGCTGGGTCGCCGCGTCAGCGAAGAGTTCGACAAGATCATCACCCTGTACCTGGCCGCGCGCGCCGGTGAAAAGCTGCACGGCCCGGACATCGTGGTCGCCGCCGAGAAGGCCGGCCTGGTCTACGGCCACATGGGCGTGTTCCACCGCCTGGTCGAGGGGCACCCGGAGCGGGGTCCGGTCTTCAGCGTGGCCAACATCATGAAGCCCGGCAGCTTCGACATGACCGAGATCCAGTCGCTCGAGACCCCGGCCATCGCCTTCTTCCTGACGCTTCCGGCGCCGGTGCCGGCGCTCAACGCGTGGGAGACGATGCAGCCCACCGCGGAGCGCATGGCCGAGCTGCTGGGCGGCATCGTGCTGGACGAGCAGCGCAATGCCCTGGGCCGCCAGCGCGTCATGCACATCCGCGACGAACTGCGCGCCTACGACCGCGAACGCGAAGCGCCGCCGCTGACGCGTCCGGGTCGCTGGTAGGACGCGTCCCGTCGGATCCGTGCGGCGTGATTGACCGCGTCCGCGCGTCCGACCCTTCCGCCCATTCGCATGCCAAGCCCCGCCGCCCGTATCGACGAACTGCGTCGCACGCTCGACGACGCCAACTACCGGTATTACGTGCTCGACGACCCGTCGATGCCCGACGCCGAGTACGACCGGCGGCTACGTGAACTGGTGGCGCTGGAAGCGGAGCATCCGGAACTCGCCAGCGAGGATTCGCCGACCCAGCGTGTCGGTATTGCGCCCTCGGGCGCGTTCGCCGAAGTGCGCCATGCCATGCCCATGCTGTCCCTGGGCAATGCGTTCGAGGACGAGGAGGTCGCCGATTTCGTGCGCCGCATCGGGCAGGCGCTGGACGAAGACGCGCCGGTGTTCTCCGTGGAGCCCAAGCTCGATGGCCTGGCCATCAGCCTGCGCTACGAGGACGGCCGCTTCGTCCAGGGCGCCACCCGCGGCGATGGCGCCACCGGCGAGGACGTCACGGCCAACCTGCGCACCGTGAAGGCAGTGCCGCTGCACCTGCGCGGCACGGGCTGGCCGCACGTGCTGGAAGTGCGCGGCGAGGTGTACATGCCGTTGGCGGCCTTCAAGCGCTACAACGATCGTGCCCTGGCCGAGGGCGGCAAGGTGCTGGCCAACCCGCGCAACGGCGCGGCGGGCTCGCTGCGCCAGCTCGATCCGCGCATGACGGCGCAGCGGCCACTCGCCTTCTACGCCTATGGGGTCGGCGCGGTGGACGGCGGCGAGCTGCCGCAGACGCATTCGGCGACGCTCGCCAGGCTGCGCGAATGGGGGGTTCCGGTGAGCGGCGAAAGCGACGTCGTCCGCGGGCTCGACGGACTGCTCGGCTACTACCGTCGCATCGGCGAGCGTCGGGACTCGCTGCCGTTCGATATCGATGGCGTGGTCTACAAGGTCGACGACTACGCCGAGCAGGAGCAGCTGGGCTTCGTCTCGCGTGCACCGCGCTGGGCGCTGGCGCACAAGTTCCCGGCGCAGGAACAGTCGACGGTGCTGGAGGGCATCGACATCCAGATCGGCCGCACCGGCGCGGCCACGCCCGTCGCCCGGCTCAGGCCGGTGCAGGTGGCCGGGGTCACCGTGACCAACGCGACGCTGCACAACGCCGACCAGATCGCGCGGCTGGACGTGCGCGTCGGCGACACGGTGATCGTGCGCCGTGCCGGCGACGTCATTCCCGAGATCGTGCGGGTCATGCCCGAGTACCGCGACCCGCACGCCCTGGTGTGGGAGATGCCGGCGGCATGCCCCGTTTGCGGGTCTGAAATCGTGCGCGAGGAGGGCGAGGCCGTCTGGCGCTGTTCCGGTGAGCTGTCCTGCCCAGCGCAGCGCAAGGAGGCCATCCGCCACTTCGTCTCGCGCCGGGCCATGGATGTGGAGGGCCTGGGCGAGCGCTTCGTGGAGGCACTGGTCGACCTGGGGTTCGTCGAGTCGGTGGCCGACATTTACCGGCTGACACTCGATGACCTGCTCGAGATGAAACGCCGCGCGGACGAGCGCGACGGCACGACGCCGGAGACCGTGAAGGCGGGCAAGGTCGCCACCAAGTGGGCCGAGAACCTCATCGAGGCCATCGAGCACAGCCGGCGCACGACGCTGGAGCGCTTCCTGTTCGCGCTGGGCATCCAGCACGTCGGCGAGAGCACGGCCAAGGCGCTGGCGCAGTGGTTCGGTTCGTTGGAGACCGTACGGCGGTTGCCGTGGCCGGTGTTCAAGCACGTCCCGGACATTGGCGGCGAAGTGGCGCGTGCCCTGGGCCACTTCTTCGACCAGGCCGGCAACCAGCAGGTGATCGACGACCTGCTCGAACGCGGCGTGCTGGTCGAGGACGAGCATCCGCCGTCGCCCCGGCTGCGCGAGGGGCTGGACCTCGCCACGCTGCTGGTCGACCTGGACATCCCGAAGGTCACCCGCATCCGCGCCGATCAGCTGGCCGCTGCGTTTCCCGATGCCGCGTCCCTGGTCGATGCGCCCGAGCACAACTTCGTGACTGCGGGCCTGCCGGCCGATACCGCGTCGGCCCTGGCCGCATGGCTGGAGGTGGAGGCGAACAGCCGTCTTCTGTCCGAGTCGTTCGAGGCCATGCAGTCGCTGTTGGCGGCATTGCCGGCCGGTAACGCCACGGTCGCCGGCCCCCTGGACGGCAAGACGGTGGTGCTGACCGGCACGTTGGCGTCGATGACCCGGGACGAAGCCAAGGCGCGTCTCGAAGCCCTGGGCGCCAAGGCCGCGGGCAGCGTGTCGAAGAAGACCGATTTTGTCGTCGCCGGCGAGGCCGCGGGATCCAAGCTTGCGAAGGCCGAATCGCTGGGCGTCGAGGTCTGGGACGAGGCCCGGTTGCAGGCCTTCCTCGCCGACCATGAGTGACCCGGCGCTTCCTGTAGGAGCGGCTTCAGCCGCGATCGGATACCGGGCCGCGCGCACCGACTTCACGATCGCGGCTGAAGCCGCTCCTACGACAGCGCCGAACGCAGGTGGCCTCGATGTCTATTGACTGGCGACCCTCCGCGTCGTTCGACGCACTACGGCTGCGTGCCGGACTCAATGCCCGCATCCGCGCCTTCTTCCAGTCGCGCGGCGTGCTCGAGGTCGAAACCCCGGTGATGTCGCTCGCCGGCAACACCGATCCGAACATCGCCTCGTTTTCACTGCCGTTTTCTGGCCGCACGGATGGGGCGTCGCGTACGCGGTGGCTGCGCACCTCGCCCGAGTACCCGCTCAAGCGGCTGCTCGCGGCGGGCTTCGGCGACTGCTACGAGCTGGGTCGGGTGTTCCGCGACGGGGAGGCCGGCGCCCGCCACAACCCCGAGTTCACCATGCTGGAGTGGTACCGGCTCGGCTGGGACCACCATCGGCTGGTCGAGGAGACCGCAGAGCTGATCCAGTTGGCCCTGGCGCTGGTCGACCGCAGCGCGAGCCTGGAACGCGTCCGCTATCGCGACCTCTACCGCCGCGAACTCGACCTCGACCCGATGACCGCGTCCTACGGGTCGCTGCGCGATGCACTCGGCGATGTCGTGATCGATCCGACCGGACTGACCCGCGACGACTGGCTCGACCTGCTGATGACGCATCGGTTGCAGCCGGCGTTCCCGGTCGACCGCATGACCGCCGTGGTCGACTACCCCGCGAGCCAATGCGCACTCGCCCGTGTCGCGCCGGATGAAGACGGCGTGCCGGTGGCGCAGCGTTTCGAGCTGTACCTGGGGCCACTGGAGCTCGCCAACGGCTACCACGAGCTGGCGGATGCGGCGGAGCAGGGCGCGCGGTTCGATCGCGACCGCGCCCTGCGTGGCTCGCGTGGGGACGCGGTCCCGCCCCGCGACGAGCGCCTGCTGGAGGCTCTGGCATCCGGGTTCCCGGACTGCGCCGGCGTGGCCCTGGGGGTGGACCGCCTGCTGATGGCGATGCTCGGGGCTGACCGGATTGCCGACGTGCTCGCCTTCGACTTCGCCCGCGCATGACCCCGCTTCTGTAGGAGCGGCTTCAGCCGCGATCCCGCTTCGCGCACCAACCTGTAGGAGCGACCTGAGTCGCGACCGGGATTGGGTAAGCGCGAAGGTACCCGCAAGGGGCGACCGCCACTCCCGCCGCTCCGACAGTCGACCCCCGGGATCCTGGCAGCTGGCATCGCGGCTGAAGCCGCTCTTGCAACGCTGCGGATAGAATCGCCGGATGACCGACACCTTCGATTTCGACCGTTACGACCGCGTCCGCCCGATCCGCTGGACCGGCGACGCCCTGGAACTGCTCGACCAGCGCAAGCTGCCGTTCACCGTCGAATACGTCCGTTGCGACACCAGCGACGACGTCGCCGCGGCCATCCACGGCCTGACGGTCCGCGGCGCACCTGCCATCGGCATCGCCGCGGCGTGGGGCGTCGTGCTGGCGGGCCGCGACGTGCAGGCTGCGTCGGGTGCCGACGCCGCGGTTGCACTGGAGCCCGCGATGCAGCGCCTCAATGCCGCGCGCCCGACCGCCGTCAACCTGGCCTGGGCACTGGCCCGCATGCGCCGCGTGCTGGCGTCGGCCGGCGCGGACTGGCGCGAGGTGATCGAGCGCGAAGCCCATGCCATCGCGGCCGAGGACCTGGCGGCCAACCGGCGCATGGGCACGCTGGGTGCGGCGCTGATCGGGGAGGGCAGCGGCGTGATGACCCACTGCAACACCGGCTCGCTGGCCACGGCCGGCTTCGGTACCGCGCTGGGCGTGATCCGCGCGGGCGTCGCGCAGGGACGCATCGGCAAGGTGTTCGCCGGCGAGACCCGGCCGTGGCTGCAGGGCGCGCGCCTGACGGCCTGGGAGCTGCAACAGGACGGCATCCAGCCGACACTGATCGCCGATGCCGCCGCCTCGCACCTGATGAAGACCGGTGCGGTGCAATGGGTGGTGGTAGGCGCCGACCGCATCTGCGCCAACGGCGATACCGCCAACAAGATCGGCACCTACCAGCTGGCGTTGGCGGCGAAACACCACGGCGTGAAGTTCATGGTGGCCGCGCCGTCGTCCACCGTGGACATGGAGACGCCCGACGGCGACGCCATCGAGATCGAGGAGCGTGACCCGGGCGAGCTGTTCGGCGTCGGGACCGTGCGCACCGCCGCCGAACAGATCGCGGCCTGGAACCCGGTGTTCGACGTGACCCCGCACACGCTGATCGATGCGATCGTCACCGAGCGCGGCGTCATCGAACGCCCCGACGAGGCGAAGATGCGGGCGGCGTTCGGTTGATCGTTCGAGAACGCGGATCGGCACAAGACGGACTGCGGTAAGAACGTCGCCTTGGGCCCTCTCTTGCTGGGATGAGGGGGTTGGGCGAGCGCCCGGCGACGCGCTGCCGTGACAACAACGCCGCAGTCGTCTCCGACGCCGATGGATGGCGGCTTCCAGCGCGTCGCGCGTTCATTTGTTCTCCTCTGCCGGACCCTCTCCCTCCGTTCCTGTGCCGTAGGGAGAGCGAGGCATCGCCACGCCATTCGCCCTCGCCGTGGCCATTCGTCGCATCCGCGGCGGAAGAACCCGCGCCAGATCGCCTTGTAGCGCCGTAAGTGCTTGTTTATGCGTACAAATCAGAGTGCGCGAACCCGCCGTTCGTGATACGATTTCACGTCTTTTTGATGCCGTTCCCAACGGCTGTCGTGCGGGTGCCGAAATGCCCCTCCGCAGTGCGTCCGGAAACGGCCTGATCCGCCTCCAGAAACGGAAACCCGATGGCCGAACTCGCCAAGGAAATCATCCCGGTCAATCTCGAAGACGAGATGCGCCGCAGCTACCTGGACTACGCGATGAGCGTCATCGTCGGGCGTGCACTGCCCGACGCGCGCGACGGCCTCAAGCCGGTGCACCGCCGCGTGCTGTACGCGATGAACGAGCTGGGCGCGCACAGCAACAAGCCGTACTACAAGTCGGCGCGCATCGTCGGTGACGTCATCGGTAAGTACCACCCGCACGGCGACTCGGCGGTGTACGACACCCTGGTGCGCATGGCGCAGCCGTTCTCGCTGCGCTACATGCTGGTGGACGGGCAGGGCAACTTCGGCTCGGTCGACGGCGACTCCGCCGCGGCGATGCGCTACACCGAGGCGCGCATGTCGCGCATCAGCCACGAGCTGCTGGCCGACATCGACAAGGAAACCGTCAACTTCCAGCCCAACTACGACGAGAAGGAACTCGAGCCCACGGTCATGCCGACCCGGGTACCGAACCTGCTGGTCAATGGTTCTGCCGGCATCGCCGTCGGCATGGCGACCAACATCCCGCCGCACAACATGTCCGAGGTGATCGACGCGACCATCGCGCTGATCGACCAGCCGGAGATCGACGTCGACGGCCTGATGGAGCACATCCCGGGCCCGGACTTCCCGACCGCGGGCATCATCAACGGCACCGCCGGCATCATCAACGCCTACCGCACCGGCCGTGGCCGGGTGCGCATGCGCGCGCGCGCCGACGTCGAGGTGGCCGACAACGGCCGCGAGGCGATCGTCGTCACCGAGATCCCCTACCAGGTCAACAAGGCGCGGCTGATCGAGAAGATCGCCGAGTTGGTGAAGGAGAAGAAGCTCGAGGGCATCAGCGAGTTGCGCGACGAGTCCGACAAGGACGGCATGCGCATCTACATCGAGGTCAAGCGCGGCGAGTCCGCGGAGGTCGTGCTCAACAACCTCTACCAGCAGACCCAGATGGAGTCGGTGTTCGGTATCAACATGGTGGCGCTGGTCGACGGCCGCCCGCAGCTGCTGAACCTCAAGCAGGTGCTGGAGGCGTTCGTGCGCCACCGCCGCGAGGTGGTCACCCGCCGCACCATCTTCGACCTGCGCAAGGCCCGCCAGCGCGCCCACGTGCTGGAAGGCCTGACGGTTGCGCTGGCCAACATCGACGACATGATCGAGCTGATCAAGACGTCGGCGAACCCGAACGAAGCGCGTGAGCGGATGCTGGCGCGCACGTGGGAGCCGGGCCTGGTCGGCGCGCTGCTGGCCGCGACCGGTGCCGATGCGTCGCGCCCCGAAGACCTGCCCGCGGGCGTGGGCCTGGTCGACGGCGGCTACCAGCTGACGGAAACCCAGGCCCAGCAGATCCTGGAGATGCGCCTGCACCGCCTGACCGGGCTGGAGCAGGAGAAGCTGACCGAGGAATACAAGCTGCTGCTGGAGACGATCCGCGGCCTGATCGAGATCCTCGAGGACCCGGACGTGCTGCTGGAGGTGATCCGCACCGAGCTGCGCAACGTCAAGGAGGAGTTCGGCGATGCGCGCCGCAGCGAGATCCGCCAGAGCGAGGAAGACCTCGACATCCTCGACCTGATCGCGCCGGAAGACGTGGTGGTCACGCTGTCGCACGCCGGCTACGCCAAGCGCCAGCCAGTCACCGCGTACCGCGCGCAGAAGCGCGGCGGCCGTGGACGCAATGCCGCCACGACCAAGGACGAGGATTTCATCGACAAGCTGTGGCTGGTCAATACGCATGACACGCTGCTGACCTTCACCAGCGCGGGTCGGGTGTTCTGGCTGTCGGTGCACCAGCTGCC
The DNA here is from genome assembly GCA_946886865.1 of uncultured Lysobacterales bacterium. Next base: position 8,798 of record CAMPJI010000036.1, on the reverse strand, counting down.
CGACGCCGGCCCGAACGCCCGCGGCCGCCCGATCATCAACTGGATCCCGCTGGAGACCGGCGAGCAGGTGCAGGCGGTCGTCCCCGTGCGCGAGTACGAGGAGGGCAAGTACGTGTTCTTCGCCACCCGCAACGGCACGGTCAAGAAGACGCCGCTGACCGAGTTCGCCTACCGCCTGCAGCGCGGCAAGATCGCCATCAACCTCGACGAGGGCGATGCGCTGGTCAACGCCGAGCTGACCGATGGCGAGCGCGACATCATGCTGTTCGCCAGCAACGGCAAGGCCGTGCGCTTCGACGAGGGCTCGGTGCGCTCGATGGGCCGCACCGCCACCGGCGTGCGCGGCATGCGTCTGGCCGAAGGCGAGCACGTGGTCAGCCTGATCGTGATCGACGGCGAGGGCGACATCCTGACCGCCAGTGCGCGTGGCTACGGCAAGCGCACGCCGCAGGTCGAGTACCCCCGAAAGGGCCGCGGCACGCAGGGCGTGCTGGCGATCAAGTCCAGCGAACGCAACGGCCCGCTGGTCGGCGCGGTGCAGCTCAGCGAGCACCACGAGGTTCTGCTGATCTCCGATGGCGGCACGCTGGTGCGCACCCGCGCCTCGGAGATCTCGCAGGTCAGCCGCAACACCCAGGGCGTGACGCTGATGCGCCTGGCGGCCGACGAAACCCTGCAGGCGGTGGAGCGACTGGATGCGTCGCTGGATGACGAGGGGGTCGAGGGCGAGGGCGAGGGTGTCGACGTTGCCCTCGATCCATCTGCCGCGACGCAGCCGGCCGATGCCACCACCATTGAGCGGTCGCCGGACGCGGGCTGACCGCGGCGACCGTGTTGAATGCGACAACGCCGCCGGAGGGCGGCGTTGTCGTTGGTGGAGGGCGGCGTGCGCCAGCGGCCGGCCCCCGGTTCCAGAGCGTTACCGCCGGGCTACTTCGCGGCGTCGAGCAGGTCCAGCATGTGCTCGGCCGACGACACCCGGAACTCGCCGGGCGCTTCGACCTGCAGCTCGCGCACCACGCCGTTGTCCGCATACAGCGCGAAGCGCTTGGCGCGCGTGCCCATGCCGTAGGCGCTAGCGTCCAGCTCCAGCCCCAGGGCACGGGTGAAGTCGCCGTTGCCGTCGGCCAGCATCATCAGGCCATCCGGCACCGCGTGGGCCTGGCCCCAGGCCTGCATCACGAACGGGTCGTTGACCGACATGCACGCCACATCGACCCCTCGGGCGCGGAAGGCATCGAAGTGCTGGACGAAGCCCGGCAGGTGCTTTTCCGAGCATGTCGGCGTGAACGCGCCGGGCACCGCGAAAAGCACGATACGACGGCCGTCGAACAGGTTGTTGGTGTCGACGGTTTCCATGCCGTCTCGGATGCGCTGCAGCGGGACCTCGGGGATCCGGTCGCCGACCTTGATGCTCATGGCGTGGCCTCGTATGGGGTGGGGCGGCACAGTCTAGGCGGTCGGCGGTGCGGGGGCGTCAACGCCGACATGGGTCGATGGCGCGCTGGGCTCCAGGGTCGCGAGGGGCGAGAATGCGGCGCCCGGCCGGCGGCCTTCACTTGAAATCGCGGCCGCCGCGGCCATTGTGTGCAGCCTCCGATGCAAGCCCGCCCCGTGCCCCGGCGATGCGTGCAGTGCCGGCCGGCTGGGCGCATCGCTCTCATTTTCTCCGGTACCAGACGCCATGCAGTTCAAGGACTACTACGACACCCTCGGAGTCGAATCCTCGGCCGGCGAGGCCGAGATCAAGACGGCCTACAGGCGGCTCGCACGCAAATACCATCCGGACGTCAGCAAGGAGCCCGGCGCGGAGGAGCGTTTCAAGGCGGTCAACGAAGCGTACGAGGCATTGCGTGATCCCCAGAAGCGCGCGGCCTACGACCAGCTGCGCGCTCGCGGTTACCGCCCGGGTGACGAAGTGCAGCCACCGCCGGGCGGTTTCGGCGGTGGCCAGGGATACGGCGGCGTGGACTTCGAGGAGATCTTCGCGGGCGGCGGCGCGGGTGGCGGTTTCAGCGACTTCTTCGAGAGCATGTTCGGCCGTGGACGTGGCCGTGGCGGTCCCGGCTTCCAGGGCCGGCCGCGCCCGCCCGGCGACACCCGGGCGAAACTCGCGATCTCGCTGGAAACCGTCTTCCAGGGCGGCTCGGTGCGCATCGGGATCAACGGCAGGACGCTGGACGTACGCGTTCCCAAGGGCGTGCGCGAGGGCCAGGTCATCCGGCTGGGCGGGCAGGGCGAGGGCGGCGGAAACCTCCTGCTGGAAGTCGAGTACGCCGCGCACCCGCAGTTCGAGGTCGACGGACGCAACATCATCCACCAGTTGCCGGTCGCGCCGTGGGAAGCGGCGTTGGGCGCAACGGTCAGCGTGCCCACGCTGGGCGGGGCGGTCGAGTTGAAGGTGCCGGCGAAGTCGGAGGCCGGGCGTAAGCTGCGCCTGCGCGGCCGCGGCCTGCCGGGCACGCCGGACGGCGACCAGATCGTCGAGCTGGAGGTGCTGGCACCGACGCCCCAGGACACGGCACAGATACAGGCCTACGAGGCCTTGCGCGATGCATTCGGAAGCGACTGGCGACGGGCGTGATCGCCCGCGTGGTGAAGCGTGTGTGGCGGGGCGTTGTCCGGACCCCGGGCGGGCCCCCGACAGGACTCACCCGGGCAGCAGCTGCCCCAGCACTTCGGCCAGATCGGCCTCGTTGAACGGCTTGGTGATGTAGGCCTTGGCGCCCTGGCGCATGCCCCAGACGCGGTCGGTGTCCTGGTCCTTCGTGGTCACCAGCACGACCGGGATGTGCTTGGTCGACGGATCGCGCGTAATGGAGCGGGTGGCCTGGAAACCGTTGAGGTTCGGCATCACCACGTCCATCAGCACCAGGTCGGGGAGTTCACGCTTGGCGGCTTCGACGCCGGCGGCGCCATCCTCGGCGGTCACCGTGTCATGCCCCAGCTTTTCCACGATGCGCTTGATACCCACCAGCTGGGACGGTGAATCGTCCACGATCAGAATGCGCGCCATAGTCAGTCCCCGGGAAATGGTGCCGATTGTAGCGGGCCGCGGCGGGGCCGCAAATCGGTCGCCGCGGTGCGTCGCACGTGGGCATCAGCCCCCGCCGATACGCACCAGGGTCCGGCCGAGCGAGCCGCCGCCCAGCATCACCGGGAACACCTCGTGCAGTTCGTCAAGCGTGACCTCACGGGTGCAGATGCGCTCGAGGTGGCGCGGCTTCCAGTCGCTGGCCAGGTGCTGCCACACCGCCTCGCGGATATCGCGCGCGGTGCCGGCCGAAGCCACGCCCAGCAACGACACGCCCCGGATGATGAAGGGCATGACCGTCGTTTCCAGCGCGTGGGTGGCGGCCAGCCCGGCGCTGGCCACGTTGCCGTAGGGCGCGGTCTGGGCGAGCAGGCTGGCGAGCATCGGACCGCCGACGTTGTCGAGTCCGCCGCCGAAGCGAGCCGTTTCCATCGGACGCGTGGTCGAGAGCGCGTCCCGACCGACCACCTCGCTGGCGCCGATCGACGTGAGGTAATCCACCTGGTCGGCCTTGCCGCTGACGGCGTGGACCTCGAAGCCGGCGCGGCTGAAGATGTCGACCGCCAGCGAACCGACACCGCCGGTCGCGCCGGTTACGGCCAAGGGGCCCAGCTCCGGCACCTGCCGGTTCTCGACCATGCGCAGCAGGGCCAGCGCCGCGGTGAATCCCGCCGTGCCCAGAACCATGCTGTCGCGCAGGCTGAGGCCGTTGGGAAGGGGGATGGCCCACCTCGACTCGACCCGGGCGTATTCGGAGTAGCCGCCGTCGCGTGTCTCGCTGAGCCCGCAGCCGGTGACCAGGACCGCGTCGCCTTCCTTGTGGGCCGGATCGGTGGACGCCACCACGTGCCCGGCGACGTCGATGCCGCCCACCAGCGGGAACCGTCGCAGGATCTTGCCTTCGCCCGTGCCGGCGAGTGCGTCCTTGAAGTTGATCGACGAGTACGCGGCCTTGATGACGATCTCGCCGGGCGCGAGGTCGTCCAGCCGGATCGACTCCAGGCCGCTGCGGTAGCCGGCGTCGTCGTTGTGGATGCGGAAGGCGGTGAATGTCTGCGGTGTCATAGTCATCTCTCCGTCGCCCCAGCGAACGCTGGGGCCCATTTTGATCTCCTGGGCCGCGCGATCACGCACTTATTTCGGGATACAGGTCAACCCAGCCAGGGTTGCTCGATTCGACGAGTTCGATCTTCCAAGCACGCTTCCACGCCTTGAGGCGCTTTTCGCGCGCGATGGCGGCGAGCATTTCTTGGTGGACTTCGAACCAGACGAGCCGCGTGACAGTGTACTGGCGCGTAAAGCCCGCGACTTGGCCCGTCCTGTGTTGCCACATGCGCCGGGGCTGGTCGGAGGTCACGCCGATGTAGAGGGTGCCGCGTTCGCGACTGGCGAGGATGTAGACGCAGGGAGTCCGTTCCCTCATTTGCTCTCCTTGGTGAGGGGTGTCGCTCCGGTATCAAAGTGGGTCCCAGCGTTCGCTGGGACGACGGGAGGGAAGAACGCGGCGCGCGTTTCGTCAGCGCAACGCTTTCCGCCGCTTCTCATCCAGCCACTTGTCCGCGCCCGCCGGCGTGTAGCCGCGCATCCATTCGAGCATCCCGTCGATGTCCTCGCCATGCCACAGGTCCTGTCGCTGGTCGGCATGCAGGAAGCGCTCGGCCACCATGCGGTCCATCATCGAAACCAGCGGTGCGTAGAAGCCTTCCACGTCGAGGAACGCGCACGGCTTGTTGCCGATGCCCAGCTGTCGCCAGGTGAGCATCTCGAACATCTCATCGAGCGTGCCGAAACCGCCGGGCAGGGCGACGAAACCGTCAGCGATGTCGAACATGCGGGCCTTGCGCTCGTGCATGTTGGCAACGACCTCCAGGCGCGTCACACCGCGGTGGGCGACTTCCCACCCGACCAGTTGCTCGGGGATGACGCCGATCACCTCGCCACCGGCCTCCAGTGCCGCATCGGCGACCACGCCCATCAGGCCGACATTGCCGCCGCCGTAGACCAGCGCGATGCCGTCGGCCGCGAGTCGATGCCCCAGTGCCATCGCGCGTTCGGTATAGGCCGGCCGGGAGCCGGCATTGGAGCCGCAGTAGACGCAGATGGATTTCATGTGGCTTCGTATGTCGGAAATGGCGGAAACGAAGACGCCGGGCGAGGCCCGGCGTCCAGTGATCGTTGGCGGTGCAGCCCGTTGGGCGCGGCGCGGCGTCGGGACCCGATCGTCACGACGCCAGCCGGCACCACGGCGTCAATTCGCCTTGTGGATCGCGCGCTTGTCCACGGCCATGGCGGCGTCGTGGATGGCCTCCGACAGCGTCGGGTGGGCGTGGCAGATGCGGGCGAGGTCGTCGGCCGAGCCGTTGAACTCCATCGTCAGCACGCCCTCGTGGACGAGTTCGGACACGCCGACGCCCACCAGGTGCAGGCCGAGCACGCGATCGGTTTCCTCGTGCGCGATCACCTTCACGAAGCCCGCCGGTTCGCCCATCGCAACGGCGCGGCCCACGGCGGCGAACGGGAAGCTGCCGGTCTTGTACGGCACGCCTTCGTCCTTGAGCTGCTGTTCGGTCTTGCCGACCCAGGCGATCTCCGGCTCGGTGTAGATGACCCACGGCACGGTGTCGAGGTTGACGTGGCCGGGCAGGCCGGCGATCAGCTCGGCCACCGCGATGCCTTCCTCGAAGCCCTTGTGCGCCAGCATGGGGCCGCGCACGCAGTCGCCGACCGCCCACACGCCATCCACGCCGGTGTGGCAGTGCTCGTCGACCTCGATGCGGCCGCGGTCGTCGAGTTTCACACCCGTGCCGTCGACCAGCAGGTTCTTGCTGGCGGCCTTACGGCCGACGGCGACCAGGAGCCGGTCGACCACGATCGACTGTTCGCCGTCCTTGTCGGTATAGGTCAGGTGGACTTCCTTCGACTTGCCCTTGCCCTTGACCTCCGCCTTGCTCACCTTGGCGCCGAGCTTGATGTCCAGGCCCTGCTTCTTGAATTCCTTCGCGGCGGTCTTCGCGACCTCGGCGTCGGCGGCGGCGAGGAAGTCCGGCAGTGCCTCGAGGATGGTGACCTCGGCGCCCACGCGCTTCCACACGCTGCCCAGCTCCAGGCCGATCACGCCGGCGCCGATCACGCCCAGGCGCTTGGGCACCGATTCGAAGTCCAGCGCGCCGGCGTTGTCGACGATCGTCTCGCCGTCGAACTTGGCGAACGGCAGCTCGATGGAATCCGAGCCGGCCGCGATGATGACGTTGGTGCCTTTGAGCTCGACCTCGCTGCCGTCGTGCTGCTTGACCTTGACCACGTTGCCCTTGTGCAGCGTGCCGAAGCCGTAGAACGCCGTGACCTTGTTCGCCTTGAACAGCATCGCGATGCCGCCGGTGAACTGCTTCACGATCTTGTCCTTGCGGCCGATCATCTGGCCGACGTCCATTTTGGCGTCCTTGAAGCTGATGCCGTGGTCGCCGAACAGGTGGCCCATGTTCCAGAACTGGCGCGAGGAGTCGAGCAGCGCCTTGGACGGGATGCAGCCCACGCGCAGGCACGTGCCGCCCAGGGCCGGCTTGCCGTCCTTGCCCAGGCCGGCATCGATGCACGCGGTCTTGAGGCCCAGCTGCGCGGCACGGATGGCGGCGTGGTAGCCCGCGGGGCCGGCGCCGATGACGACGACGTCGAAGTTCTGCGTATCGCTCATGTCGGTAATCCTTGTCGTGTTGCGGAAAGCCCCGCGCATGGCGGGGCTTTGACGGGCATTACATGCCCAGCAGCATGCGGTGCGGGTTCTCGAGCTGGTTCTTGATATCGACCAGGAAGAGCACCGCGTCCTTACCGTCGATGATGCGGTGGTCGTAGCTCAGCGCGATGTACATCATCGGCGCGGCGATGACCTGGCCGTTCTCGACAATCGCGCGCTCCTTGATGGCGTGCATGCCGAGGATCGCGCTCTGCGGCGGGTTGATGATCGGCGTGGACATCAGCGAGCCGAACGTGCCGCCGTTGGTGATGGTGAAGGTGCCGCCCTGCAGGTCTTCGAGCTTCAGCCCACCTTCCCGCGCCGCCTTGGCGAAGCCGTCGATGCCCTTCTCGACATCGGCGAAGCCCATGCGCTCGACGTTGCGCAGCACCGGCGTGACCAGGCCCTTGTCGGTCGACACCGCGATCGAGATGTCGGCGTAGCCGTGGTAGATGATGTCCTTGCCGTCGACGGAGGCGTTGACCAGCGGGTACTTCAGCAGCGCGTTGGCGGCCGCCTTGGCGAAGAAGCTCATGAAGCCGAGCTTGATGCCGTGCTCCTTCTGGAACGACTCGCCCAGCTCCTTGCGCATGGCCATGACCTTGCCCAGGTTGACCTCGTTGAACGAAGTCAGCATGGCGGTGGAGTTCTTGGACTCCATCAGGCGCTCGGCGATGCGCGCGCGCATGCGGGTCATCGGCACGCGCTCTTCGGGGCGGGCGCCACCGGCCTTGCCGACGCCGCCGCTGCGCGCGTAATTGACGATGTCTTCCTTGGTGACCGCGCCGCGGCGGCCGGTGCCTTCCACGTCCTTCGGGTCGATGCCTTCCTTCGAGGCGGTGAAGCGCGCGCCCGGAGGCAGTTCGTCACCCTTGTCGGACTTCGCGGCCGGCTTGGCGGCTTCGGACTTCGCAGCCTCGGCCTTGGGCTGCACCGGCCTGGTGTCGGCTTCCTGCTGCTTGGCCTCGTCCTTGGAGGTGCCGGCATCGCCCTTGGCATCGCCGGAGGCGGCGGCGCCGGCCTCGACGATGGCCAATACCTGGTCGCTGGTCACGGTCGCGCCGTTGTCGAACTTGATCTCCTTGAGCACGCCATCGACGGGCGAGGGCACTTCCAGCACCACCTTGTCGGTTTCCAGGTCGACCAGGTTCTCGTCGCGCTTGACCGCATCGCCGGGCTTCTTGTGCCAGGTGGCGATGGTGGCGTCCGACACGGACTCGGGCAGTACCGGGACTTTGATTTCGGTGCTCATGGGGAAAACGTCCTTAGAAATGGGTCGATCCGAACGGTGGTGGCGTTGCCCGGGCGTCGCCGGGCGTTTCAATCTGTCGTGCGCGGCCGCGGCGCGTTACTCGGCGTAATCCTCGCCCTGCAGCGGGTTGACCAGCGCGTCGGCCACCAGCTTGGTCTGCTCGGCGACGTGGTCGGCGAAGTGGCCTGCCGCCGGGGAGGGCGAACGCAGCCGGCCGGCGTAATGCAACGACTGCTTGCCCTGCAGGCAGTGCGTCAGGTGGTGGCGGATCTGGTACCACGCGCCCTGGTTCTGTGGCTCTTCCTGGCACCACACCACGTCGGTGGCCGTGCCCAGGCGCTTGAGCTCGGCCTTCAGTGCCTCGCGCGGGAACGGATAGAGCTGCTCGACGCGCACCAGGGCGACATCGCCCAGCTCCTGCTTCTGTGCCTCTTCCAGCAGGTCGTAGTAGACCTTGCCCGAGCACACCACGACGCGCTTGACCTTCTTCGCGGTTGCGGTGGTGTCCGGGATCAGCGTCTGGAAACCGCCGTCGGCCAACTCTTCCAGGGAGGACACGGCCAGCTTGTGGCGCAGCAGCGACTTGGGTGTCATCACCACCAGCGGCTTGCGGGTGGCCATGTGCATCTGGCGGCGGATCATGTGGTACGCCTGCGCCGGCGTGGTCGGCACGCACACCATCATGTTGTCCAGCGCGCACAGTTGCAGGAAGCGCTCCAGGCGCGCAGAGCTGTGCTCCGGGCCCTGGCCCTCGTAGCCGTGCGGCAGGAACAGCGCCAGGC
>CAMPJI010000035.1 GCA_946886865.1 uncultured Lysobacterales bacterium | reverse complement strand
CCGGTCGGCGTTGTATTCCTCGTCGATGTACTCGATGTAGCGCTGCCGCTCCTCTTCGGAGGCGGCGAAGCTGACATCGTAGATATTGAACGAGAGGGCCTTGGTGAGGTTGTTGAAGCCCTGCAACCTGAGGCGCGGCAGCGGTTTGACCACGGTGGGGGGTCCCGGATCTGGCAGTGGAATCGGCAATTATGGGGCATTCGGCCGGTGGGGTGAAACCGCGGCCGACCCGCGACCCCGCCCGTTCGCGTCAGCATTTGCCCCGGCACGTCGCTTGGGCCTAAGCTCGGCCGATCACACCAGCCTGCCGCCCATGTCCGCCACCTCGGTTGCACACCTGACTGCCCAACGCCGCACCCACAGCCCGTTGATGCCGGATACGTCGGTCATCGAGCGGTTCCTCGCGCACAGCCATCGCCGCCGGTACCCGTCGCGCACCGACGTGTTCCGCCCCGGCGACCCGGCCAGCACCCTGTACTACGTGGTGTCCGGCTCGGTCAGCATCATTGCCGAGGAAGACGACGGGCGTGAGCTGGTGCTGGGGTACTTCGGCCCGGGGGAGTTCGTCGGCGAGCTGGGGCTGTTCATCGAGAACGACCGGCGCGAGGTCATCCTGCGCACCCGAGCGGCCTGCGAGCTGGCCGAGATCGGGCACGAACGCTTCTACGACCTGTTGCTGGGCCGGCTGTCGATGGACGCGCCCAAGCTGCTGTACGCGATCGGCTCGCAGATCTCCCGCCGCCTCCTCGACACCAGCCGCAAGGCCGGGCGCCTGGCGTTCCTGGATGTCACCGACCGCATCGTCCGCGCCCTGCACGACCTGGCAAAGGAGCCCGAGGCGATGAGCCACCCGGACGGCACCCAGTTGCGTGTGTCGCGCCAGGAGCTGTCGCGCCTGGTGGGCTGCTCGCGCGAGATGGCCGGCCGCGTGCTCAAAAAGCTGGAAGCCGACGGCAAGCTGCACGCGCGCGGCAAGACCGTCGTCCTGTACGGGACCCGCTGATGGGACGGCTGGCCAGCCTCGACGATGGCCAGCCCCAGACGACCGTCCGCACGGCCGCCCTGGGCGACGCCGCCGACGTGGCGCCATTGCTTGAGGCATTGGGGTATCCCTGCACGCGTGACGAGGCCGCCGAGCGCATCTTGGTCGCGCTCTCCGACCCGCGCCAGCAGCTGCTGCTGGCCGAGCGCGACGGCCATGTCTGCGGCCTGGTCGCCCTGCATACGCTCTACATGATCGCCAACGGCGCGGACCTGGCGCGCATCACCGCGCTGGTGGTCGACCCGACCTGCCACCGCCAGGGCGTCGGACGCCGCCTGCTGCGCGAAGCCGAGGCCGTCGCACGTCGCACCGGCGCGGCCCGCATCGAAGTCACCAGCGGCGCGCAGCGCACCGAAGCACGCGCGTTCTACTGCGGCTGCGGGTACAGCGACGACTCGCAGCGCTTCGTGAAACTGCTGGGCGATTGAGTGACGCCCTGCTCTTGCAGGAGCGGCTTCAGCCGCCATCCCGGGGTTTTTGCACGAGCGATTGCAGAAGCGACGTAAGTCTCGACCGCGGCAGTTGCACTGCCACGCAGCATCCGACTTCAGAGTCGCGACTCACGTCGCTCCTACAGGGGGGTGAAGAAGCATCGCGGCTGAAGCCGCTTCTACAGATGCGTGCTTACGGCTGCTGCGCTGCGGCCGGCATGGCGACGGGTTCGCCCGCGCGCCCGGGACATCCCCAGTTGAGGATCGGCGTGCCCGCCGGCAGCACGCGCTGGAACATCGCCACGCTGCCGTCCTTCGGATTGACGACGACGGGCCGCTGCGCCGCCTTCAACAGCGGCAGGTCCGCGCTGCTGTCGGTGTAGGCGGTGGCGATCGGCCCGGTGTAGCCGGCCTCGCGCAGCATCGTCATCTTCATTTCGTGGTGGCAGTGCCGCGTGGCGATCACCGCGCCCAGGCGCGGGCCGACCTGCGTGCCGACCACCGGCACGTCCTCGTGCGCGACGAATGCCAGGATCGCGCGCGCCAGCTCCGGCGGCGCGCCGGTGGCGATCACCACCCGGTCGCCGGCCTGCCGGTGGCGGTGCAGCACGTCCAGTGCGATCGGCAGCAGGCGCCCGCGGATCTGCACGGTGTGGGTGTCGACGTAGCGATCAATCAGCGCGTCGATGTCGCGACGGCGGTGGAAGCCGATGGTCCCGACCCACACGAACGCCGAGATCCCGCGACGCCGCGTCGGCAGGAACGCCACCATCGGCCCGGCGACAGGTGCGATGAGCAGCGCCAGCAAGCGGCGCCACCATGCCCGCAGGATCAGCCACTTGAACAGGTGGCCGCCGGAGTCGCCGTCGTACAGCGTGTGGTCGAAATCGAACACCACCAGCGGCGCGCCGGCGCGGGCAGCGGGGTATCGGGGGCCGGCTTCACTCATGCGGGATCGGGTGGGATGCGTTGGGGCGATTGTGACGAAACGGGGCGGCGGTGGAAACGCGTGCGAATGGGCGCACGGCCCTACGCGCCGAACATCCGGGCCAGCGCCGCGCCCGGGTCGCGCTCGCGCATGAACGACTCGCCCACCAGGAACGTGTGGACGCCGGCCTGGCGCATCCGCGCGACATCGGCGGCCGAGGCGATGCCGCTCTCGGTGACCAGCGTGCGGTCCGGCGGCACCGCGCCCTTGAGCTCCAGCGTGGTGTCCAGCGAGACCTCGAACGTGCGCAGGTTGCGGTTGTTGACGCCAATCAGCTGGCAGTCGGTCTGCAGCGCGCGCTCCAGCTCGTCGATGTCGTGCACTTCCACCAGCACGTCCATGCCCAGCTCGTGCGCCAGGTTGGCCATCTCGATCATCGGCCCGTCCTCCAGCGCCGCGACGATCAGCAGGATCGCGTCGGCACCGATCATCCGCGCCTCGTACACCTGGTACGGGTCGATCACGAAGTCCTTGCGGATCACCGGCAGGGTACAGGCGTTGCGCGCCGCGGCCAGGTACAGGTTGCTGCCCTGGAAGAAGTCCACGTCCGTCAGCACCGACAGGCACGCCGCGCCGCCGGCTTCGTAGCTGCGCGCGATATCGGCGGGATGGAAGTCCGCACGGATCACGCCCTTGGACGGGCTGGCTTTCTTGACCTCGGCGATCACCGCGGCATTGCCCGCGGCCAGCGTGCGGTCGATGGCCGCGGCGAACCCGCGCGTGGGCGGTTGCGAAGCCACGCGGGCGCGCAGGTCGTCCAGCGAGCGCACGCGGCTGCGCTGGTCGATCTCTTCGCGCTTGCGGGCCAGGATGGTGGTGAGGATGTCGCTCATACGGTACCGGTCGGATAATGGGGTGGTGTCGTGATGCGCGGGTCGCAGCCTGCAGGCCGCGGGGCGGTTTCGAAGCGCTCGACGCGCATCATCGCGAGGGAGGTCATGGTGGGCATGGGTTCGATGGCGCCGCCTTTCCGTAGGCACGTTCGACGCGTGCCACGCGCAGCTCGAAATGGTCGTACCAGTGGGTGCGGCCGTACGCGCGCGTCGCCGCGTGGTCGGCCTGGCGCTTCCATGCCTGGATGGCGGCTTCGTCGGTCCAGTAGCTCACGGTGATGCCGAAGCCGTCCGCGTCGCGGCTGGACTCCACCCCGAGGAACCCGGGCTGGCGCGATGCCAAGTCCACCATGCGCGCCGCGGCGTCCGCGTAGCCGGCATCGTCGTGCGCGTTGCGCTGCGAGCTGAACACCACCGCGTAGTACGGCGGCTGGGGCAACGTGGCGAACGGTCCGCTCATGCCGCCGCCAGCTCCTTCGTCACGGCCACGAACTGTTCGAGCTTCTCGCGCGCCTGGCCCGCGGCGATGGCCGCCCGCGCGCGTTCGATGCCGTCGCTGATGCTGTCGGCGACGCCCGCCACGTACAGCGCCGCGCCGGCGTTGAAGACCACGATCTCGCGCGGCAGCCCGCGCTGGTTGTCCAGCGCCTGCAGCACCATCGTGCGCGACTCCAGCGCATCGGCCACGCGCAGGTTGCGGCTGGCGGCCATGGCGATGCCGAAATCCTCCGGGTGCACCTCGTACTCGCGCACCACGCCGTTGCGCAGTTCACCGACCAGCGAGCCGGCCCCCAGCGACAGCTCGTCCATGCCGTCGCGACCCCACACCACCAGCGCGCGCTGCGCGCCCAGCTCCTGCAGCACGCGCACCTGGATGCCGACCAGGTCGGGGTGGAAGACGCCCATCAGGATCGCCGGCGCGTCGGCGGGGTTGGTCAGCGGCCCGAGGATGTTGAAGATCGTGCGCACGCCCATCTCGCCGCGGATCGGTGCCACCGCCTTCATCGCCGGGTGGTGCACCGGCGCGAACATGAAGCCGATGCCGGTGCGCGCGATGCACTTCGACACCTGTTCGGGCTGCAGGTCGATCGCCGCACCCAGCACTTCCAATACGTCGGCGCTGCCGGACTTGGACGACACGCTGCGGTTGCCGTGCTTGGCGACCTTGGCGCCGGCCGCGGCGATCACGAACATGCTGGCGGTGGAGATGTTGAAGGTGTGCGCGCCGTCACCGCCGGTGCCGACGATGTCGACCAGGTGGCGGCGGTCGGCGACCTCCACGGGGCGCGAGAACTCGCGCAGCACCGTGGCCGCGCCGGCGATCTCGCCGATGGTCTCCTTCTTGACCCGCAGGCCGGTGAGGATGGCCGCCGTCAGCGGCGGCGAGATCTGGCCGCGGATGATCATCCGCATCAGGTCCATCATCTCGTCGTGGAAGATCTCGCGGTGCTCGATCAGGCGCTGGAGGGCTTCTTGGGGGGTGAAGGGCATGGTGTATTCCGGTATGCGGATGGCAATGGCGCGTTGCGGAGTAGAGGCTTCCGTGCCTGTAGGAGCGGCTTCAGCCGCGATGCCTGTTGGCTTCACATCCACCTGTAGGAGCGACGTGAGTCGCGACCGAAAATCGGAGACTGCGTCCCTTCCGGCTGGCGTGATCGCGACTTACGTCGCTCCTACAAAACAGCAGTATCAAGATCAAAGGATCGCGGCTGAAGCCGCTCCTACAAAGGAATGACTCAACGCTCCAGGAAGTTCTTCAGCAGCGCGTGGCCGTGTTCGGTGAGGATGGATTCGGGGTGGAACTGCACGCCTTCCAGCGGGAATTCGCGATGGCGCAGGCCCATGATTTCATCGAAGCCGCCGGCGTCGTCCTCGGTCCATGCCGTGATCTCCAGGCACCCGGGCAGCGTATCGCGCGCCACCACCAGCGAGTGGTAGCGCGTCGCCTCGTAGCGGTCGGGCAACCCGGCGAACACGCCACGGCCTTCGTGGCGGATGCGCGAGGTCTTGCCGTGCATGATCGACTTGGCCCGCACCACGTCGCCGCCGAACGCCTGCCCCAGGCTCTGGTGGCCCAGGCACACGCCCAGGATCGGGGTGCTGGCACCCAGCTCGCGGATCACGTCCACCGATACGCCGGCCTCGTTGGGCGTGCATGGGCCGGGCGAGATCACGATGCGCTCCGGCGCCATGGCCTGGATCTGTGCCACCGACAGCGCATCGTTGCGCACCACCTCGACCTCGGCACCCAGCACCTGCAGGTACTGCACGAGGTTGAAGGTGAAGCTGTCGTAGTTGTCGATCATCAACAGCACGTCACAAACCCCTCGCCGCTTCGGCCACCGCGCGGAACAGCGCGCGTCCCTTGTTCATGGTTTCGTCCCACTCCTTCTCCGGGTCGGAGTCGTAGACGATGCCGGCGCCGGCCTGCACGTGCAGGCGGCCGTCCTGGATGACGGCGGTGCGGATGGCGATGGCGGTGTCGGCATCGCCGTGCCAGCCGATGTAGCCGATGCTGCCGGCATAGACGTTGCGCCTGATCGGTTCCAGCTCGCGGATGACCTCCAGCGCGCGGATCTTGGGCGCGCCGCTGACGGTGCCGGCCGGGAACGTGGCGCGCAGCACGTCCGCGTAGCTCATGCCGGCCTTCAGCGTGCCGGTGACCTCGCTGACGATGTGCATGACGTGGCTGTAGCGCTCGATCACGAACTGCTCGCCGACCTGCACCGTGCCCGCCTCGCTGACGCGGCCGACGTCGTTGCGGCCCAGGTCGATCAGCATCAGGTGCTCGGCGCGCTCCTTGGGATCGGCCAGCAGTTCGGCTTCCAGCGCGGCATCGGCCTCCGGCGTCTCGCCGCGCGGCCGGGTGCCGGCGATGGGCCGCACGGTGACGGTCGGGGCGTCGGTGCCCATGCCTTCCAGCCGCACCAGGATCTCGGGCGAAGAGCCGACCACCTGCATCTCGCCGACGTCCAGGAAGTACATGTACGGCGACGGGTTGAGTGCGCGCAGGGCGCGGTAGACGTCCACCGGCCGGGCTTTGAACGGCACGCTCAGGCGCTGGCTGAGCACGACCTGGAACACGTCGCCGGCGCGGATGTAGTCCTTGGATTTCTCGACCGCGTCAATGAAACCTTCGCGGGTGAAACCGGAGACGAAGTGCGACTCGTCCAGCACCGCGCCGTCCAGGGTGTCGGGATAGGCCGCGCCGCCGGTACGCAGCCGGTGCACCAGCTGGTCCAGCCGGCGGTTGGCCCGCGCGAATGCCTGCGGCTCGGACGGGTCGGCGTGGACGATCAGGTACAGGCGGCCCTTGAGGTTGTCGAACACCGCGACTTCCTCGCTGAGCATCAGCAGGATCTCGGGGGTGCCGAGTTCGTCCGGCTTGGGCTCGCCATCGGGCCCCGGGCCGGCCAGGCGTGGCTCGATGTAGCCGATGCACTCGAAGCCGAACCAGCCCACCAGCCCGCCGGTGAAGCCGGGCAACCCGTCGATTTTCGGCACGCTGTGCGCGGCGCGCAGGCGCTCGACCTCGGCGAACGGGTCGGCGACCTCACGCGCGTTCACCAGCTCGCCGTGCTCGCTGACCACCAGCGTGTGGCCGGCGAAGGCGTACACGCGCTTGGCCGGCAGGCCGATGATCGAGTAGCGGCCGAAGCGCTCGCCGCCCTCGACGGATTCGAACAGGTAGGTGTGCGGGCCGTCGGCCAGCTTCAGGTAGACCGAGAGCGGGGTGTCGAGGTCGGAGAAGACCTCGCGGACGACCGGGATGCGGGTGTGGCCTTCAGCGGCCTGCTGCTGGAACTGCTCGGCGGTGAGCGTGTGGGGCGACGGCATGCGGCACTTCCTGGGAATGCGACGGGGCGTGGACGGCGGCGGGCATCGGCCACCATCGCCAACCTGTGTCGGCACCGCAGGAATGAAGGGTCGCCCGGAGGTTCATGGGGCGCTACTTTAGCCGCTTCGCCGCGCGGATGCAGGCCTATGCCGGAAGCATGCCGGGCGCCGGCGCGGGCGCGCCGTCCGGCTCCGGCCCGGGCGCCTCGCCCGCCCCCAGCGGCAGCGGATTGCCGGGCGTACGCAGCAACGGGCAGCCCGGCGGCAGGTGCATGCGCAGGCGCGAGGCGACGCAGTCGATGCGGAAGCCGCGCGCTTCCACCGGCTCGCCGTCGAGGTTCAGCACGAACGGCTCGGCGCCTTCGATCGCCACCCACGGCAACTGCCGGCGCACGGCGACGCGGTCGAGCGCGCCCTGCTTGCCCTCGGTCAGCAGCGCGCCGACGGTGGCGCCCACCTCGCCTTCCAGCTCCGGGACGATGGTGAGGTCCAGCAGGTCGTCGTCGATCACGGCGTCCGGGCACAGCACCTGCCCGCCGCCGGCCTGGCGCCCGTTGCCGATGCCCAGCGCGATGAAGCCGCCCTCCCAGTCGAATTCCGGACCCGACACGCGCGCGGCGATGGGCTCGATCCGCCCCAGCTTGGCGATGCCGGTGATGAGGTAGGCCAGCCCGCCGAGCATCTTCTTCAGGCCCTCGTCGGTCTCCACCGTCACCTGCGTGCCGAAACCGCCGCTGGCGAGGTTGGCGCACCAGTGGCGGCTGCCGTCGGTGTCGATGCACAGCAGGTCGATCGGTTGGGCGGCGGTGCGGCGGATGAGGTCGAGGGCCTCGACCGGGTCCAGCGGCACGTCAGCCGCGGTGGCGAAATCGTTGGCCGTCCCCATTGGCACCAGCGCCAGCGCGGGCAACGCGCCGGCATCCGCGTCCTGGCCGGCCAGCGCGGTCGCCACCTCGCTCAGCGTGCCGTCGCCGCCGGCAGCGATCACCGTGTCGACCCGGTTGGCGAGGGCCTCTTCGACATGACGGGCGGCGTCGCCGCCCTCCCACGTGACCCGCACGTCGATGCGGATGCCGTTGCGGCGCAGGTCGAGCACGGCCTCGCGCAGCGGCTCGTCGCCGGCGGACTTGCCGTTGAGGATCAGGCACCAGTAGGAGGCAGGCATGGGGCGCGCGTGCGGGGGCGGTGGGGCAGGCTAGCAACGCCGCGCCAAGCGGAAGTGAAACCCCTCCCTTCGCGGCCGTGCGGCGACACGCGCGCGACACGCCGGTGTCATCACGCGGTCATCGGACGCGCGGAGCATGGGAGTCCATTCCCAGGGACGACGGGCGGAGGCAGGATCGCCTCCAATCTTCCAGACCGGTGCCGGCGACGGCATCGGCCTTTCCACGTGCGGACGCGTGCTCAGCGCACGCCGGCAACGGCCGACTTCATCCGCCCGATCACGTCCTGGTAGTCGTCGGCATTGAAGATCGCCGAGCCGGCGACGAAGGTGTCCGCGCCGGCCGCCGCGATCTCGGAGATGTTGTCGGCCTTCACCCCGCCATCGATCTCCAGCCGGATCGCCCTGCCGCTGCGGTCGATCATTTCGCGCACCCGGCGCAGCTTGTCCAGCGCCGAGGGGATGAACGACTGCCCGCCGAAGCCCGGGTTGACCGACATCAGCAGCACCAGGTCCAGCTCGTCCAGGACCCACTCCAGCACCTCGACCGGCGTGGCCGGGTTCAGCACCAGCCCGGCCTGGCAGCCGTGCGACCTGATCAGCTGCACGGTGCGGTGCACGTGCGCGCTGGCCTCGGGGTGGAAGCTGATGACGGACGCGCCGGCCTTGGCGAAGTCCGGGACGATGCGGTCGACCGGCTCCACCATCAGGTGCACGTCGATCGGCGCGGTGACGCCGTGCTTGCGCAGCGCCTCGCAGACCATCGGACCGATGGTGAGGTTGGGCACGTAGTGGTTGTCCATCACGTCGAAATGCACCCAGTCCGCACCCGCGGCCAGGACGGCGTCGACCTCTTCGCCGAGGCGGGCGAAGTTGGCCGAAAGGATGGAGGGGGCGATGACGGTGGGTTGCATGGCGGCGCTCGCGGAAGGCAGGCGCCCATTGTCGCCGTCGGCGGCCGGCGACGAAAGCGTGATGCGCGTCGCGTCGCCGCTCAGCAAGGTGAGGGGCACGTCAGGGCTGGCTGCATCCGGCTGTGCACGATGCCCGTACCGCAGCAGGTCCGTGTCCGATCCCCCGATGACACGCATGCCATGCGTGCATGCACGGGACGCGGTCGACTGCGTTGGCGGCACCGGGCACTGCGTCGGCGCCGCCGCCCCCCAAAACAAGGAGTACCGAATGAACCGTCCCCGTTCCCTGCTGTTGGCTTCACTCGCACTGGCCACCGCGCCGGCCTTCGCGCAATCGGCGCAGTACGACTCCACCTGGACCGGCGGCTACGTCGGCGGCTACGCCGGTGGTGTGTTCGACCCGGATGACGGCAACGACCGCTTCCTGTTCGACACCGACCTGGACGGCACGTACGACGACACCGTGCGCACCGGTGCGGGCGCGGATGCGTTTTCGCCCGGCGTCTGCAATGGCGTGGCGCGCGGCCCCACCCCCGATGCCGGATGCAACGGCAACAACGGTGGCGCCGAATGGGGCCTGCGGCTGGGCTACGACTGGCAGATGGGCGATGTCGTGTTCGGCATCGTCGGCGACTACGGCTGGAACGACGCGCGCGACGCGGTGACCGCCTTCAGCACCACGCCGGCGAGCTACACCATGCTGCGCAAGGTCGACACGATGGCGGCCATCCGCGGCCGGCTGGGCCTGGCGTTCGGCGGCGGCAGCTACGCCGACAACCTGGTCTACGTCACCGCCGGCTATGCGCAGGCCGACATCGAAAACAGCTTCCAGACCAGCAACGGCGTCAACACCTTCACCACCAACGGCGACAGCGATGCCGACGGCACCCAGTACGGCATCGGCTACGAGCGCAAGTTCAATCCGAACTTCGCGCTGGGCATCGAGTACCTGCGCACCAACCTGGACGACGACGAGTACCGCGTGCGTGCCGGGGGCCCGGCGCCGGCCACCAACCCGTTCATCCTGGTCAACGCCGACGGCACGGACATGCGCCGCAGCGACACCGGCTTCGACCTGGACAGCCTGCGGCTGACCGCCACCTACCGGTTCTGACCGGCGCGGCCCTGCGCGAGGGGCTCAGGTCCCCTTGCGCAGGGCCTTGATGCGGTCGTAGGCGCCGTTGATCTCGCGCGCCTTGGTCTCGGCCTGGCGGCGCAGTTCGGGCGCGGCACCGGCGACGCGGTCGGGGTGGTACTGGGCGATCAGGCGGCGGTAGGCCTGGTCGACCTCGGCGTCGCTGGCGTCGGACGTCAGCCCCAGTTGCGCGTAGGGGTTGTCGCGGCGCAGCTTGAACCAGTCGGTATCGAAGGCATGGCCTATCAGGAGGCCGATCAACGCGCCCAGCAGCGGGTTGACGCGGAACAGGGCCGCGCCGGCCAGTGCACCCAGCAGTTTTCCGTACCAGCGTTTCATGCCGCGGGGCTCCGGGAAGGCGGTCGAGGGCGCGGCGGGAAGGGGCCGCGCGACGGGGCGCGAGTGTACCTGCACCCGGCCGCCGACCGGCGTACACTGCCCGGCCCCGTCGCGCGGGCGCGCGATGCGCTGCCGCCGACGGGGCCTGCGCCACCTGGGGGCTACACGTTGTCCACGACCTTGCACCGACCCTACCTGCTGGAATCCGACCTGCCCGGTCTGCACCTGCGCCACCGCGGCAAGGTGCGCGATGTGTTCGACCTGCCGGCCGGCGCGCTGCCGGCCGACGCCGGCTTCGGCGACTGCCTGCTGATGGTCGCCACCGACCGGCTGAGTGCCTTCGACGTGGTGCTGCCCGACCCGATCCCCGGCAAGGGCGAGATGCTCTGCCAGATCAGCAATTTCTGGTTCGACCGGACGGGCCACATCGTGCCCAACCACCTGACCGGCATCGATGTCGCGTCGGTGTTGCCGGCCGGCGTGGACGCGTCGCTGTATGCCAGGCGCGCGGTGGTCACGCGCCGCCTCAAGCCGGTGCCGATCGAATGCATCGCGCGCGGCTACGTGATCGGCAGTGGCTGGAAGGACTACCAGCGCACCGGCCGCATCAGCGGCATCGCCCTGCCCGACGGCCTGCAGCAGGCGCAGAAGCTCCAGGAGCCGATCTTCACCCCGTCGACCAAGGCCGCCGTCGGCGACCACGACGAGAACATCGACTTCGACACCGCGGTGCGGCTGTGCGGCGCCGAGCTGGCCGAAGCCGTGCGCGACGCCACGCTGCGCCTGTACCGCTATGCCGCCGACTTCGCCGCCGAACGCGGGATCCTGCTGGCCGACACCAAGTTCGAGTTCGGCACCGACGCCGACGGCCGCCTGTACGTGATGGACGAGATGCTCACCCCGGACTCGTCGCGGTACTGGCCGGCGGACGAGTACGAGGTCGGCACCAGTCCGCCCAGCTTCGACAAGCAGTTCGTGCGCGACTACCTGGAGACGCTGGACTGGGACAAGACCGCGCCCGGCCCGCGCCTGCCGCCGGAGGTGATCGAGCGCACGCGCGCGAAGTACGCCGAAGCACTGGAGCGGCTGGCGGGTATCCGGATCGATTGAGGCGGCGTCTGCCGGCCGACCCGGTCTTCGCGGGCGAACACGTTGCGGATCGCGCCTGAAGGCGCTCCTGCAGGAAGCCCCCGGAGCAGCGCACGGCTGTTGCAGGAGCGACGTCAGCCGCGATGCCGTGCGGCCGCCTCTGTAGGCGCGACGTAAGTCGCGACCCGCCAGTGGGATTGCGACGCGACGGGCCGATGGCGGTCGCAACTTACGTCGCTCCTGCAACGGTCGCGTGGAAGCGACCGCGGCGGGCCATGCGCCGGCCCCGCGCCCTTGCCATACTCCCGCCACCGCCCGCCGGAGACCGCCATGGACGTCGCTGCCCGCCCCATCGACCGCTGGTTCGCCAGTTACTCCGGCGACCACCGCGACCCCACCAACCAGGCCATCCACGTGGTCGCGGTGCCGGCGATCCTGTGGAGCGTGATCGCGCTGCTGTGGTGCATCCCCTCGCCCGGCACGCTGTTCCGCGACGGCTTCTGGGCCGGGCTGGCGATGTTCGGCGCGTTCCTCTTCTACTACCGCGCCTCGCGCCGGCTGGGGCTGGGCATGGCCGCGGTGTTCGCACTGCTGGGGCTGCTGACCAACGTGCTGTTCGCCACGCTGGGTCGCATGCCACTGCTGACGCTGGCGATCGTTGTGTTCGTGGTGGCGTGGATCGCGCAGTTCATCGGCCACAAGATCGAGGGCCGCAAGCCGAGCTTCCTGACCGACCTGACCTACCTGCTGATCGGGCCGGCGTGGGTGCTGGTCAAGCTCTACCGGCGGCTGGGCTGGACGTACTGACGGCGACGCCGCACCCGACGCGCGAAGCCGGCACGCACGGCAACGCGCATCCGGCCGGGGCCGTGTAAGGTCCGGCGTTCCCGTCCACGCCGGATCCTGCTCCATGCCGCCACGCGATATCGCCCTGGTCCTGCTGATCTGCGTGGCGTGGGCCTTCAACTTCCTGACCTCCGCGCTGGCGCTGCGCGAGATCCCGCCGTTCCTGTTCACCGCGCTGCGCTTCGCGCTGCTGGCCCTGCCGCTGGTGTTCGTGCTCAAGCGTCCGGCACCCGGGCAGTGGCCGCGGCTGGTGGCGGTCTGCCTGTGCGTGGGCGTGGCGCATTTCGGGCTGAGCTTCCTGGCACTGAAGCTCGCCGGCAACCTCACCTCCCCGGCCATCGTCATGCAGAGCTACGTGCCGATGACCGCGCTGCTGGCGTGGTGGCTGCTGGACGACCGCTTCGGCTGGCGCACCGGCCTGGCGATCGGCGTGAGCTTCGCCGGCGTGCTGGTGCTGGGGCTGGACCCGCTGGTGTTCCGTCGGCCGGATGCGCTGGCGCTGATGCTGGTGTCGGCGGCGTCCCTGGCGCTGGGCACGGTGCTGATGAAGCGGCTGCGCGGGCTGGACGTCTTCAGCCAGCAGGGCTGGACCGCGCTGATCAGCGTGCTGCCGCTGCTGGGCCTGAGCCTGTGGCTGGAGCCGGGCAGCGTGGCGCGGCTGGGCGCGGTGAGCTGGGTGGGCTGGCTGGGCGTGGCGTACGCCGCCTTTATTTCCTCGCTGCTCGGCCACGGCCTCTACTACGTGCTGGTGCAGCGCCACCCGGTGTCGCAGCTGATGCCGTGGCTGTTGCTGACCCCGGTGCTGGCCGTCGTGCTGGGCATCGTGGTGTGGGGCGACCGCCCGGGCCCGGCGATGTGGGTCGGCGGCGCGATGGTGCTGGGCGGCGTGCTGATGATCGCGCTGCGTGCAATCACCAAGTCGCGCGAGTTGCCGCCGAAAGAGGTGCTGTAGCGCCCATCGCCCCATCGGGGAGGACGGGCAGGCGTCAGCGCGGTGGCTCGAACATCGCGGGCAGCGGTCGGAACGCGCGGGGCGAATAGCCCAGGTCGCGCGCGGCGGGGCCGGCATCGAACACCAGGTCGTCGCGCATCCGCGCCACCGCCGCATCGCCCAGGCCGCGCCCCGCCCCGATCAGCGCGGCGCCACGCAGGGCCAGCGCGAACACCGGCGGCGGCAGTTCGACCAGCCGCGCCGGTGGCTGCAGGCAGGCCAGCACGCGCGCGACCATCTCCCGGTACGCCAGTGTTTCGCCACCGGGCAGGTCGTAGCGCTCGCCGGCTCCGGCCCCTCGCGCCAGGCACGCGAACGCGGCGTCGGCCAGGTCGTCCACGTGCACCGGCTGGCGCTGCCCGGTGGCGCCGCGCGGCAGCGGGAACACGCCCGCGCGCCGCGCCAGGGCGGCGATGCGGGTCAACGTGGCATCGCGTCCGGCGCCGTAGACCAGAGTCGGGCGCAACACGGTGGCGGCGGCGCCGCGCGCGGCCGCGGTCTCCAACAGCGATGTTTCGGCCGATGCCAGCCGTTCGGCCACGTCGCGCTCGGCGTCATCGGGTGAGGCGTGCTTGACGGCGGCGCTGGTGGAGCCGAACGCCACCACGCGCGTGCACTCGACGGCGGCACTCCGGTACCAGCGCGCGAACCGGTCCAACGGCCCGCAACTGACGATCGCGTCGAATGCAGGGGGCGCACTGGCCGGCATGGCGTCGAGCGAACCGCGGTGCCAGGTGACGCCGGGCGAGGGCCCGCGCGCCGAACGCGACACCGCGTCCAGCGTCCAGCCGGCGTCGTGCAGGCGCGCCACCAGCGGCACGCCGATCTGTCCACTGGCGCCGAATATCAGCGCGCGCATCGGGCGCGATGCCGCACGCGGACGACGCCGCCATCGCGGTCGCCGGACCGGCCCGGACGCCGGATCGTATTAATAAGTGTCATGCCTGCCATGCCGCCGCATCCGTTGATGCAGCAAGCATACGCAAGCCTTGGCAGCGCACGGGATGGCCGGTCGCTTCGGTTAGAATCCGGGGGCTTTCCACGCCGGTGCGCGTCCCGCGCCGGCGTGTCGAACCCGCCGCACGACCGGTCCCCACCCGCGCGCACGCCGCGCAACGCCTTGGGAGCGTGATGCTCGAACTCCTGCTAGCCCTGCCGTTTCTCATGGCCATCTGGGTGTTGCTTGCGCGCAATGTCTCGCGGCGGATGACGGCGTGGCTGGCAGGTGCGGCACCGCTGGCGGGCCTGGCGATCCTGGTCGCATTGACGCCCGCCGTGCTCGGCGGCGAGGTGCCGCAGGTCAGCCATCCGTGGATCGAGCCGTTGGGCCTGGCGTTCTCGCTGCGGCTGGACGGGCTGGCGTGGATGTTCGCGACGATGGTGCTGGCCATCGGCGCGCTGGTGGTGATGTACGCGCGCTACTACCTGGATGCGCGCGAGGACGCGCCGAAGTTCTTCGCCTACCTGCTGCTGTTCATGGGCGCGATGCTCGGCATGGTGCTGGCCGGCAACCTGCTGCTGCTGGCGGTGTTCTGGGAGCTGACCTCGATCAGCTCGTTCCTGCTGATTGGCTACTGGTCGCACGACCGCGAGGCCCGCGAGGGCGCGCGCATGGCGCTGACCATCACCGGCGCCGGCGGCCTGGCCCTGCTGGGCGGCGTGATCCTGATCGGCCAAGTGGTGGGCAGCTACGAGCTGGACGCGGTGTTCGCCGCGCGCGAGGCCATCCAGGCCGCGCCCACCTACCCGGCCATCCTGGCGCTGGTGCTGGCGGGCATCTTCACCAAGAGCGCGCAGTTCCCGTTCCACTTCTGGCTGCCGCACGCGATGGCCGCGCCCACGCCGGTGTCGGCCTACCTGCATTCGGCGACGATGGTGAAGGCCGGCGTGTTCCTGCTGGCGCGGCTGCACCCGGCGTTGGCCGGCACGGAAATGTTCTTCTACGTGGTCAGCAGCGTCGGTGCAGCGACCCTGCTGGTGGGTGCGTGGAACGCGATCTTCCAGCACGACCTCAAGGGCCTGCTGGCGTATTCGACGATCTCGCACCTGGGCCTGATCACGCTGCTGTTCGGGTTGTCCACGCCGCTGGCGGTGGTGGCGGGCCTGTTCCACATCCTCAACCACGCCACGTTCAAGGCGTCGCTGTTCATGGCCGCGGGCATCATCGACCACGAGACCGGCACCCGCGACATGCGCCGGCTCGGCAACCTGCGCGGGCTGCTGCCGATCACCAGCGCACTGGCGATCATCGCCACGCTGGCGATGGCGGGCATCCCGCTGCTCAACGGCTTCCTGTCCAAGGAGATGTTCTTCGCGCAGGCGCTGGAAGTGCCCAGCGACACGATGCGCGTCGTGGTGACGGTGGCGGCGTTCCTGGCCGGCATCCTGGGCGTGGCCTACAGCCTGCGGTTCGTGCACGACACCTTCTTCGGCGACGGCCCGCGCGCGGTGGACCGCGAGGTCCACGAGCCGCCGCGCTTCATGCGTGCGCCGGTCGGCATCCTGGTGGTCGTGTGCCTGGCGGTGGGCATCGCACCGGCGTGGACCATCGCCCCCGCGCTGGAAGCGGCCGCGCGCGGCGTGCTGGGCGCGGACCTGCCCGAATACAGCCTGGCGCTGTGGCACGGCTTCAACCTGCCGCTGCTGATGAGCCTGGGCGGTATCGTCGGCGGCGTGGTCCTGTACTTCGGGCTGCGGCGGCTGTTCAACGTCCACGCCATCGCGCGCCGCGCGTTCGGCCGGCACCTGTTCCGCATCAACACGCGCGCGGTGCTGGGCGTGGCCCGTCGCTTCACGTTCAAGGTCACCAACGGCAGCCTGCAGCGCTCGCTGTGGTGGGTGGTGGTGGCCGTCGTCGCGCTCGGCCTGGTGCCCGCGGTGCCCGCCCTGCTGGCGTCGGTACAGGCCGGTGCCGGCCAACCGATGCCGCCGATCGGCTGGGCGCTGTGCGTGCTGCTGCTGGCGGCCACCGCCGCGACGGTCGCGCTGCACCGGCAACGGCTGGTGGCGCTGATCGTCGTCGGCGCGGTGGGGCTCGGCGTCAGCGTGGTGTTCGTGTTCCTGTCGGCGCCGGACCTGGCGCTGACGCAGCTGCTGGTGGAGATGGTCACCGTCGCGCTGATGCTGCTGGCGCTGAACTACCTGCCGCAGGAGTCTTTGAAGTCCAACACCCGCGCGCGGCGCTGGCGCGATGCCGCCATCGCACTGGTCGCGGGCACCGGCATTGGCGGGCTGGCCTACGCGATGATGACGCGCCCGGCCGACACCATCGCCGGTGAGCTGCTGGCGCGCTCGCTGCCCGAGGGCTACGGCAGCAACGTGGTCAACGTGATCCTGGTGGACTTCCGCGGTTTCGACACGCTTGGCGAGATCACCGTGTTCGGCATCGCCGGCCTGGTCGTGCATGCCCTGTTGCGGCGTGCGCGCATCGCCGCAACGGAGGTCATCCCCGGCGAACCCGACCGCCTGCCGATGCCCGCGAACCTCAGCCACCTGTTGTTCCCCTTCGCGCTGGCGGTGTCGGCCTACCTGTTCCTGCGCGGGCATAACCAGCCCGGCGGCGGCTTCATCGCGGGCCTGGTGCTGGCGATCCCGCTGCTGCTGCAGTACGTGCTGCTGGGCAGCCGGCACGTGGAATCGCGCATGGGCTTCGACTACACGCGATGGATCGGCATCGGCCTGATCATCGCGCTGCTCACCGGCATCGCGCCGATGGTGCTGTACGGCCTGCCCTTCCTGACCAGCGGCCACGCCGAGCCGCGCCTGCCGCTGATCGGTGAGGTGCCATTGGCCAGCGCGATGGGCTTCGATATCGGCGTGTACCTGGTGGTGTTCGGCGGCGCGATGCTGATCCTGTCGATGATGGGCACGGTCAAGCCGCCGAAGGCCCGAAAACGCGCCGTGGCGGTGCCAGCCAGGGCGGAGGCGTCGTGATGCGACGGCCTGCCCTGCAACGTCATCCGGCTTTCAGCCCCCTCGAGTCAAGGGGGCGACATCAACGCGCAGCGGTGATGTCGGGGTTCGGGAGGGCTGCGGGAGCCGCAATGCGCAACGCGCCGTCCGGACGGCGGCAGGCCCCCGGCACGCCCACGCGCCGAGGACTCGCCTAGTGGAACTCGCGCTCGCCCTCGTCATCGGCGCACTGACGGCCGCCGGCGTCTACCTGCTGCTGCGTTCGCGCAGCTTCGACATGATCCTCGGCCTGACGCTGCTGTCGTACGCGACCAACCTGCTGATCTTCTCGGCCGGCCGCCTGGTGGTCGGCAAGCCGCCGGTGGTCAGACCGGGCCTGGACACGACGCTGGCGAACTACACCGACCCGCTGCCGCAGGCGCTGGTGCTGACCGCCATCGTGATTGCGTTCGCCATGACGGCGGTGACGATCGTGGTGGCGATGCGCAGCCGCGCCGACAACGGCGATGACCACGTCGATGCCGGCGGCGAGGGGATGCCCTGATGCTGGAAGCGTTGTCCGCGCACCTGCCGGTGCTGCCGATCCTGTTGCCGCTGCTGTTCGGCGCGGTTGCGCTGATGTTCGAACGCCGCGGCATCGGGTTGCAGCGGGCCATCGGCTGGACGGGCCTGGCGGCCCTGCTGCTGGCGGTCATGGCGCTGGTCGCCCGGGCCGACACCGGTGCGATCACCTTCTACCTGCTGGGCGACTGGCCCGCGCGCCTGGGCATCGCGCTGGTGGCCGACCGGCTCAGCGCGGGGCTGGTGCTGACCACCGCCCTGCTGGCGGCGGCGTGCCTGCTGTATGCCGGTGCGGGCTGGGACCGCCGCGCGCGCCACTTCCATGGCCTGTTCCAGCTGCAGCTGGCCGGCCTTAACGGTGCGTTCCTCACCGGCGACCTGTTCAACCTGTTCGTGTTCTTCGAGGTGATGCTGATCGCCTCCTACGGCCTGCTGCTCAGCGGCGGGCGCGGGCCGCGGATGCGGGCGGGCCTGCACTACGTGGTGTTCAACATCACCGCGTCGACGCTGTTCCTGATCGCGCTCGGCCTGCTGTACGGCCTGCTGGGCTCGCTCAACATGGCCGAAATGGGCGCGCGGGTGGCCGCGCTGGCGCCCGGCGACGTCGCGCTGGTGCGCGCGGCGTCCGGGCTGCTGCTGGTCGTGTTCTGCGCCAAGGCCGCGCTGCTGCCGCTGTACCTGTGGCTGCCCAACGCCTACGCGCGCGCGCCGGCCGCGGTGGCGGCGCTGTTCGCGATCATGACCAAGGTCGGTGTGTATTCGGTGCTGCGCGTGTACACGCTGGTGTTCGGCGACGGCCCGGGCGAACTCGCCGGCTGGGCGTGGCCATGGCTGTTCTGGACCGGGCTGCTGACGCTGCTGTTGGCCACGCTCGGCGCGCTGGCGGCCTCGACGCTGCGCATGCTGGTGGCGTACCTGGTGATCGCGTCGGCGGCCACGCTGTTCGTGGCCTTCGCGCTGGGCACGCCCGCCACGATCGGCGCCGGCCTGTACTACCTGATGCACAGCACCTTCGTCACCGCCGGGCTGTTCCTGGTCATGGACCTGATCCGCGGCCAGCGGGGGCGGGCCGGCGATGCGCTGGACTACGCGGGGCCGCTGCGCCGCAATGCGCCGCTCGGGGTGTTGTTCGGCATCGGCGCGGTCTCGGTGGCGGGCCTGCCGCCGCTGTCGGGGTTCATCGGCAAGGCCCTGCTGCTGGATGCCGTGCCGGACGGGTACCGGTGGTGGGTGTGGGGCGCCGTGCTGCTGACCAGCCTGCTGACGCTGGTGGCACTGGCCCGGACCGGCAGCCAGGTGTTCTGGCGTGCCGAGCCATGGCCGGAGGAGGTCCGCCCGCCCTCGCCGCCGCTGCGCGCGCAGTGGGCCGGCGCCGGGCTGCTGCTGGCCTACGGCATTGCCCTGACGCTGTGGGGCACGCCGGTGGTGCGTTATGCGCAGGCCGCCGCCCAGCAGCTGCTGGAGCCGGCCGTGTACATGCAGGCCGCGCGTGACCGCACGCCGCAGATCCGGGAGCCCTCGCCATGAAGCGCCTGCTGCCATCGCCGCCCTTGAGCGTGGCCGTGTTCGTGCTGTGGCTGCTGCTGGTGGGCGACTTCAGCCCGGGCCAGCTCGCACTGGCCGCGGTGATGGCGCTGCTGCTGCCGCTGTTGGCCGGCCTGCTGCAGCCCGAGCGCGCGCACTTCGGCCGGCTGTGGACGGTGCTGGTGCTCGGTCGCCGCGTGCTGTGGGACATGCTGCTGTCCAACATCGAAGTCGCGCGCCGCATCCTGGGCCCCGAGCGCTCGCTGACGCCGGGCTTCATCTGGGTGCCGCTGGACCTGCAGAACATCCACGGCATCACCGCGCTGGCCAGCATCATCACCCTGACGCCGGGCACGCTGTCGGCCGAACTGACCGAAGACCGCCGCCATCTGCTGGTGCACGCGTTCAACCTGAAGGATGCCGACGCGACCGTGGCCGAGATCAAGGCGCGCTACGAGGCCCCACTGAAGGAGATCTTCCCGTGATGACCGACATCGCCGTGCTCGTCGCCCTGCACGTGGTCGGCCTGGCGATGCTGATGAGCCTGTGGCGGCTGCTGCGCGGGCCCACGGTGCCCGACCGCATCCTGGGCCTGGACACGCTGTACGTGAACACCATCGCCGCGCTGATCCTGTTCGGCATGCACCTGCGCTCGTCGGTGTTCTTCGAGGCCGCCCTCATCATCGCCATGCTCGGTTTCGTGGGCACCGTGATGCTCAGCAAGTACGTGCTGCGCCGGGACATCGTCGAATGAGCCCCCTGCTGGACATCGCGCTCACCGCGCTGCTGGCGATCGGCAGCTTCTTCGTGCTGGTCGGCTCGCTGGGGCTGGTCAAGCTGTCGGACTTCCTCAAGCGCCTGCACGGCCCGACCAAGGCGACCACGCTGGGCGTGGGCTGCATCCTGGTCGCCTCCATCGGGTACCACGCGTGGCTGGGCGAGGGCCTGGCGCTGGGCCTGCGCGAGATCCTGATCACCGTGTTCCTCTTCATCACCGCACCGATCAGCGCCCACCTGATGGCGCGCGCGGCACTGGCGCTGGACCCGCAGCAGCGGCCACCGCTGCCGGATGCGCAGACGCCCGACGCGCCGGTGGTGCCGGAGCCTGGCCACGGCGCAGCCGAGCGCGACGCCGACGGCGGTTGAACGCGAGACGCAAGGCGGGCGAAACAGGCGGGGCCGTACCCCGCGTCCCACCACGCGTATGCGTCAGTGGTGCATGACCCACCACTCCAGCAGCACCCAGCCGGCGAACGCGGCCAGCAACACGCCACCCTCCCGCCGCTCCAGCCGCAGGTCGCCCCGCAGCATCGGCACCAGCATCAGCGCGAACACGAAGGCGGCCGGCCACTCCAGACGCACGAATGATGCCGGCACCGGCAGCGGCCGCAGCACGGCCATGCCGCCGACCACCACCAGCAGGTTGAACAGGCTGGCGCCGATGACGTGGCCCAGCACCATGTCGCCCTGCCCGCGTCGCGCGGCCGCGATGGCGGCGGCGACTTCCGGCAACGCCGTGCCTATGGCGACCGGCAGCAGGCCCAGCAGCAGCGGACTCATGCCCAGTGCCGGCCCCAGCCCGAGCGCGCCGTCCACGACAAAGCGCGCGCCGTAATACAGCAGGGCGGCGGCAATGGCGAATCGCGCCAGGTTCAATCCCAGCCCGGCACGCGTCTCGGTGAAGGCCTCGATCTCCGCGCGCAGCTCCGGTGCCACGTCGCGCCGCCGCGTCAGGTCGAACGCCAGCACCGCGACGAACGCCACCAGCAGGCCGATGCCTTCGATGCGCGACAGCGTGCCGTCCAGGCCGAGCAACGCCACGACCACCGTGCCTGCGAGCAGCAGCCCCAGCAGCGGCGAGAGTGCCCGCCAGCGCACCAGCAGCGGCGCCGCCACGGCCGCCGCGCCCAGGGTCAGGCCGATGTTGACCACGTTGCTGCCGACCGCGTTGCCCAGCGCCAGGCCGGTGTGCCCCTGCCAGACGGCGTGCAGGTTGACCGCCAGTTCCGGCAGCGAGGTCGCGACCGTCACCAGGATCAGGCCGGCGGCGAACGGCGATGCACCCAGCCGGCGCGACAGGCCGGCCGCACCCTTGATGATCGAATCGCCGCCCAGCGCCAGCAGCAGCACCCCCAATGCGAACCAGCCCAGCGAAGCCAGCATGTCCATCCCCTTGTGTCCGGTCCCGCGACGGGCCCGCCGCGGGCGATTCTATGCCCAGCCGCGGTGGGGCCTAGGAACAGCCCTCGACGTAATCCACGTAAGGGGCCACGCCGACGCGCCATTCGGTGACCGTGCCGTCGGCGTCTGTCTCGAACACGATCGCCGCGTCACTGCCGTCCTGGCCGGTGACCCGCAGGTACTGGCCATCGGTGTATTTGTGCGGGCCCGCCTCGACGCGGCCCGGGTACAGCGCGCGGATCTCGGCCTCGGACATCCCGCGCCGGCCGCCACCGGGGGCGATGCGGTCCGGGCTTTCGGCCGAATAGCGGACCAGGCGGCCGTCGCCGAACATCAGCGCGAACTGTGCCGGCGTCGCCTGCCCGGCGGGGCTGAGGTGGAAGCACGCCTCGCCCTCGGCGGGGTTGCCGGCGAGCTCGCCCTCCCATGCCGCGCGCACCTCGTCGGTGGTCATCCCGAACCGGGCGTCACCGACGCCGTCCATGCGTGCCTCCTGCGGCCCGGTCCCGGTGGACGGGGACGGCGCGGTCGCGGGCGGAACGTCTTCGGCGGGCTGGTCGTCGGCGGGCTGGTCGTCCACTGCCGGTGCCGCCGCGGGGTCGCCCACGGACGCCGCCGGCTCAACACCGGCGGTGCCGGGTTCGCGACTGCAGGCCGCCAGCGACAACGCCAACAGGAGG
Organism: uncultured Lysobacterales bacterium; assembly: GCA_946886865.1. Next base: position 1,997 of record CAMPJI010000035.1, on the reverse strand, counting down.
GGGAGGTACAGGGCGTGACGCATGCGCGGACTCCGTGGCGGAATGTGGCGGGGGGACGAATCCGCCGCAGCCTAGCCGCGTCCCGTGAAGCCGCCGCGAAGCGTCAGCCGGCGAAATGCTTCTGCAGGCCGGCCCAGCAGGCCTGGTAGTCGCGCTGGCGGTGCGCGGCGTCGAAGGCCTGCACCGTCGGCCGGATGACCGCCCGCGACTCGAACATGAAGGCCATCGTGTCGGTGATGACATCGGGCCTGGACAGGTCGGCGCTGCTGGCCTTCTCGAAGGTCGCCGCATCCGGGCCGTGGCCGGTCATCGAGTTGTGCAGCGAGCAGCCGCCCGGCGCGAAGCCCTCGGCCTTGGCGTCGTACGCGCCGTGCACCAGCCCCATGAACTCGCTGGCGATGTTGCGGTGGAACCACGGCGGCCGGAACGTGTCCTGCGCCACCAGCCAGCGCGGCGGGAAGATCACGAAGTCCAGGTTGCTGGTGCCCGGCGTGTCGCTGGCCGAATGCAGCACCAGGAAGATGCTCGGGTCCGGGTGGTCGAAGCTGATCGAGCCGATGGTGTTGAAGCGGCGCAGGTCGTACTTGTACGGCGCGTAGTTGCCGTGCCAGCCGACCACGTCCAGCGGCGAGTGGCCGATGGTGGCGCGCCACAGGTGGCCCTGGAACTTGGCGACCAGTTCGAAGTCGCCTTCGCGGTCCTCGAAGGCGGCATGCGGCGCCAGGAAGTCGCGCGGGTTGGCCAGGCCGTTGCTGCCGATCGGCCCCAGGTCGGGAAGCCGCAGCATCGCGCCGAAGTTCTCGCAGACGTAGCCGCGTGCCTGCCCGTCGGGCAACGACACCGCGAAGCGCACGCCGCGCGGGATCACCGCGATCTCCTGCGGCTCGACCTCCAGCACGCCCATCTCCGTGGCGATGTGCAGGCGGCCCTGCTGCGGGACGATCAAAAGCTCGCCGTCGGCGTCGTAGAAGAACCGGCCGTCCATGTCCCGGTTGGCCGCGTACAGGTGCACGCCGATGCCGGTGTGTGCCGTCGGCCCGCCGTTGCCGGCCATGGTGAACAGCCCGTCGACGAAGTCCGTGGGCGCTTCCGGCAGCGGCAGGGGGTTCCAGCGCAGCTGGTCCGGCGAGACCGGGCCGTCGCAGAAATCGTTGTGGAACGTCGAAACGTCGTCGGCGCGGTAGCGCGAGAAGGTGCCGTGCATCGCCGCGGGGCGGATCCGGTACAGCCAGCTGCGACGGTTCTCGCTGCGGGGCGCGGTGAACGCGGTACCCGACAGCTGCTCGGCGTAGAGCCCGTGCGCGACGCGCTGCGGCGAGTTGCGCCCGACCGGCAGCGTGCCTTCAAGCGCCTCGGTGGCGAACTCGTTGCCGAAGCCGGATTGGTAGCCGTTGCTGGCAATGCTCATTGCGTGGTCACTCTTTAGAGCCCCTCTCCCACCGGGAGAGGGGTTGGGGTGAGGGTGCGTTGTGCTGCGTTGTTCCAGATCGCTTCGACTACGGCCTCGGGGTTCGTCAACACCTCGTTGCTCCAGAACCGAAGTACATGCAACCCCTGCGATTGCAGGTATCGCGTGCGCGATGCGTCAGCCTCGTGCGTGTGCTGCGACCCATCCAACTCAATCACCAGCCTGTTGGACAGGCATACGAAGTCGACGATGTAAGGCGGTACCGGGTGCTGCCGTCGGAACTTCAGGCCTCCGAGTTGCCTGTTGCGAAGGCACTGCCAAAGTTTTCGCTCGGCGTCCGTCAGGTCCTGTCTCAGCCGGCGGGCGCTTCGTAGGTTCCGGGTCGGCAGTGGCGGTTTGAAGGTCGGCATGCTCCGAACCCTCTCCCCAACCCCTCTCCCGGCGGGAGAGGGGCTTCACTACGCCAGGCGTCAGAGAACCCCGCGCTTCATCTGGTCGCGCTCGATGCTCTCGAACAGCGCCTGGAAGTTGCCTTCGCCGAAGCCTTCGTTGCCCTTGCGCTGGATGATCTCGAAGAAGATCGGGCCGA
>CAMPJI010000034.1 GCA_946886865.1 uncultured Lysobacterales bacterium | reverse complement strand
CCCCCACCGCCCGCCCCGCCTGGAGTGATGACATGCTCTGGGCGCTGGCAGTGGCCGACACCGCGATCCTGCTGGTCGCCCCCGATGGCGGCCTGAACCACGCCAACCAGCGTGCCCAGGCGCTCGCCGCGCAGCTGTACCCGGACGATGCTCACGCCGATGCCGCGCGACTGCTGGCCTGCGTGCCGGCGTCGGCATGGGAGGTGGCCGGCCATGAGGGGCGCTGGATCGGCGAGGTCGAGACCCGCGACGCCTCGCGCGTGCTGGAGGTCAAGGTCTTCAGCAGCGTGCCCGGCCAGCCCTGGCGCCGGTTCGTGGTCATGAGCGACGTCACCGAGCGCGCCGCGCGCGAGAGCGAGTTGCAGCGGCGCCATGACGAGCTGCAGCGCACCTACAGCCGCCTGGCCGGCGCCCAGGAGCAGCTGCTGCAGTCCGAGAAGATGGCGTCGATCGGCCAGCTGGCCGCGGGCGTCGCGCACGAGATCAACAACCCGATCGGCTACGTGCACTCCAACCTGGGCACGCTGCAGGAGTACGTCGGGTCGTTGTTCGCCCTGGCGGAGGCGTACCAGTCGGCACTGGAATCGCCCGACCCGGTGGCACGACGGGACGAGATGCGCGCCATGCGCGAGCGGCTGGACCTGGACTTCATCACCGGCGACCTGCCGCAGCTGCTGGAGGAGTCGCGCGAGGGCATCGAGCGCGTGACCAAGATCGTCCAGGACCTCAAGGAGTTCTCGCACGTCGGCCGCAACGAGCCGATGCGCCCGTCCGACCTGCTCAAGGGGCTGGAGTCCACGCTCAACATCGTGTGGAACGACCTCAAGTACAAGGTGCGCGTGGAGAAGCACTACGGCGAACTGCCGCCCGTGGAGTGCCACCTCTCGGAGATCAACCAGGTCTTCATGAACCTGCTGATCAACGCCGGCCAGGCCATCGAGGACCGCGGCACCATCCTGCTGGCCACCGGCGTGGACGGGGACGAGGCGTGGGTCAGCGTGGCCGACAGCGGCTGCGGCATCCCGGAGGACGTGCAGGCGCGCATCTTCGACCCGTTCTATACGACCAAGCCGATCGGCCGCGGCACGGGACTCGGCCTGGCGATCGCCTACCGCATCATCGCCAAGCACCACGGCCGGATCGAACTCAACAGCCGGCCCGGCGCGGGCAGCACGTTCCGCGTGGTGCTGCCGGTGCGCCAGCCGGTGGGCGATGCCGCATCGACGGCGACAGCCCTGTAGGCGCGGCCTCAGCCGCGACCGGTGGCGTTCGGTTCTTGTAGGAGCGACGTAAGTCGCGACCGCGCAACTCCGAATACCTGCGCGGGTCGCGACTTACGTCGCTCCTACACGTGTTGGAGAACCCATCGCGACTGAAGCCGCGCCTACGACGGCACGGCGTCGGTCAGTACACCGCTTCACCCGCGGCGCGACGCTCCCACGTGCGGAAGGCGGTCTGGATGTGCTCGCGCAGTTCGTCGTCATTCCACGGCTTGGTGAGGAAGCGGTAGATCGCGCCGTGGTTGATGGCCTCGGTGATGGTGGCCAGGTCGGTGTAGCCCGACAGCACCATGCGGATCGTGTCGGGGTACAGGTCGCGCACGCGGGCGAGGAACTCGGTGCCGCTCATGTCGGCCATGCGCTGGTCGGACACGATGACCTGCGCGCTGTTGCTGGCCAGCAGGTCGAACGCTTCGCTGACGCTGTTGGCGGTGAGGATGTTGTAGCCGTCGCGGCGGAACAGGCGCACCAGCGAGCGCAGCACGTTCTCCTCGTCGTCCAGCAGCAGGAGCGTGCGTTCCGGGCGGGTGGCGGCGAACGCACCGGGCAGCAGGAAACGCTTGCGCACCAGTTCGCCCATGTCCTCGGCCGGCAGCGGCTGGCTGAAGAGATACCCCTGGAAGAAGTCGCAATGGCTGCGGCGCAGGAAGCCCAGTTCGGCTTCGCTCTCCACGCCCTTGGCGGTGACCTTCATGCCCAGCTGGTGGCCCATCGCGATGATGCCGCGCACGATGGCGGCGCTGCGCGGGTCGCTGGCGACGTTGCGGATGAAGCTGCGGTCGATCTTCAGCCGGTCCAGCGGGTACTGCGCCAGCGCGGCGAAGCTCAGTCCGCCCAGGCCGAAGTCCTGCACCGTCAGCGTCGCGCCCAGCCCGCGCAGGCCCACCAGCGTGTCGTAGACCTGGTGGGCGTCCATCGCCAGCACGCTTTCGGACACCTCGAACTCCAGCGCATCGCCCGGCAGGTCGAAGCCGTGCAGCAGCTCTCCGATGCGGTCCACGCAGTCGGGCTGCGCCAGCAGAGCGCCCGAGAGGTGCACGGAAATGGACAGGTAGTCCAGGCCCTGGGCACGCCAGCGCGCGACCTGCGAAACCGCCGACTCGGCGACCCAGATGCCCAGGCGCGCCGACAGGCCGACGCGCTCGACCTCCTCCAGGAACCGGCTCGGCCGTAGCAGGCCGTGCCCGGACGCGTCCCAGCGAAGCAGCGCACCGAAGCCGCACAGGCCGCCGTCGTGGGCGTTGATCAGCGGCTGGTAGAACAGCTTGAGTTCGCTGTTGTCCAGCGCCTCGACGAAGCGCTCGGCGAAGCCCTCGTTGCCGGCCGGGCGTTCGGGCATGGCCGTGTACAGGCCGATGCTGTTGAGGCCTTCCTCCTTGACCTGGCGCAATGCCTCTTCGGCCTTGGCCAGCAGCGCGGCGGCGTTCTGCGCGTGGTCGGGGAAAATCGCGATGCCGATGGAAAGCGTCATCGGCAGCGTATAGGGCGGGATCGACAGCGGAGTCTCGAACGCGTCGCGCAGCAGTTCGGCCAGCGCCGCGCCGTCGAGCTCTCCGGGGCGGTAGCCGATGCCCATGACGAACTCGTCGCTGCCCAGCCGCCACAGCCAGCCGTCGCGCGGCATCGCCTTGCGCAGGCGCTGGGCGATCGCGGCCAACGCCTGGTCGCCGATCTCCTCGCCCATGTTGGTGTTGATCGACCGGAACATGTCCACGTCGATGTGCAGCAGCGCGATGCGGCGCTTGGTCGCGCCGGCGGCGGCAATGGCCGTGGAGAGGTTCGGGCCGTTGGCGCCCAGGCGGTAGAGCCCGGTGACCGGGTCGACCGCGATGTCGCCGTAATCGTCGTAACGCTGGACCATGGGGTCAGCTTACCCGCGGGCGCGTCCGGTGGAGGCCGGCGCGCCGCGCGGTGCGCCGTTACTCCCCGGCCGGCTTGGGGGCGCTGCCGAACCCGCCCTCGGCCGATGCGGCCAGGTAGGCGAACACGGCGTAGGCCGCGACGTTCTGGGCCAGCGCCTCCGGGTCGATCTTGTCGAAGGTGTCGTCGGGGGTGTGGTGCAGGTCGAAATAGTCGGTGCCGTCCTGCGCCAGCCACGCCCACGCCATGCCGCGCCCGGCGAACGGGATCAGGTCCGGCCCCGGGCCGCCCTTGCCGGGCGCGTGTTCGATACCCAGCGGTGCCAGTGCGGCGGCGATCTGCACCTCGGCGGCGCGCGCGGACTCCGGCGCACCGGTGGCGAAGGCATAGATGCGGCCGGCGCCAAAGTCGCTCTCGGCGGCGATGACGTGCCGGGTGAGGTCGGCCGCGTGCTTCTCGGCATAGGCGCGACCGCCCAGCAGGCCCTGCTCTTCGTTGGCGAAGGCGACCACGCGGATGCTGCGCGCCGGGTGGCGGGGCAGGTCGCCGATCAGCTTGGCCGCGGCCATCGTGATGCCGACGCCGGCGGCGTCATCCACCGCGCCCGTGCCCAGATCCCACGAATCCAGATGCGCGCCGATCAGCACGACCTCCTCGGGTGTTTCCGAGCCGGTGATCTCGCCGATCACGTTGTGGGAAGTGGCTTCGCCGTCCCAGCCGCAATCAAGCGCGACACGCACGCGCTGCGGGCCAAGCGCCAGCAGGCGGCTCAATTGTTGCGCATCCGGGACCGACAGCGCGGCCGACGGGATCGGGGTCAGGCCTTCATCGAACCGCGTGATGCCGGTATGCGGCTGGCGGTGCGAGTCGGTGCCGGCCGAACGCATCAGGAAGCCGGCCGCGCCGGCACGGATCGCCGCCGACGGCCCCGCGCTGCGCACGCGCGAACCCGGGCCGTAGCCGCTGCCGTCGCGGGCGCGCTTCATCTCGTAATCGACGAACGCGATCTTGCCGGCCAGCGAGCCGGCGGGCGCGGCCTCCAGCGCCGCCAGGTCGGCAAAGCGCACCACCTCGCCCTCGACCGTGCCGCCCGGGCTGCCGCCCAGCGCGGTGAGGGTCAGCGGTTGCGCGTTGTCGCCCAGCACCTGCGCGGACTCGCCGCGGCGGATCCACTTCGGGAAGGTCACCGGCTCCAGCCAGACCTTGTCGAAGCCCAGTTCGCGGAACTTGGCCTCGGCCCACTTCACCGCGCGGGCGTCGGCCTCGCTGCCGGCCATGCGCGGGCCGACCTCGGTGGTGAGCGATTCGGTGACCTCGTAACCCAGGCGGCTGGCCAGCGCGGCCTCCCGCAATTGCGGCGCCACGGCGAGCGCCTCGTCGGGGATCCGCGTCACGGACGTGTCCTGCGCGGCCACGCGGGCCGGCTGCAGGGCGATCAACAGGGTGGCGGCGGTTGCCCACAACGGTGCACGCATGCGTGACTCCACGGCTGGAAAAGACGAAGCCGCGAGGGTAGCAACTCGCGGCTGGGTCATGGCGTGCCTCAAGTCACGCGGCGCGGCCTGCGACGCGGGCGCGTCACGGCGTGCGCGGCGGGTCCTGCCGGAGCGCGTCGCGGATTTCGCGCAGCAGCAGGATCTCCTCGCTGGGGCCGGCCGGCGCGGCGTCCTTGGGCGTGCGCACGCGGTTGTAGGTGCGCACGATCAGGAAGATCACGAAGGCGATCAACAGGAAGTCGATGACCGTCTGCAGGAACGCGCCGTACGTGATCACCGGCGCGGCAGCCTCCTGCGCGGCGGCGAGCGTGGCGTAGTCGTTGCCATCCAGCGGCACGAACAGCTGCGAGAAGTCCACGCCGCCCATCGCCATGCCCACCAGCGGCATGATGATGCCGTCCACCAGCGCGGTGACGATCTTGCCGAACGCCGCGCCGATGACGACCGCGACCGCCAGGTCGAGCACGTTGCCGCGCGCGATGAACGCCTTGAACTCGCTGACCATGCTCATGGTGTGCCTCCGGTGTGGACTGCGGCGGACTATACCGCCGGGTCGTGGAGGCGACGTCCCCGTGCTGGCCGCAACCGCGCCCAGGACAACGCGGTGGCGCGCGCACTCGCAGTGTCAGCCGCCGGTGATCTGCCCGCGCAACTCCACCACGCCATCCAGCGACGCGATGAATGCATCGCCCGGTTGCAGCGGGCCCACGCCGGCGGGCGTGCCCATGAACACCAGGTCGCCGGCGCGCAGTGCGTAGAGGCGCGAGAGCTCGTGCAGGATCTCGGGCACGTCCCAGATGAGGTCGGCGAACGCGCCGTGCTGGCGGCGCTCGCCATTGACGTGGAGGGTGAGCGTGCGGGCGACGAGGTCGCCGACCTCGGCCGCGGGGACCAGTTCGCTCACCGGCGCCGCATTGTCGAAGGCCTTCCCTGTGTCCCACGGCAGGCCCTTGGCCTTGGCCGCGGCCTGCAGGTCACGGCGGGTGAGGTCCAGGCCGATGCCATAGGCGTACACGAGCGGTGCGGCGACCTTCGCATCGAGCACGCCCGGCGGTGCGTCCTGCCCCAGCGCGACGACCAGTTCGACCTCGTGGTGCAGGTCCTGCGTGCCGGGGGGGTAGGGCACGTCACCCCCCGTCACCACCGCGTCGGCCGGCTTGAGGAAGAACACCGGCTGGCCGCGATCGGCCTTGCTGGCCGGCGCCGTCGCGCCCATCTCGCGGGCGTGGTCGGCGAAGTTGCGGCCCACGCAGTACACGCGCCGGACCGGGAAATGTCCGCCGCCGCGCACGGGAATGCGCACGGGCATCGGCGCCGGGATGACGTCGGCCATGAAAGCTCCTCGAACGGGTGCGCCGGCGTGGCCGGCGTTGGGGTGTGCGCCGGCATGGCCGGCGATGCAATGAAAGCGGTCAGTCGCGCGAGGCGCGGCGATCGCCCAGCGCGGCACGGTCGAGCACGCGGTACTCGCCATCGACGACCTGGCGACCGGCGTCGCGCGCCACCGGCGTAGCGCGGCTGCGCCACAGCCTGTAGAGCAGGCCGGCGGCGATCATCGCCGCGCCGACGACGACGCCGAACACCACCATGACCGCAAGCAGCGCCAGGCCCACCAGGCCGAACGCGATGCGCACCAACGGGTGGCGCGGCTTGCGCGGCTCGAAGGCGTGGCGGACGCGCGACTGGAACTGGGCGTGGTCGAAGCGGAAGGCGTGGGCGAACATGTCGTGCGGCGTGTCTACAATCCGGCGGGGCACCGAGTATCGCGATGCAGGCCAGCGAGGTTGTAATGGATTCGTTAAATCGAAGTGAAGGCGCGGGGACGCGCGCGGCCCTGGTCACGCTCGATCGGCTGCCCGATGGCGGTTTCGCGGAAGTCGAAGCGGTGATCGACGGCGATGCCGAGTCGCTGGTGCTGTACCGCGACGGTGACGCCGTGCGCGCGTGGCTCAACATCTGTCCGCATGCCGGTCGCCGGCTCGACTGGGCCCCCGGCCAGTTCCTCAAGAGCCGCGAGGGCCTGCTGGTGTGCGCCGCGCACGGCGCGAGTTTCCAGCTGGGCGATGGCGTCTGTGTCGCCGGCCCGTGCCGCGGAGAGGCGTTGCGCCCGGTGCCGGTCAACGTGCGCGATGGCGCGGTGTGGCTGGCAGCCGCGACGTAGCGGGGCTGCGGACTCCAGGTCCAAGGGCAATCCGGGTTTCAGAACAGGTCGACCCAGAACATCAGGTTGACCATGCCCACGGCGACCACCGTGTAGATCAATGACAGCGGACCGCCGATGCGCCACAGCTCCCGGCCCGAGTAGCCCGCGGGTCCGCTGATCATCGAGATCACCGGGTTGGAGGCGGTCATGAAGTTGTTGGAGGCCGACAGCGCGACGATCAGTGCGAACGCGGTGGGGTCGCCACCGGCGGCCAGCGCCAGGTTGACGGCCAACGGGACCATCACGATGGTCGCGCCGACGTGGCTGATGACCAGCGAGAACAGCGTCGTCAGCAGGCCGAGCGCGACCTCCAGCAGCCAGATCGGCGTGCCCTCGGGCAGTTGCTCGATGCTGTGGCCGGCCACCCACGCGGCCGCGCCGGAGGAGTCCATCGCCCAGCCCAGCGGGATCAGGCAGGCCATCAGGAAGATGGTCTTCCAGTTGATGGCCGAGTACGCCTCGTCGATATGGATCACGCCGGCCACCAGCATGCCGGCCACGCCCGTCATCAGGGCGATGGAGACCGGCAGCCGGGATGACAGCGCCAGCAGCATGGCCACGGCGAAGATGCCCAGCGCGATCTTGAGCTTGTGCGGGCGCTGCTCGCCCTTGGGGTAGTCGGTGACGACGACCACGTTCTTGCCCGCGGCGGCACGCGCGAGATCGGTCCAGATGCTGTGCAGGACCAGCATGTCGCCCGAGCGCAGCGGCACGTCGCGCACGTTCTCGCGCATCACCGACTTGTCGCGGTTGATCGCCAGCAGGCTGACGCCCAGCTGCTTGCGCAACTCCAGCTCGCGCCCCGTCTTGCCGATGAAATTGGACGTGGGCGGGATCACCGCCTCGGAGATGCCGGCACGGCTGGGATTGAACAGGTCGCCGAAGTTGCGCAGCCGCGAGGTCATGCGCAGGAAGTGGTTCTGCGCGAAGTCGCCCACCTGCTGCTTGCCGCCCATCACGCCCAGCACGCTGCCGACCCAGATGCGCGTATCGGCCGGCGGTGCCAGGCGCGATTCGTTGTTGCTCTTGAGCGCCAGCAGCAGCGGCGCGCCATGCAGCGCCTCGGCCTCGCCCAGCGACATGCCCACCAGCGGGCTGTCGGCGGTGACGGTCAGCTCGTAGACATCGCCCTCGATGCCGTAGGCGTTGGCGAAGTAGCTCTGGGTGCGCGCGGGCGTGGCGCCCTTGCCGTCGTCGCGTTCGAGCTTCTTGCCGAAGAAGTGGAAGTAGGCCAAGGACGCACCCAGCAGCGCCAGGCCGATCGGCAGCGGCGCGAACATCGCCAGCGGCTCCAGCGTCGCCGCGCCCGAGGGCAGGTTGCTGTTGGCCGCCAGCAACAGGTCGTTGAGCAGGATCAGCGGCGAGTTGCCGACCATCGTCAGCCCGCCGCCCATGACGATCGCGGCGGCGATGGGCAGCAGCAGCCGCGGCAGCGACAGGCCCGTGCGCGAGGACAGCCGCGAGGCGACCGGCAGGTACAGCGCCATGACCGCCGGGTTCTGCATGAAGGAGGAGTTGAGGCCCGCGACCGCGCCCGTCAGCAGCATCAACCGCTGCTCGATGCCGTGCGCGCGCCGCAGCAGCCAGCCGGCCAGCCGGTTGAGCGCGCCGGTGCGGTCCAGGCCCGCGCCCAGGATCATCGTGGCGATGATGCTCATCACCGCGTTGGACGAGAAGCCGTTGAAGATTTCCTCCGGCGCGACCAGGCCCGACAGGCCCAGCAGCACCAGCACCACCAGCGCGACCACGTCGGCGCGGATGCGCTCGAACAGGAACATCACCATCGTGAAGCCGACCAGTCCGAGGACCAGCTTCATGTCGGTGGTGAGTGCGAGCGCGGTGTCCATCAGTGCGCCGGTGGCCGGGCGTGCGGCGCGGTGGCGGGGCCGGGAAGCGGAGCGACGTCAGCGGCACGCGTCGGATGGCACGGGGTCGACGGGCGGACGCCGGACGCGGGCATCGTGCGGATCGAAACGGCGTACCTGCTCCTCACCAGCTCCCGGCTCCCGGTCCCTAGACCCTGTCGTACAGCAGGTCCCACACGCCGTGGCCGAGCTTCTGGCCGCGGGTTTCGAAATGCGTCTGCGGGCGCCAGTCCGGTCGGGGCACCGCGCCGCGCGGCCCTGCGCGATTGGCGATGCCCGGCGTGGCATCCAGGACGTCCCACATGTGCCCGGCATACTCCTGCCAATCGGTCGCAAGGTGCAAGCGCCCGCCCGGCGCCAGCTTGCGCACCAGCAGCGCCGCGAACCCGGGCTGCACCAGCCGCCGCTTGTGGTGGCGCTTCTTGTGCCACGGGTCGGGGAAGTAGATGCGGATCTCGTCGAGGCTGCCGTCGGCGACCTCGTTCGTCACCACTTCGACGGCGTCGTGGTGGAACACCCGCACGTTGCGCGCGTCGTCCTCCGCCAGCGCATTGAGCAGCCGCCCGACCCCGGGTGCATGCACTTCGATCCCGATATGGTCGCGCGCGGCGTCGCGTGCAGCGGAATACCGCAGCGCCTCGCCATTGCCGAACCCGATCTCGACGATGCGCGGCGCGCTGCGCCCGAAGGCGGCATCGAAGTCACGCGGCGTGCCGGCGTAGTCGAGACCGAACCGGGGCCACTGCTCGTCCAACGCGCGCTGCTGCGCGGGCGTGAACCGCCCCTGCCGCAACACGAAGCTGCGCACCTGCCGGTGGCCTTCGGTGACGGTGAACGGCTTGGGCGGCACCTTGCCCGGGCTGGAGTGGTCGGTGGCGTCGTCGCTCATCGTGCAGCCCGGCCTGTCAGCCGATCAGCCCGTCGACCGGGCTGGACGCGCTCGCGTAGCGTTTGCGGGGGATGCGGCCGGCCTTGAACGCCGCGCGGCCGGCCTCGACCGCCAGCTTCATCGCATGCGCCATCAGCACCGGATCCTTCGCGCCGGCAATGGCGGTGTTCATCAGCACGCCGTCGCAGCCCAGTTCCATCGCGATGGCGGCATCGGACGCCGTGCCCACGCCGGCGTCGACGATGATCGGGACCTTGGCGTTCTCGACGATCTCCAGCAGGTTGTAGCGGTTCTGCACGCCCAGGCCCGAGCCAATCGGCGCGGCGAGCGGCATGACCGCCACGCAGCCGATCTCCTCGAGCCGCTTGGCCAGGATCGGATCGTCGGAGGTGTAGACCATGACGTCGAAGCCGTCCTTCACCAGCGTCTCGGCTGCGGCGAGGGTGGCGACGACGTCGGGGAACAGCGTCTTCTGGTCGCCGAGCACTTCGAGCTTGACCAGCGTGTGGCCGTCCAGCAGCTCGCGCGCCAGGCGGCAGGTGCGCACGGCGTCGTCGGCGGTGTAGCAGCCCGCGGTGTTGGGCAGGAGGGTGAAGCGGTCCGGTGGCAGCACGTCGAGCAGGTTCGGCTCGCCCGCGTTCTGGCCAATATTGGTGCGGCGGATGGCGACGGTGACGATCTCCGCGCCCGCGGCCTCGGTGGCGCGGCGGGTTTCGTCCAGGTCCTTGAACTTGCCGGTGCCGGTGAGCAGGCGCGAGGCGTAGCGCGTGCCTGCGATGACGAGGGGTTCGGGGGCGTGGGGCGTGGTCATCGCGCCATTATTGCATCGCACTACGACCCGTGGGTCGCGATGACCGCGCGTGTCGCGTGGGACCCCTCAGCCGCCGCCGAGCGCGTGCACGATTTCCACGCGGTCGCCATCGGCCAGGGCGTGTTCGCCATGGCGGCCGCGCGGCACGATCTCGCCGTTGACCTCGACGGCGACCCGGCGCTGGGCGAGGCCTTCGGTTTCAAGTAGAGCGGCGATGGTGCAGGCGGCCTCGAGAGCGCGGGCTTCGCCGTTGAGCGTGATGTCCATCCGCCCATTGTCGGAAAGAGCGTGCCGCAGTGCCACTCGCTGGTGCGATGACGCTGCGGCGAGCCGGCAAGGAACAGGGTGCTCGCGGCGGACGGCACTGCGGCCCGATGCGGCGGTGCGCCTTGTCCACGTGCGCCGGGCGTGGTTCGATGCGCGCCATCCGCCCGCGTACGTCCGGCGGACCGCACCCTCCCATCGCATACCGCAAGGACGATCCATGAACCGACCCGTTCGCACCGCGCTGGCCGCGGCCCTCGCGCTGGCTGCCGCACCGGCCTTCGCCCAGACGTATTCGCAGACCGTGTTCTTCGGCGACAGCCTGACCGATTCGGGCCACTTCCGGCCGGTCCTGGTGCAGGTCGCCGGTCCGCAGGCGGCCATCCTGGGCCGCTTCACCACCAACCCGGGCCTGGTGTGGTCGGAGCAGTTGGCCGATTTCTATGCCGCCGCGGCGGTGAGCGCCAACCAGGGCGGCAGCAACTACGCCGTCGGCGGCGCGCGCACCGGCACCGATACGGCTAGCCAGCTGGGTCCGGTGCCGTCGGTGCAGACGCAGGTCGCCAGCTACCTGGCCGCCACCGGGGGGCAGGCCGACGCCGACGCGCTGTATGCGGTGTGGGGCGGCGCCAATGACGTGTTCGCCGCCATCGATGCCGCAGGCGCGGGCGGCGACCCGGCCCCGGTGATCGGCCAAGCCGTGGCCGCCGAAATCGGCGCGATCGGCACCCTGCAGGCGGCCGGCGCGCGTTACGTGCTGGTGCCCACGGTGCCGGACATCGGCCTGACCCCGGGCTTCCGCGCGCAGGGCCCTGCGGCCCAGGCCGCTGGCACGCAGTTGTCGATGGCGTACAACGACGCGCTCTTCGCCGGGCTGGCGCAGGCCGGGTTGCGGGTGATCCCGCTGGACACCTTCAGCCTGTTCCAGGAAGTCGTCGCCGACCCGGCCGGGTTCGGTTTCACCAACATCACCGGCACCGCATGCCAGCCGCAGATCACCGCGCAGTCGCTGACGTGCAACCCGGGCACCTACGTCACGCCCACCGCGGCCGACGACTACGCGTTCGCGGACGCCGTCCACCCGACCGCCAACGCCCACACCATCATTGCCGACTACGCGGCGTCCGTCCTGGAAGGCCCGCGGCAGGTCGCGATGCTGCCGCACGCCCAGCAGCTGGCCGGCCGCACCCGCAGCGACCGCGTCGCGGCGCAGTGGCGCGGTGGCCCGGTGGGCGAGCCGGGCCTGCGCGCCTGGGCCGACCTGCGGGGCGACTACCAGAAGTTCGACGAGGGCACCGGCGCCATGGTCGACGGCGAGGGCGGTGGTGCCGGCCTGCTGGCCGGCCTGGGCTGGAGCAGTGGCAACGTTCACGTCGGCGGCTTCCTGGGGGCCGGTTCTCAGACGTTGAAGTGGGGCCAGGACCGGGGCGAGTTCTCCTTCGACGACACCACGCTGGGCGCCTACGCCGGCTGGCGCGGCGGCAACGGCTGGGTGGGCCTCCAGGCCAGCACCAGCCAGGGCGACTACGACACCGAGCGCCGCGTCCACCTCGGACCGGCCACGCGCGTGCACCGTGCCTCGGCCGACGGCGACAACCTGACGGTCGCGCTGGATGCCGGCTGGCGCTTCGACCACGGCATGCTCAGCCACGGCCCGGTGCTGTCGCTGGTGTCGCAGCGCATCGACATCGACGCGATGGCCGAGGACCAGGCGGACCTGTCGACCTCGCTGGCGTACCCGGAGCGCGAGATCGATTCGCTGGTCGGCAGTGTGGGCTGGCAGTTCTCCCTGCAGATGGGCGCGCATTTCTCGCCCTACGCACGCCTGACATGGGACCGCGAGTTCGAAGACCACGATGAAGAGGCGTTCGCGCAGCTCCAGTCGATGCCGGGCACCGCGCCGTACGCGGTGCCGGGGCTGGAACTGGACGAGGACTACGGCACGGTGATGCTGGGTGCGCGCACCACGGTGTTCGGGCTGGACGCCGATGCCGGCCTGAGCGGCTCGGTGGCGCGCAACGGCACCGACAGCGTCGGCGTGTTCCTCAACCTCGGGCGCGGCTTCTGACGCCGGTCGCCGGCCCGTGCCGGCGCGTTGCCAGTAGGGGCGCGCCGGCATAGACTTCCGGTCTCGCGGGTGTAGTTCAATGGTAGAACTTCAGCTTCCCAAGCTGATAGCGTGGGTTCGATTCCCATCACCCGCTCCAACTTGCACGGCGGCTCCGTCCTTCGGGACCGGGCCGCCGTTTTCGTTCGGCCTCCGCTCCGGTGCGCACATGGCGTCACCCGATCTCGATCCACGCACACAGGCCATCGCCGCATGACGCAGGGTGCACCCCCCGAACGGATCGTCCTGGGTTGGCGCGAATGGATTGCGCTGCCGGGCCTGGGCCTGCCGCGGGTCCGCGCAAAGGTCGACAGCGGTGCCCGCAGTTGCGCCCTGCACGTGGACGCGCATTGGCGCTTTACCGAAGGGGGCGCGCCGTGGGTCGGGTTCCGGGTGGCACCGGGTACCGGTGCGCCGATCGAATCGAGCGCGCCCGTGCTGGAAGAGCGCCAGGTGACCGACTCGGGCGGCCATCGCAGCCGCCGGGTGTTCCTGCGTACGACGATGCGCCTGGCAGGCATCGAGCGCGAGATCGACATCAACCTGTCGGACCGGCGCGGCATGCGCTTCCCCATGCTGCTGGGCCGCACCGCGATGGCCGGTGCGTTCACGGTGGACCCGTCACGCTCGTTCCTCCATGGTCGCCCATCCGGCGGCGCTGTTCCCTCTCTGAAGAAGCCCCGATGAAGCTCGCGATCCTGTCGCGCAATACCAAGCTCTACTCCACCCGCCGGCTGGTGGAGGCCGCGCGCGAGCGCCGCCACAGCGTGCGCGTGCTGGACCCGCTGCGCTGCTACATGCGCATCGACTCGGACGGTTTCGAGATGCACTACAAGGGCACCGAGATCGCGGGGTACCACGCCGTGATCCCACGCGTGGGGGCGTCGATCACCCGTTACGGGTCCGCCGTGCTGCGGCAGTTCGAACTGATGGGCACGTTCACGCCCAACCCGTCCGACGCGGTGCTGCGCGCGCGCGACAAGCTGCGCAGCCACCAGATGCTGGCGGCGCAGGGGATTGGCCTTCCGGCCACGGTGTTCGGGGACAACCCCGACGACACGGCCGACCTGCTCTCGATGCTCGGCCCGCCGCCGCACGTCATCAAGCTCAACGAAGGCACCCAGGGCGCCGGCGTCATGCTGACCGAGAAACTGTCGGCGTCGCGGGGCGTGATCGAGGCGCTGCGTGGCCTGTACGCGCAGTTCCTCGTCCAGGAGTTCGTTGCCGAGGCCAAGGGCGCGGATCTGCGGTGTTTCGTGGTGGGCGGCAAGGTGGTGGCGGCGATGAAGCGGCAGGCACCGAAGGGCGACTTCCGCTCCAACCTGCACCGCGGCGGACGCGCCAAGGGCGTCAAGGCGACCGCCGCCGAGCAGGACGTGGCGATCCGCGCCGCGCGCGTGCTGGGCCTGGGGGTGGCGGGCGTGGACCTGATCCGGTCGGCACGCGGGCCCCTGGTGCTGGAAGTGAATGCCTCGCCGGGTTTGGAAGGCATCGAGGACGCGACTGGCGTCGATGTGGCAGGGGAGATCGTCGACTACGTCGCCCTGCGCTACAAGCGCATTGCCGCCAAGCGGGCGGCGACTAAGGCCTGACGCGGCCATTCCGTGCTGTAACGGAATAAATGATTCCGGGTCAATGGTTTACGCGTGACCTCAGGCGCATAGCGCTTTCTTAACGCACCACTTAACGGCGGTTTAATCGCCCCCGGCGTAGCGTGGTCCGGACCGCAGCACTGCAGGGCTTGCCCGGGGTCTTCATGACCAGGGCGTCAGGGGTCCGGCAGTTTCGGTATCGGGGCAACACCCTTTTTGGCCCAGGCGCGCGGCCCGCGCCTGGGTTTTTTGTGGATGACGGTCGGCAGCCCGCGGTGCGGAGGTTGAAGGAGCCGCGGCCGCGGGCATGCCGCCGCCGGGACGCCCGGGCGATGAGCCTCTGGCAGAATCGCGGCGCCGGCCTGTCCGCACGCCACGTCGACCCGAACCTTGCCACGCTGCGGCGGTCGAATCCCCCACCCAGGAACCCCTCCATGCGCATCCTCGTCATCGAAGACAACCAGGACATCGCCGCCAACCTCGGGGATTTCCTCGAAGACCGCGGCCACACCGTCGATTTCGCGGCCGACGGCATCACCGGCCTGCACCTGGCGGTGGTCCATGACTTCGACGCGATCGTGCTCGATCTCAACCTGCCCGGGCTGGACGGCCTGGAGGTGTGCCGCAAGCTGCGCAACGAGGCCCGCAAGCAGACGCCGGTGCTGATGCTGACCGCGCGCGATTCGCTAGACAACAAGCTGGCGGGGTTCGACTCGGGCGCCGATGACTATCTGATCAAACCGTTCGCGCTGCAGGAGGTGGAAGTCCGCCTCAATGCACTCTCGCGCCGCGGCAAGGGCGTGCAGACGCGCGTGCTCAACGCGGCCGACCTGGAGTACAACCTCGACACGCTGGAGGTGCGCCGGCAGGGCAAGCTGCTGCAGCTCAACCCGACGGCGCTGAAGATCCTGCAGGCGTTGATGGAGGCCAGCCCGGCCGTGGTCACGCGACAGGAGCTGGAGACGCGCGTGTGGGGCGAGGAGTTGCCCGATTCCGACAGCCTGCGCGTGCACATCCACGGGTTGCGTGCGGTGGTCGACAAGCCCTTCGAGACCCCGCTGATCCAGACGCGCCACGGCATCGGGTACCGCATTGCCGAAATCGAAAATGCCGGGAGCTGAAAGCGCGCCTGGCGTGCCGATGCGACGCCGACCCCGCTACCGGCGGCAGCTGCGCAGCCGCATCATCCTGGCGTTCGTGCTGCTGGGCTTCGGCCTGACGGCGCTGTTCGCGTTCGCCACCAACTGGACCCGCAACCGGGTCGAGACGCAGTTGGTCGAGGACGTGATGAACGAGAATATCGACGAGTACGCGCGGCAGTACTACTCGGCCCCGGACCGCAACCCGGAAATCCAGGTGCAGCAGATGTACGCGCGGCACGTGCGGCGCGAACGCTTCGAGGAACTCCGGCTCGATGAGCCGGACTGGTACGAACTGCCCGACGGCATCCACAACATCAGTGGCACCGACGAGAACGGCGACACGTTCGCCTACAAGCTGGCGGTGCGGAAGACGCCGGACGAGTGGTTCTTCCTCGCGTACGACATGACGCAGGCCCGGCGCGGCGAGGAGCAGTTCAACCGCGCGATCTTCAGCTCGGTGGTCGTGTTCACTCTGTTGTCGCTGCTGGTGGGCTGGTGGGCCGCCTCGCGCGTGATGAGCCCGGTGTCGGAACTGGCACGGCGGCTCAAGCTGTCGGGCCGCAGCGCGCAACCTGAGGCGCTGGCCGCGCATTTCCCGGACGACGAGGTGGGCCAGCTGGCCGAGGCGCTGGACGACTATGCCGGGCGCTTGACGGACGTCGTCCAGCGGGACCGCGAGTTCAATGCCGATGTGAGCCACGAGCTGCGCACACCGCTGGCGGTGATCAAGGGGGCGGTCGAACTGCTGTTGTCGCGTCCCGACGTGGACGACAAGACCCGCAACCGGTTGCTGCGCATCCAGCGTGCCGAGCAGCAGTGCACCGACCTCATCAGCGCACTGCTGCTGCTGTCGCGGAACGAGCGCGGGCACGGTGCCACCGACGTGGGCAAGGTGGCCGAACAGCTCCTGGATGCGCACCGGGCACAGATCGTCGGCAAGACACTGGAGCTGCGTATCGAGGGTGCGCGCGGCCTGGTTGTGGACGCACCGGAAGCGGCGGTGGCCGTGGCGCTGGGCAATCTGATCGGCAACGCGGTGAAGTACACCAAGTCCGGCGCGGTGATCGTGCGCCTGCATCCGGACGCGGTGGAAGTGGTCGACTCCGGCCCCGGCCTCAGCGCCGAGGACGCGGCCAAGCTCTTCGAGCGCGGATACCGGGGCACCCATGCCGGCCACTCGCAGGGCGGCGGCATCGGGCTGTCGATCGTCCGTCGGCTGTGCGATCTCTATGGCTGGAACGTGCGCGTGGCGCCCGGCGACGTGCAGGGCGTGGTCGCCACGCTGACTTTCTCCGCGACCGACGGCACACCGTAGGCCGTGCGCTCGCGTGGGCGCCGGATACAGGGCGCCCTATCCCGAAGCGGCAGACGGAGGGGCGAGACTGCCCGGTCGCGCCCTGGAAAGCAGGCGGCTGCGGTGGTGCATCGCACCGCAAGCGCACCCGCGCCGGTCCGTCTCTCAGGCGTCCAGCGGCTCCAGCCAGCCGCGTGTGTCCGGCGTCGTGCCGTCAAACAGTCCGAAGAACAGGTCCTGGATACGACGCGTGACCGGGCCGGGCTTGCCCGCACCGACGGGGCGGCCGTCCACCGAACGGATCGGCGTGATTTCGGCGGCCGTTCCACACATGAACAGCTCGTCGCACAGGTACAGATATTCGCGCGGCAGGTCGCGCTCGACCACGTCGATGCCCGCGTCGCGGGCCAGGTGGATGATCGAATTGCGGGTGATGCCGTTCAACAGCGCCGCGCTGACCGGGGTGGTATGCAGGGCGCCGCCGATCACCAGGAACAGGTTCTCGCCCGCGCCCTCGCTCAGCAGCCCGGTGGAGGCCAGGGCGATGCCTTCGCCGAAGCCCAGGCGGCGCGCTTCGCGGGCCACCAGCTGCCCCGACAGGTAATTGCCGCCGGCCTTGGCGCCTGCCGGGATGGTGTTGGGTGCGAAGCGCTGCCAGCTCGACACGCAGGCATCGATGCCGTCATCCAGCACGCCCTCGCCCAGGTACGGGCCCATGTGCCACGCCGCAACCGCCATGTCCGTCGGGGTATCCGCCGACAGGCCGAACCCGCCCAGGCCCCGGAATGCCACGGGGCGCAGATAGGCCTGCGACAGGCCGTTGCGCGCGACCACTTCGCGGCACGCGGCGTTGATCTCCTCCAGCGAGTACGGCATGTGCATCTCGTAGATGCGCGCCGATGCCAACAGTCGGCGGTTGTGGTCGGTCAGCCGGAAGATCGCCGGGCCCGACGGGGTCTGGTAACAGCGGATGCCCTCGAACACGGACGAGCCGTAGTGCAGCGCATGCGACATGACATGCGTGGTGGCGTCGGCCCAGGGCTTGATCGCACCGTTGTGCCAGATCCATTCGGGGTAGTGCATGCGGGCGGTTCCGAGGGGCGGGAGCCGCCTATTGTGCCTGTGCGGCCGGGCGGGTGGATGCGCCTGCTGCTGGCCCAAGGGTGTCGGGCGGCGGCTCAGCCTTTGAGCCACCAGCAGCCCAGGTGGCGGTGCAATCCGAAGGTTGTGCTCGACGGGGTGATGCCGTTGGCGAGGGTCTGCTCCACCCGCAGGCCGACCGGCCGCTGGCGCACGGCCGACTGCGGATAGTAGGCGCCGTCCAGACCCTCCGGCGTCAGCGGCAGTACCGGAATGATGTCCACCAGCGGCCGTTGGGTGATCGCATCCAGGCGGTCCAGGATCGAGTAACCGGTGCGGCCGGACATGCCCGCCCAGTGGTACACCGCCGCCAGACGGTTGGCGTCACGTCCGTCGATCGCGCTGGTCATCTCATAGACGAGGTCCTGCAGGTTGCGGGCACAGCCGCCCTGATGCAGACGGGCGACAGGGGGCGTGCCCGGCGGTGGCCGCTTCTGTTCAACCGCACCGATGTCCGCGCAGGCCCGGTCGGTGAATATGGACACGCCGTCCGCGCCGATGCACTCGCGCACCTGGGCCATCGCAGGCGGCCAGGCCAGGCTGGCGCACAAGCACCCTATCGCCATGACGAGCGTGCACGCGCGACTGATTGCGGATCGGCGTGCGGGCAGGGCGACAGGTGCGGGATGTACGGGCATCGATGCAGCGTACTGCCGTGAACGAGGCGGGAAAAGTGCATGCGGCACGCGCAGCGCTCAACCGTTTATGCGGTGGGACGTCGCGCATCGATCCGCGCCTTGATGACGCTTGAGCTGGACGTGAGCTGGACGCGCTTACTAGTTACCGGTCCCCTGCCGAGTGGGCGTGGCCGGAAAAAGGCGGCAGCGCTCTGCGGCGGATCGGATGAGATTGGAGCTTGCAAGCGGGTCTGATCAGAAGCGGACGAAGTAGCAGCCCTGGTGCCGGTGCACATCGAAATCCACGACCGTCCGGCTCGCGCCGTGGCCGAAGCTCAACTGCATGATGCCCGCGTCACTGCCGCTTGCCGGTGCGCTCGCGTCCGCGTACGTACCGAAGCCACCGCCGATGCTGGCGTTGAAGTACTGCGCATGCACAAGAGGCTGGCCGGTCAGGCGCCCCAGCCGTTCCATGACCGCCTGGCCCTGCGAATGGCTCATGCCCGCCCAGTGGTAGCTCTCGGCAACCCGGTTGACATCCGCCAACGCCAATGCCCCCTGCAGATCCATGGAGAGTTGCGTGGCCGATCGCGCACAACCACCGCTCGGCGAGCGTCGGCCCGGGGCGGCAAGCGTCGTCAAAGAGGGGTCGGCATGCACCGCATCACCGCTGTCGGCGCTGTCCTCCCGCGCGAGGCGCGTCAACAGCTCGCCGGACATCGGTGCGGCCTGGGCGCCGAACATTCCGCACGGCTTGTCCGTGTAGACCGTGGTGCCATCCTCAGCCTGGCACCGCTGGATGCCATTGGCCGAGGCGTTGACCGCCGGTGCCACGGGCAGCGCGGCGAGTGACAGGACGAGGGCGGAAGCGAGGACAGAGCGCGTGTTCATATCGGGATGCTGCGCGTTCGGGGGGTGTGCGCATGCTCCCGTCGGGCCCGTCAAAAGCTTGTGGGATAAGGCGTCCGTGACTGAACGTCACCGCAACTCAGCGCAAATGTTCGAGTACGTTTAAGGTCGGTTTGGCCAGATTGAGCGTGTAGAAGTGCAGGCCGGGGGCGCCGCCTTCGACCAGCCGCCGGCACAGCTGCGCCACGACCTCGGCACCGAAGGCGCGCACGCTCTGGACGTCGTCGGCATAGGCCAGCATGCGCTGGGCCACCCAGCGCGGAATCTCCGCACCGCACAGCTCGGAGAAACGGCGGATCTGGCTGAAGTTCGCGATCGGCATGATGCCCGGCACGATCGGGATGTCGATGCCCGCCCCGCGTACGTCGTCGACGAAGCGGAAGTAGGCATCGGCGTTGTAGAAGTACTGCGTGATCGCCCCGTTCGCACCGGCGTCGACCTTGCGTTTGAAGTTCGCGAGGTCCGCGTGCGCATCGCGTGCCTGGGGGTGCATCTCGGGGTAGGCCGCGACCTCGATGTGGAAGTGGTCGCCGGTCTCGCGGCGGATGAATTCCACCAGCTCGTTGGCATAGCGCAGGTCACCCGGGCTGACCATGCCCGAGGGCAGGTCGCCGCGCAGGGTGACGAGCCGCTTCGCGCCCAGGGCGCGATACAGCTTCAGCAGCCCACGGATTTCCTCGCGCGACCCGCCCATGCAGGTGATGTGCGGCGCGGCGGACAGGCCGTGCTCGCGCCCGAGGCGCTGGATGGTTTCGGGCGTGTGGCTGAGGGTCGAGCCGCCGGCGCCGAAGGTGACGCTGACGTACTCGGGCGACTCGCGCTTGAGCCGGGCCACGGTCCTGTCGAGCTGCGTGCGCTGCTCGTCGGTCTTGGGCGGGTAGAACTCGAAGCTGATCGGGGTCATGCGTCGCACGCAATGGATGGGCTGCGTGCAATGTATCGCTTCATCGGGATGAATGTAAGCGATCCGTCGTGCCACTCCCAACTTTCTGTAGGAGCGGCTTCAGCCGCGAATGGGTCTGGCAGGTCCACGCGGTAGGCCATCGCGGCTGAAGCCGCCCCTGCAAGGGCGCTCTAAGGCCTGCAAAGAGAAACGGGCGCCGAAGCGCCCGTTTCCTAGCAACCGTGTCCGCCATCGATCAGTAGCGGTAGTGCTCCGGCTTGTACGGCCCCTCGACCGGCACGCCGAGGTAGTCGGCCTGGTCCTTGGTGAGCGTGGTCAGCTTCACGCCGATCTTCTCCAGGTGCAGGCGCGCGACCTCTTCGTCCAGCTTCTTGGGCAGCAGGTAGACCTGGTTGCCGTAGTCGTCCTTGTTGGCCCACAGGTCGATCTGCGCCAGCGTCTGGTTGGCGAAGGAGTTGGACATCACGAAGCTGGGGTGGCCGGTGGCGCAGCCCAGGTTTACCAGGCGGCCCTCGGCCAGCAGGAAGATGCTGTTGCCCGGCTTTCCATCAGTACCGGCGAAGGTGAACTTGTCCACCTGCGGCTTGATGTTGGTCTTTTGCACGCCCTTGAGCGCGTACAGCGCATCGACCTGGATCTCGTTGTCGAAGTGGCCGATGTTGCAGACGATCGCCTGGTCCTTCATCGCCTGCATGTGCTCGACGGTGATGATGTCCTTGTTGCCGGTGGTGGTGACGTAGATGTCGCCGCGGCCCAGGGTCGACTCGATCGTGTTGACCTCGAAGCCCTCCATCGACGCCTGCAGGGCGCAGATCGGGTCGATCTCGGTCACCACCACGCGCGCGCCGTAGGCCCGCAGCGAGTGTGCCGAGCCCTTGCCGACGTCGCCGTAGCCGCAGACCACGGCCACCTTGCCGGCCAGCATCACGTCCATCGCGCGCTTGAGCCCGTCCGCCAGCGACTCGCGGCAGCCGTAGAGGTTGTCGAACTTGGACTTGGTGACCGAGTCGTTGACGTTGATCGCCGGCACCAGCAGCTTGCCGGCCTCGGCCAGCTGGTAGAGGCGGTGCACGCCGGTGGTGGTTTCCTCGGACACGCCCTTCCAGTCGCGCACGACGGTGGTCCAGAAACCCGGGCGCTCGGCATGCACGCGCTTGAGCAGGTTCTTGATGACCTGCTCCTCGTGGCTCGACGCCTTGCCGTCGACCCAGCGGCTGTCGCCCTGCTCGAGCTCGTACCCCTTGTGGATCAGCAGCGTGACGTCACCACCGTCGTCCACCACCAGCTGCGGGCCCAGGAAGCCGCCCTTGCCGTCGGGGAAGCTCAGCGCCTCCAGGGTGCAGTCCCAGTACTCCTCCAGCGTCTCGCCCTTCCAGGCGAACACCGGGGTGCCGGTGGCGGCGATGGCCGCGGCGGCGTGGTCCTGGGTCGAGAAGATGTTGCACGAGGCCCAGCGCACGTCGGCGCCGATGTCCTTCAGCGTCTCGATCAGCACCGCGGTCTGGATGGTCATGTGCAGCGAGCCGGTCACGCGCACGCCCTTGAGCGGCGCCTCGGACGCGTACTTGCGGCGGATGGACATCAGGCCGGGCATCTCGTGCTCGGCGATGTCGATTTCCTTGCGGCCCCAGTCGGCCAGCGAGATGTCGGCGATCTTGTAGTCGCCGTCCTGGGAAAACGTCTTGGGTACTGCGTTCATGCGAAAGCTCCGGTCATGGGCCGGCCCGCGTGGGGCAGGCGGTGGAAGCAACCGGGCGCCGTTGGTGCGTGGAACCTCGCCGAGCCTGGCCGTCGCCTGACGGTCGCAGCGCCCCTCGGCGGGGCAGGGTGGTGATTTTACGTCCGCTGGTCGCGCCGTGGCGGGCCGGAAACGTGAACGGGCCGTTCTGGACGGCCCGTTGGTGTCGCCCCCCGCCTCGCAGATGAAGCGAGGCGGTCGGCGGTCTTACAGCTTGGCCGCCTTGCGCAGCTCGTCGGCGCGGTCGGTCTTCTCCCAGGAGAAGGCCGTGGCCTTCTGGGTCACGCCGGCACCGTCGATGTAGCTGACCTCCTGCGGCTTGCGGCCGAAGTGGCCGTAGGCCGCGGTCGGGCGGTAGATCGGGTGGATCAGGTCGAGCATCTTGACGATGCCGTACGGGCGCAGGTCGAAGTGCTTGCGGATCAGCTTCTCGATCTTGTCGTCGCTGATCTTGCCGGTGCCGAACGTGGTGACCGAGATCGAAGTCGGCTCGGCCACGCCGATCGCGTAGCTCAGCTGCACTTCGCACTTGTCGGCCAGACCGGCGGCCACGACGTTCTTGGCGACGTAACGCGCGGCGTAGGCGGCCGAACGGTCAACCTTGGACGGGTCCTTGCCGGAGAACGCGCCGCCACCGTGGCGCGCCATGCCGCCGTAGGTGTCGACGATGATCTTGCGGCCGGTCAGGCCGCAATCGCCCACCGGTCCGCCGATCACGAAGATGCCGGTCGGGTTGATGTGGATCTTGTTCTTGGGCAGCGACTCCATCCACTTCTTCGGCAGCACCGGCTTGAGGATGTGCTCGCGCACCGCCTCGACCAGGTCCTTCTGCTTGATGCCCGGGTCGTGCTGGGTCGAGAGCACGACGGCGTCGAGGCCGACGATCTGGTTGGCGTTGTCGTAGCGCAGGGTGACCTGGCTCTTGGCGTCCGGGCGCAGCCACGGCAGCGGCGAATTCTTCTTCTTGCGGATCTTGGCCTGCTGCTCGACCAGCCGGTGGCTGTAATAGATCGGTGCGGGCATGAACTCCGGCGCCTCGTTGCAGGCGTAGCCGAACATCAGGCCCTGGTCGCCCGCGCCCTGCTCCTCGGGCTTCTTCTGCTTCTTCTGGCTGCCGTCCACGCCGGCGGCGATGTCGGGCGACTGCTTGCCCAGCATGTTGATGATGGCGCAGGTGTGGCCGTCGAAGCCGACGTCGGAGTTGTCGTAGCCGATCTCGTTGATCACGCCACGCGCCAGCGACTCGATGTCGACCCATGCCGAGGTGGTGACCTCGCCGGCGACGATCGCCGCGCCCGTCTTCACCAGCGTCTCGCAGGCCACGCGTGCGCGCTTGTCCTGGGTCAGGATCGCGTCGAGCACGGCGTCGGAGATCTGGTCGGCGATCTTGTCCGGGTGGCCTTCGGAAACGGATTCGGAGGTGAAGAGGTAGCTGGACATCGGCGTTTATATCCTTGCATCGGGATAAAAGGATGGGCGCGCATGATACAGGTTCGGCCCGCGGGTCGCATCGTTCACGGATTCTGCTGGAGTGCGGGTTTGCATGCGGTTAAGCCGCGCGGGATGGGGCGCGTGTCCCGGTGCCCCGCTAGCATGCGTCATGGACTCGATCACACAGATTCTGCTGGGGGCGGCAGTGACCGCCGCCATCGCGCCATCCGGCCACCGCCGCGCGGCGCTGCTGGCCGGTGCCGCGCTCGGCACGCTGCCTGACCTGGACGTGCTGCCCATCGCGCTGCTGACCGACGATCCCGTCGAGAGGATGACCTGGCACCGCGGGCTGACCCATTCGCTGCTGGTGCTGCCCGTGGTCGCATGGGCGATCTGGGCATGGTTCCGGTCGCGCGGCGGGCGGGTCGCCCAGGCACCGCGGCGCTGGTTCTGGGCGATCCAGCTCGCGCTTTTGACGCATCCGCTGCTGGACGCGTTCACCGTCTACGGGACCCAGCTGCTGTGGCCACTTCCGGTTCGGCCGGTGATGTGGTCGAGCATCTTCATCATCGACCCGCTCTACACCGTGTGGCTGCTGCTGGCCTGCGCGGTGGCGTGCTGGGCCGGTCCGCGCCGGATCGCGGGTCATGCGCTGGCGGCGGGGTTGGCGTTGAGTTCGCTGTACCTGGGCGCTTCGTTGGGCGCGAAGGCGATGGTCGAGCGGGAGGCATCGCGGTCACTTGCGTCACTCGGGCTGGCCGATGCGCCGCATTTCAGCGTGCCGATGCCGTTCAACATCCTGCTGTGGCGCGTGGTGGCGATGACACCCGAGGGTTTCGTCGAGGGCGAGCGGTCTCTGGTGGCCGACCGCGGTCCCATGACGTTCCGCCGCTACCCTTCGGACGTGGACGCACTGCGCGAGATCGATGCACTGCCGGCCGTGCGCGAACTGGCCTGGTTCAACCATGGCTTCATGAAGGCCGAGCAGCGCGATGGACGGCTGGTGTTGTCGGACCTGCGGATGGGCGCGGAGCCGGACTACACGTTCCGGTTCGCCGTGGCCGAGGGCGAGCCCGGCGCCTGGCGTGCGATCCCGCCCGAGCAGATGGAGTGGCCGTGGGAATCGCGACAACTGTCGGCCATGTGGGACAGGATATGGACCGAGCCAGCAGAGTCGAGCGCCGCGACGGCAAAGGCCGCGGCCCCCGTACGTTGAGTGCCAGCCGACGCCGTCGGACTTGCCATCGATTCCGCCAGGGCCAACCTGGCCCGTGCCAGTGCGATGCGATTGATGCCCCTGGCCGGTGACGCGCGCGGTTGCCGTCAGTAGACGACCGCGCGGGCCTGCACGAACGAATAGAAGAACACCGCATCCGGGTCGTTCTGCACCTGGCGCATCTCGGCGCGCACGCCGTCGACGGTGGCGCGGTCGACCTTGCCTTCGGCCACCAGCGGGTCGGCGGCCGACAGCAGCAGTTCCTCCCAGAACGCGATCATCGCCTTGCGCCGCGCGGGCTCGCGGTTGTCGAAGTGGAAGGTCTTGATCTCGGTGGTGACGTCCCGGTAGC
>CAMPJI010000033.1 GCA_946886865.1 uncultured Lysobacterales bacterium | reverse complement strand
GGGCAGCTATGCCGGCGCCATGGGCTGGGGCCAGTTCATGCCGTCGAGCTACCGGGAATTCGCGGCCGACGGCAACGGCGATGGCCGCATCGACCTGTTCAACAGCACCGACGACGTGTTCGCATCGATCGCCAACTACTTCGTCGAGAAGGGCGGCTGGACCCGCGGTGGCCCGATCACCGTGCGTGCGATGCGCGCGCCCGACGCGCGCGACTTCGAGCCCGAAGGCCTGTATCCGGACATGACCGTCGCGCAACTGGGCGGGATGGGCTACCGGCCGATGGCCGCGTCCATCGCCGCGGACGAACCCGCGCTGCTGATCAACCTCGACGGCGTGTCGGGGCGGGAGCATTGGCTGGGTTTCGACAACTTCTACGCCATCACCCGCTACAACATCTCCAAGCATTACGCGATGGCGGTCTACCAGTTGTCCGAGGCCATCGCCGGCCGCGAGAACCCGCTGGCCGAGACCGCCGCACCCGCGGCCGCTGACGGCGCATGAGGGTCGCGGTCGCCGCCGCCCTGGTGGTGGGCCTGGCGGCCTGCGCCGGCGCTCCCAAGCGCGGGTCGGAACCCTCGGCGCTCGCCGGTGCCGGTCCGGTGACGCGCGATGCGCTGCCGACCGGCGCGCTGCCGGCGCGCTGCAACGGCTCGCCGTATGCACCGGCGCAGGAGGATCCCGGCACGCGGGGCGACTACGTGGCCGGTGGCCTCTACAAGCCCGGCGTGTCCGACACCACGCCCGACTACGTGCCCGACGTGGACTGCATCCCGGAGCCGCAGGTCGTCGACCTGCCGCGTTCCAAGGTCGGCAACCGCGCCAGCTACTCGGTGCTCGGCAAGACCTACCGGGTGATGGACTCGCACGACGGCTACGTCGAGCAGGGCCGTGCCTCCTACTACGGCAAGAAGTTCCACGGCCGCCGCACGTCCAACCTGGAGGTGTACGACATGTACGCCTTCACCGCCGCGCACAAGACACTGCCGCTGCCGAGCTTCGCGCGCGTGACCAACCTGGACAACGGCAAGTCGGTGGTCGTGCGCGTCAACGACCGCGGCCCGTTCCACGAAGGCCGCGTGATCGACCTCAGCTACGCGGCGGCGGTGAAGCTCGACTACGTCCGCCAGGGCACCGCGCGGGTGGAAGTGCGTGCACTGATGCCCGGTGATACCGGCACGGTGCTGGCCGTCGAGCCGACGCCTCCCGTCGCCGCCACCGGCATGGATCGCCTGGTGGCATCGATCCCGGTCGGCAGCGCCGGTGCCGTGGACCTGCCCCCCGGCGTGCGCATCGCCACGGGACGTCCGGCGACGACGCCGGTTCCGACGTCCGCGGGTGCGGCCGCGTCCGCCACCGCCGCCACCGCGATGGCGGCCGGCGACCCGGCCGGTCCGGCGGCGTCCGACGCACCGGCGGCGAGCACCGATTACCGGTTCGATATGCATCAGGACGGCCGCGCGATGAGCGCCGACGAATTCGATGCGTGGATGCGCACGCGCCGCGTGCGCGTGGCCACCGGCAAGCCCGGCGTACCCCCGCCCGCCGCGACCACCGACGCCGCCTCGCACGCCGCACCGGCGCCCCGCGGCGATACGGTGACCGCCGCGCAGGCGTCGGCACCGGCCTCGGACGGGGTCACCCTGCAGGTCGCGGCGTTCTCCGCGCGCGGCAACGCCGATCGCGCCCTGGCCATGCTGCGCGGTGCCGGCGTCGACGGTGCCCACGTGCTGGACGGCCAGTCCGCCGGCCGCCCCGTGTGGCGGCTGCGCGTGGGTCCGCTGGCCGCGGCCGCGGTGCCGGCGTTGTCGGCGCGTATTGCCGGACTCGGCTTCGGGTCGCCGCAGCGCGTCAGCGACTGAGCCGGTGCCGGTCGTGCATCCGTTTTCCTCTTTTCCGGCCGCGTGCCGGTTCCCCGGAGTCGTAGAACCATGAAATCCCGCTTCGTCCTCGCCACGCTGGCCACCTTTGCGGTCGGCCTGGCGCTCGCCCAGTCGCCCCAGCCCGCCACGCCGCAGCCGGCCGCCGCGCAGCCCGCCGCCAGCGACGCGCTGCCGGTGCCGCCGCCGCCGGAGGTGACCGGTACGGCGTGGGTGCTGATGGATGCGGCCAGCGGCAACGTGCTGGCGGGCGAGAACTACGACGAGCAGCTGGAGCCGGCGAGCATCACCAAGGTGATGACCAGCTATGTAATCGCTGCCGAGATGGCCGCCGGCAAGGTCTCGCGAGACGACCAGGTCATGATGACCGAGAACGCGTGGCGCACCGGCGGCGCCGGCACCGACGGCAGCTACTCGGGTTTCGAGGTCAACCAGAGCGCGCCGCTGCTGGAGATGGAAAAGGGCATGGTGGTGCAGTCGGGCAACGATGCCGCCATCGCCCTGGCCGAGCACGTGGCCGGCAGCGAGCAGGCGTTCGCCGCGCTGATGAACCAGTACGCGCAGCGCATCGGCATGCAGAAGAGCCACTTCGTCAACGCCACCGGCCTGCCGGGCGAGGGCCACATCACCACGGCGCGTGACCTGGCGTTGCTCGGCCGGGCGCTGATCCACGACTACCCCGAGGCGTACTCCTACAACAAGATCAAGGAGTTCACCGTCGGCGACATCACCCAGCCCAACCGCAACGTGCTGCTGTGGCGCGACGCCAGCGTGGACGGCATCAAGACCGGGCACACCGCGGCCGCCGGCTACTGCCTGATGGCTTCGGCCAAGCGCGGCGACCAGCGTCTGATCTCGGTGGTCATGGGCTCGACGTCCGAGTCCCAGCGCGCCCGCGACAGCCAGGCGCTGCTCAACTGGGGCTTCCGGTTCTACGAGACCCACGAGATGTACAAGGCCGGCGCGCAGGTCGCGCAGCAGAAGGTCTGGAAGGGCCAGGAAAACGAGGTGCGTCTGGGGCTGGCCGAGCCGCTGCTGGTGACGGTGCCGCGTGGCCGCTACGAGCAGCTCAAGCCGATGATGGACGTGCCGGCCACGCTGGTCGCGCCGATCGAGAAGGGCCAGGCGATCGGCACGGTCAAGGTGATGCTGGACGACAAGATCATCGCTCAGCGTCCGCTGGTGGCGATCGATGGCATCGAGCAGGCCGGCTTCTTCAAGCGCCTCTGGCACGAACTGCTGATGTGGTGGCACTCGATGTGACTTCACCATCGGACGACACCGATGGCGCATGAGGAAAGGGCCGGCAATGCCGGCCCTTTTCCGTTCCGGTGCCTGCCGGGTGACGGGCAGGCGGACCCGTGTCAGCGCGCCAGTTCGAGCAGGTTCGACGAGACCCAGCCGCGGTGGCCCAGCTCGTCCTCCACTTCCCACATCGCGCCCTGCTTGGTGCCGGTCGGGTACAGCAGGTCGCCGGGGTTGAGGTCGCGCAGCGCCGCGCCGGTGCCGTCGGCGTTGGCCAGCAGGCGGCCGGGCTGGCGCATCGACACCGCCTGACCGACGTTGGCCGCCGATGCGTTGCCGGGCAGCCCGCCCAGTTGGGCCACCATGTCGGTGTAGGCCTGAAGGTAGGCCAAGGTGATGACCTGGCCGATCTCGGTGTTGGAGTACCCGCTGGCGCCGCCCAGGCCCAGGCCGCTGCCGAAGAACGCGCCGGACCCGCTCCAGCCCAGGTCGGTCTTGGTGGAATGGCCCTCGGTCATGGCCACCTGTTCCGAGGAGCGCATGTCGGTCAGCGTCAGGACCACGTCGGCGGACTTGCGCTTGAGGTTCAGGCCGCCGGCCAGCGCACCCACCTTGCTGTTGCCGAGCAGCCCGCCGATCAGGCCACCGATGTTGGTGCCGCCGGCGTTGCGGTTGCGCGAGATCAGGTCCGGGACCATGACGTAATCGGCTGCACGCACCTGGCCCTTGCCCAGGTTGGACCCGCCGCGCAGGTCGCCTGCGGAGGCCAGCTCGCGCTCGGCCTGCATCGCGGCCATGCCCGCGCCGCGGTCGACCAGGGTGAAGCAACGCGACTTGTTGACGAACACCTTGATGATCGCGGTGGGCGTGCCGAGGTCGTAGTCGTACCACCAGTTCTGGTCGGGCTCGAGCACGGCCAGCGTGCCCAGCGGTGCGCTGCAGGTGGGGATCTGCGCCGACTGGCGCTGCTGCTGCGCACTCTGGGCGTGCGCGGCCACGGGCAGGGCCAGGGCGGCTGCCGCGGCCAGCGCAAGGGCGCACATGCGGCGGGCAGACGGAGTGAGGGCAGGTGCGAGGGGTCGAATCATGGCGATCTTCCTTGAGTAATGAGGCGCGGGTGCGCCGGGCTTCCGAGCTGAACGCGATCTCCAACCCACGCCGGCCATCCTGCCGGCTTGGGTTGGGGGCGGAGCATACCCATAATCGCCGGCATGGACATCACCTCCGACAACCCCGACCACGGCTTCCAGTTCCCCGGCACGTTCGAGCTGTCGGCGATGGGCACGGCCGAGAAGGACCTCGAAACACTGCTCCCGACGCGGCTGCTGGACGCGGGCATCGAGGTGCTCAACGAGCAGGTCAGCTGGAAGCATTCCTCCAACGGCCGCTACGTCTCCGTGCGCATCGCCTTCCGCGCCGAATCGCGCGAGCAGTACGAACTCGCGCACCAGGTGCTGCGCGACCACCCGGAAGTGAAGTGGACGCTGTAGCCACCCCGGCCGGGGCCGGCCCCGGCGTGGCCGCGCCGCCTATCGCGCAGGTCCGCGACCTGGGCCGCCAGCCGTATGAACCGGTGTGGCGCGCGATGCAGGCCTTCACCGACGCCCGCGACGAGGCGACGCCCGACGAGCTGTGGCTGGTCGAGCACGAGCCCGTGTTCACCCTCGGCCAGGC
Organism: uncultured Lysobacterales bacterium; assembly: GCA_946886865.1. Next base: position 21,565 of record CAMPJI010000033.1, on the reverse strand, counting down.
CGGCAAGCCCGAGCACGTGCTGATGCCCGGCGACATCCCGGTGCTGCACGTCGACCGCGGCGGCCAGGTGACGTACCACGGCCCCGGCCAGATCGTGCTCTACCCGCTGCTGGACCTGCGCCGGCTGAAGGTGGGCGTGCGCGAGTACGTGTGCCGGATCGAGCAGGCCATCATCGATACACTGGGCGACTGGAACATCGAAGCCGTGCGCCGCGAAGGCGCCCCCGGCGTGTACGTCGCCGGCGCCAAGATCGCCGCGCTGGGCATCCGGGTGCGGCGCGGCTGCACGTTCCACGGGCTGGCCTTCAACATCGCCATGGACCTCTCGCCGTTCCAGCGGATCAACCCGTGCGGGTTCGAGGGGCTGCAGGTGACCTCGCTGGTAGACTTGGGGGGGCCGTCCGGCCTGGACGCCGTCAAGCCGGCACTCGTTGCCCACGTGGCCGCGCAGTTCGGCCTGGAGGCCGAAGCGGCACCGCCCCCGGTGCTCTGACGGCCGGAGGCGCGCTGAAGCCGACTGGCACCGCGCCGCTGCGCCTCACGCACCCATGTCTTTCCGGCATCGCCCCATCCACCGCCTCCCGTCCACCAGGGAAGGAACTCAAGCGACATGACCGACACCGCCACCAGGACCATCCCGCTCGCCGTCGTCGGCACCGATGCGCCCGCCGCGTTGCAGCCGGGCGTCAAGCAGGTGGCCGGCGACAAGATCAGCCGCTCGCCGGTGCAGTTCGCCGACGTGCCGGTGCTGCGCAAGCCGTCGTGGATCCGCGTGCGCATCCCGTCGGGCAATTCGGTGCAGCAGCTCAAGGCCAAGCTGCGCGAGAACCGGCTGGTGACGGTGTGCGAGGAGGCCAGCTGCCCGAACATCCACGAGTGCTTCAGCCACGGCACCGCGACGTTCATGATCCTGGGCGAGGTCTGCACCCGCCGCTGCAGCTTCTGCGACGTCGCCCACGGCCGGCCCAAGCCGCCGGATCCGACCGAGCCGCTGACCCTGGCGCAGACCGTGGCCGACATGGGCCTGCGCTACGTCGTGGTCACCAGCGTCGACCGCGACGATCTGCGCGACGGCGGCGCCCAGCACTTCGTCGACTGCATCGCCGCCATCCGCGAGCACAGCCCGGCCACGCGCGTGGAGATCCTCACGCCCGACTTCCGCGGCAAGGGCCGCATGGACCGCGCGCTGGAAATCTTCGCCACCCAGCCGCCCGACGTGTTCAACCACAACGTCGAGACCGTGCCGGACCTCTACCGCAACGTGCGTCCGGGCGCGGACTACCAGTGGTCGATGACGCTGCTGCAGCGCTTCAAGGCGCAGCACCCCGAGGTGGTCACCAAGTCCGGGGTCATGCTGGGCCTGGGCGAGACCATGCCGCAGGTGGAGCAGACCCTGCGCGACCTGCGCGCGCACGACGTCGACATGATCACCATCGGCCAGTACCTGCAGCCCAGTGCCCACCACCACCCGGTGATGCGCTACTGGACGCCGGAGGAGTTCAAGCAGCTGGAGGACTTCGGCCACGCGCTGGGGTTCACCCATGTCGCATCCGGTCCGCTGGTGCGGTCCTCCTACCATGCCGACCGGTCGGCGGCCGAGGCGGGGCTCGCGATCGGCGCGTGAGTCGCCACCGCTCCATGCGCAGATCGCCGCCTGGCCGCATGGCGGCCCCGTTTCGCGTAACGCCCGGATAACGGCGGAGCGGCCATGCTGGGGCCCGTCGCTGCGTAGCTGAACCGTTTCGACGCCATGGCCCTGCGGCGGCCGCGATCGACGTGACAGGCACGGCAACTTTCGGCACTGTGGAGTTGTCCCAGCCCGTCGCATCCTGCCTTCGGCCGACCCGGCCGCCGGCCGCGACGCGATCACCGCCCGGCAGGGCCCCCTCCCGCGATCAGGCCGCCCACGGCCGGAATTCTTGCCGATGAATGCCAAGACCACCCTTCTCGCCTTCCTGCTGACCGCGCCTCTGGCGCTGGTCGCGCGTGACAACGGGCTGGCGCAAGCGTCGCCCGCCGACGCGTCGTCGACCGACCGCAGCGAGGCCACCGCCAGCCGTGCGCCGGCGCGCGACCCCGGGGCGCTGCAGCTGCCGGGCGGTCCGACCGAAGACCAGACGATCGCGGCCAAATACGTCACCGGCGTGCTGTCGGACAGCCGCTATGCCTACCGCCCGATGCCGCTCGACGATGCACTGTCGGCGGACATGTACACGCGCTATCTGGAGACGCTCGACGGCGGCAAGCAGTTCTTCACGGCGGCCGACATCGCGCGCTTCGACCGTTACGAAACGCGGCTCGACGATGCCCTCCAGAGCGGTGAGCTGGAACCGGCGTATGCGATGTTCGCGATCTACCGCCAGCGCGTGGACGAGCGCGTGGCCTTTGCCCGCGAGCTGCTCAAGCGTGACCTGTTCACCTTCGACGGCGACGACCGCTTCCAGTACGACCGCGAGGATGCGCCCTGGGCGGCCGACAACGCCGAGCTCGATGCGCTGTGGACGCAGTCGGTGCGCAACGACTGGCTGCGCCTGAAGCTGGCCGGCAAGGACGGCGCGGACATCCGCAAGACGTTGGACAAGCGCTACGAGAACCTGGGCCAGAGCGTGGCCGAGCTGAAGGGTGAGGACGTGTTCCAGACCTTCCTCAACAGCTATGCCAACGCGATCGACCCGCACACCGACTACCTGACCCCGCGCTCGGCCGACAACTTCAACCTGTCGATGTCGCTGTCGCTGGAGGGCATCGGCGCGGTGCTGCAGAAGCAGGACGATGTGGTCGCGATCCGCGAGATCGTGCCCGGCGGTCCGGCCGGTGCCTCCGGCAAGGTCAAGCCCGGCGACCGCGTGGTCGCCGTCGGGCAGGGCGGCAGCGGCCCGATGGAGGACGTGATCGGCTGGCGCATCGACGATGTCGTGGCCAAGATCCGCGGCAAGAAGGGCACCCAGGTGCGGCTGGACGTGATCCCGGCCGAGATGGGTCTGGATACGCCGCCCAGCCGTGTCGTGCTGGTGCGCGACAAGGTGCGGCTGGAGGACCAGGCGGCCAAGGCCAAGGTGCTGGACATCCCGGGCACGGACGGTGCGGCCGACCAGCGCATCGGCGTCATCGAACTGCCCGGTTTCTACCAGGACTTCGAAGGCCGCCGCAGCAACAACGGCGAGTACGCCTCGGCCACCCGCGACGTCGCGCGCCTGCTCGAGGAGCTGGGCACGAAGGACGTGGATGGCGTGGTGCTGGACCTGCGCAACAACGGCGGCGGGTCGCTGACCGAGGCGATCGAGCTGACCGGCCTGTTCATTGACCGCGGTCCCGTCGTGCAGGTGCGCGAGTCCAGCGGCCGCGTCAGCGTCGAGGGCGACAGCGATGCCGGCATCGCCTGGGAAGGCCCGCTGGCGGTGCTGATCAACCGCGGCTCGGCTTCGGCCTCGGAGATCTTCGCCGGCGCCATCCAGGACTACGGCCGTGGCCTGGTGATCGGCGAGACCACCTTCGGCAAGGGCACCGTGCAGAACCTGCTCGACCTGGACCGCTGGCCGGCCAACGAGGAGGCGCGCTTCGGCCAGCTCAAGCTGACCATCGCGCAGTTCTTCCGCGTCAGCGGCGGCTCGACCCAGAACAAGGGCGTGGAGCCGGACATCCAGTTCCCGGCGTCGGTCGATGCCACCGAGTACGGCGAGAGCACCTACGACAACGCGCTGCCGTGGACCAAGATCGCTTCGGTGCCGCATACGCGCTACGGCAACTTCCAGCCGCTGATCCCGCAGTTGGAGGCCCGCCACGAGGCGCGCGTCGCCAAGGACCGCGAGTTCCAGTGGTGGACCGAGGACGTGGCGCAGTTCCGCGAGGAGAGCGCCAAGACCTCGATCAGCCTCAACGAGGCCGAGCGCCGCGCCGAGCGCGACCGCAACGAGGCCAAGCGCCAGGAGCGCCAGGCCATCCGCAAGGAGCTGGGCCTGGCCCTGGACCCGCTGGCCGAGGACGCGGCCGACGACGGGCTGGCCGCCTCGGAGCGCGACATCGTGCGCGACGCGCAGCGCGAGAAGCTGGCCGAGGACCGTCCGGACCCGCTGCTGCGCGAGTCCGCCTCGATCCTGGCCGACGCGATCCAGCTGCTGAACGACGATGGCCAGTTGTCGGCGCAGGTGCTCAAGCAGGTCGACACGCCGGGGCACTGGGCCGACTGAGGCGCTTGCCGGCGGGCATCGTCCCCCGCACGATCGGAACGCCACGGGCACCTTCGGGTGCCCGTCTCCGTTCGGGCGCAACACAGCATCCCGCGGTTCGCGTCGTGCACATGACGACCGGCGCTGCGCACCGCCCCGCCGCTCCCGTATCCTCGCGCCTCGCGGCGCCGTCCGGTGCCGCCCGTCCCCCAGCGAGCCCATTGCATGAACGCGTCCTCCCTGCCGTTGCCGGCTGCGCGTGGCCTTGCCGTCGCGTTCGCGCTGGCCTCGGTGTACGTGCTGTGGGGCTCGACGTACCTGGCCATCCGCTACGCGCTGGACAGCTACCCGCCGTTCCTGCTCGGTACCTTCCGGATGTTCACTGCCGGCGCGTTGATGTACGCGGTCCTGCGGATGCGCGGGGCCGCACCACCGACGTCGAAGCAGTGGCGCACCCTGGTGGTGCTGTCCATCTTCATGGTGCTGCTGTCCAACGGGCTGGTGAACCTGGCCGAGACCGAGGTCGGCTCGGGCATGGCGGCGATCGCCGTGGCCTCCATGCCGCTGTTTGCCGGCGTGTTCGCGATGCTGCGCGGCCGCCATCCCACGCGATCGGAATGGGTGGGCCTGGTGATCGGCTTCGGCGGCGTGGTGTGGCTCAACGCCGGCAGCAACCTGTCCACGTCGACGCTGGGGCTGGTGTGCCTGACCATCGCGCCGATCGCCTGGGCGTGGGGTTCGATCTGGAGCCGCGACCTCGACCTGCCCGCGCCGTTCATGGCCGCTGCCGGGCAGATGATCGCCGGCAGCGGCTGGATGCTGGCCGCCGCCCTGGTCACCGGCGAGCGGATGACCGCGATGCCGACGCTGGAGGCCACCGCCGCGCTGCTGTGGCTCATCGTCGCCGGTTCGATCTTCGGCTTCACCGCCTACATCTGGCTGCTGCACCACGTGCGTCCCGCACTGGCGACGAGCTACGCCTACGTCAATCCGCCGATCGCGGTGCTGTTCGGCGCGGTCATCGCCGGTGAGGTGTTCACCACCCATGACCTGGGCGCGATGGCGGTGATCCTGGCCGGCGTGGCGATCATCACCGTGGCCAAGGCGCGCCGGGGCCGACCGGTGGTGCCGGCGACACCGACCGAGCCCGCGGCATGACCGGCGCCATGACCGACTACCGCCGCGGCCTGTGGATGGCCACCGGCGCGTTCGTGATCTGGGGCCTGATGCCGCTGTACTGGCACCTGCTCAAGGCGGTGCCGTCGCTGCAGATCATCGCCCACCGCATCGTCTGGAGCGCGGTCCTGGTGCTGGGCTGGCTGTTCCTCAAACAGGGCGCGCGCTGGCTGCGCGCGGTGCGCGAGCAGCCGCGCCTGGCCGGGTTGCTGGCGCTCAGCGGGCTGTTCATCGCCTTCAACTGGGGGCTGTACATCTGGGCGGTGAACGCCGGGCACGTGGTCGAGACCAGCCTGGGCTACTTCATCAATCCGCTGCTCAACGTGCTGCTGGGCGTGGTGCTGCTGCGCGAGCGCCTGCGCGCCGCGCAATGGCTGGCCGTGGCCATCGCCACCGCCGGTGTGCTGTGGCTGACGTTCAACTACGGCAGTTTCCCGTGGATCGCGCTGACGCTGGCGACGTCGTTCGCGATGTATGGCTTCATCCGCAAGCTCACCGCCATCGACTCGCTGCCCGGGCTGGGCATCGAGAGCGCGTACCTGCTGTTGCCTGCGCTCGCACTGCTGCTCTGGGGCGAGTCCACCGGGCAGGGCCACGTGCTGGACGCGTGGTGGCCGTGGACCGACGCGTTGCTGGTACTGGGCGGTGCGCTGACCGCGCTGCCGCTGATCGGCTTCGCCTATGCGGTGCGCCGCGTGCCGCTGTCGACCGTCGGACTGCTGCAGTACCTGGCGCCGACGTTGCAGCTGATCTGCGGCGTGGCGATCCTCGGCGAGCCGTTCGGCCGCGACCGCGTCATCGGCTTCGTGCTGATCTGGATCGCGCTGGCGGTGTACGCCGTCGACGGCCTGCTCCGCTCGCGACGACCGGTGGTGGCGGCCGGCTGACCGCCACCATGGCGCGACCGGTCAGGCCGCGCGCAGGGCGTCGGTCACCGGCATCCGCGCCGCACGCAGGGCGGGGAACAGGCCACCGACCAGGCCGATGCCCAGTGCCCACTTCAGGCCGGTCCACAGCAGTTCGGGCGAGACCTGGAACTGGAACACCACCTGGCTGAAGTTCTGGCCCAGGGTGCTGACGCTGTAGCCGTTGAAGACGATCCACGCCAGCGCGGCACCGAGCACGCCGCCCAGCAGCGCCAGCAGCATCGTCTCCAGCATCACCGCCACCACCACCGGCAGGCCGCGGAAGCCGAGCGCGCGCATGGTCGCGATCTCGCGGGCACGCCCGGCCACCGCGGCGTACATGGTGTTGAGCGCGCCGAACACGGCGCCGATCGCCATGATGGTGCCTATCACCGTGCCCAGGATCTTGATCAGCTTCGTCAGCCCCTCGGACTGCTTGGCGTAGTAGTCGCGCGTGGTCTGCACGTCCAGCTTCAGCCGCGGGTCTGCGGCCAGCGCGGCTTTCAGGCGGGTGAACCCGTCCTTGCCGTCCAGCCCGACGGTGACGGACTGGAACGAGGTGCGGTTGTAGGTCGAGGCCAGCGTCTCGCCGTCGGCCCACAGTTCCGAATCGTGCGAGTCGCCGGAGGCGAACACGCCGACCACGGTCCAGTCCTGGTTGACCAGTTCGATGGTCCTGCCGACCTCCAGCCCTTCGAACTTCGACTGCGCCCCCTGGCCGACCACCAGCTCGCGCAGGCCCGGCTCGAACGCGCGGCCTTCGACCACCTTCAGCTGCGGGCGCAGAGCCCAGCCTTCCGGCCCGACGCCGCGCAACTGCGCGTTGGCGTCCAGTCCGTCGCCCTTGCTGACCAGGTTGATCACCTGCGACAGCTCCGGCGAGATCCGGCCGCGGCCGTCGCCGTCCTTGCCGATCCCGTCCAGGCTGCCGATCAGCGGCACCTGGTCGCGGGTGATCACCGAGTTGGTCTCGGCCTGCGAGCCGCCGCGCAGGATGATCGCGGTGTCGTTGCTGCCGGTCTGCTGAAGCGTCGCCTGGAAGCCTTCGCCCATCGCCAGCATCGCCACCAGCACGCCGACCACGCCGGCGATGCCGATCACGATCACGCTGGACGCGCCCCAGCGCTGCGGCAGGCTGGCCAGCCCGACACCCGCCACCGCCAGCGTCTGCCGGCCGCGCCGGGTCAGCACCAGCCACAGCGCCAGCAGCACCGCCACGCCGAGCACGGCCTGCCACGGCGCCATCATCCAGGCGACCAGGCCGGCGACCAGCGCCAGCAGGATGCCGAGGTTCACCAACCACTTCTTCAGGCGTTTCATCGCATCGGTCTCCGTGATGGGATCAGCGCCCGGCCAGCGCGTCGACGATATTCAGGCGCATCGCGCGCAGCGCCGGCAGCAGGCCGACCAGCACGCCGATCGCCGCCATCAGGGCCAGCCCGACGCCCCAGGTCTGCCCGGGCACGCCGGGCAGCTGGATCATTCCGCCGCTGGCCGCACTGACGGCCGGCATGATCGCCGCGGCGATGCCCAGCCCGATCGCGCCGCCCAGCACCAGCAGCAGCACCGACTCGGCCAGCACCAGCACCAGCACGCTGCGGTTGGAGAAGCCGATGGTCTTGAGCACGGCCAGCTCCGGGATGCGCTCGCGCACCGCCTGCGCCATGGTGTTGCCGGTCAGCAGCAGCAGGGTGAAGAACACCGCGCCCATGATCGCCGTGACGATCAGCCCGATGTCGGCGAACTGCTTGGCGAAGGCCTGGTTGAACGCCTGCTCGGTCTGGGTCTTGGTTTCGTGGTCGGAGTTCTCGCTCAGCGCGTCGATCGCGCGTGCGACGGACGTGGCGTTGTTCACGTCGGCCAGCTTGACCATGTACCAGCCGACCTCGCCCTTGACGTAGTCGTTGGCCTCGTCGAAGTACGCCCAGTGGAACAGCAGCTGGTTCTCCTCGCCGCGGCGCTTGCTGTCGTCGATGGTGAAGATCGCACGCAGGTTGAGCGGCCAGGCGTTGTCGCCGCCGCGCGGGAAGATCGTCGCCTGCAGCGGGATGGTGTCGCCGATCTTCCAGCCGTGGCGCTCGGCCAGCGCGCGGCCCACCACCGCGCCGGTGCGGTCGGCCTGGAACGCGCGCATCTGGTCGGCGGGGATCTCGTACTCCGGGTACAGCTCGAAGTAATCCGGGCCGACGGAGAAGTTCGGGAAGAAGTTCTTCGGGTCGCGGTAGATGCCGCCGAACCAGGCCGCGTAGGACACCTCTTCGACACCGTCGACGGCCTCGATCTGCGACAGCAGCCGGTACGGCAGCATCTGCGTGATCGACAGGCGCGAGGCGACCACCATGCGGTCGGCGCCAGCGACGCTGCCGCCGGAGTTGAACGCCACGCGCACGGAGTCGAGCATGCCGAACAGCAGGAACGCGGCGACCACCGACAGCAGCGTCAGGAACGTGCGGGTCTTGCTGCGGAACAGCGCGGCCCAGATCAGGTGCAGGTATTTCATGTCTGCTTCCTTGTGCTCGTATCTCCTTCTCCCCTTGCCTCGTCTACAGGCCGGGGAGAAGGTGCCCGAAGGGCGGATGAGGGTGCGGCGGAGGAACGAATGCCAGGTCAGCGATGACGCCAATCAGACCGCGTACCTTCAACTTCTGCCGGCCTTGAGGCATCGCTGCTCGCGCCGAACCCTCTCCCAACCCCTCTCCCGGCGGGAGAGGGGCTTGAAGCATCAGTGCGCCAGCGACGCGCCATCGGCAGCCAGCGTGCCCTTGTCCAGGTGGATCGTCCGGCGCGCGTGGTCGGCGGCCTTCGGGTCGTGGGTGACCATGACGATGGTCTTGCCGTGGTCGCGGTTGAGGCTCTGCAACAGCGCGAGGATCTCCTCGGCCGACTGCCGGTCCAGGTCGCCGGTGGGCTCGTCGCAGATCAGCAGGGTGGGGTCGGACACGATGGCGCGCGCGATCGCCACGCGCTGCTGCTGGCCGCCCGACAACTCGTTGGGGCGGTGCTTGCCGCGGTCCTTCAGGCCCACCAGCTCCAGCGCGATCTCGGCGTTGCGCTTGCGCTGGGCCGCCGACAGCCTGGTCAGCAGCAGCGGCAGCTCGACGTTCTTCTGCGCGGTCAGCGTGGGCATCAGGTTGTAGAACTGGAACACGAAGCCGACGTGGTCGCTGCGCCACTGCGAGAGCTGGCCCGCGCCCATGCGGTCGATCCGCTGGCCTTCGATGTCGATCTCGCCGCCCGAGGGCGAATCCAGCCCGCCGATCAGGTTGAGCAGCGTCGTCTTGCCCGAGCCCGACGGCCCCATCAGCGCGACGAAGTCGCCCTCCGGGATGTCCAGGTCGATGCCGTGCAGCACTTCGACCTTGTCCGGCCCGCGCTGGTAGGCCTTGGTGAGGTTGCGGATGGTGACCAGTGACATGGCGGTTCCCCGGTGTGGATGCGGTGGTGGACGGTCAGCGGTATGACGCGGGCAGGGCTCAGGATTCGACATCGGCCGCAGCGACGCGGACCGCGTCGCCATCGGCCAGTTCGGCAGGCGGATCGAGCACGACGGTGTCGCTGCCCGAGAGGCCTTCGGTGACTTCGCGGTCGTCGCCGAGCGTGCGGCCGACGGTGACTTCACGTTGTTCCACCGTCTCGCCGGCCAACACGAACGCCACCTGTGCGTCGCCGCGCGTGGCCAGCGCCGACGCCGGCACCAGCACGCCGCGCGGGCGCTGCTCGTCCTGCTGCGGCGCGGCCTTCTCCAGGAAGCTGACGCGCACGCCCATGTCGGGGACGATGCGGTCGTCGCGTTCCAGCAGCGCGATGCGCACCTTGACGGTGGCCTTGCTGCGGTCGGCGGTGGGGATGATGGCGATGACCTCGCCCGGGATCTTCCAGTCCGGATAGGCGTTGAGCGTGGCCTCCACCGGCATCTTCGGCTGCACGCGGCCGATGAAGGCCTCGCCGACGTCCACTTCGACTTCCAGCGAGTCCATGTCGACGATGGTGCCGATGCCGGTGCGGGTGAAGCCACCACCGGCCGACAGGGGCGAGACGATCTCGCCCGGCTGCGCGGCCTTGGCGATGACCACGCCGGCGAACGGCGCGCGCACCACGGTGTTGTCCACGCCCTGGTCGGCGATGCGCAACTGGTCCCCGGCGACCTGGGCATTGCGCTCCACGGTGGCCAGTTGCGCGCGCAACGCATCGCGCTGCGCCACGGCCTGGTCGTACTGCGCCTGCGACACCAGCTGGCCGGCGACCAGCTCGCCCAGCCGCGTCGCATTGGCCTCGGCCTCGCGCAGTTGCGCGCGGGTGCCGGCGATCTGGCTGCGTGCGGCTGCCAGTTGCGACGCCGCGAGATTGCGCTGGGCGCCGGCGTCGACCGGGTCCAGCGTCGCCATCACCTGGCCGGCCTCGACGCGCTGGCCTTCCTCGATCAGCACCTCGCGCACCTTGCCGGTGATCTTCGCCGACACGGTGGCCATGCGCCGCGCCACGACATACCCGGTGGCGTCCAGCACCGAGGCGGCGGAGGCGCCGTTGCCGCCGATGGCGACCGCCTGTGCGGTTCGCACCTCGGCTGCGGTGCCGCGGCCGAACGCCAGCCACGCCACGAGCGCGGCGGCGGCCACTGCGCCGGCGATTCCCAGGCCGATCCACAGGCCGCGCCGCGACGCCTGCGGGGGCGGCGCGCTGCGGTCGATGCGAAGCTGGTTGAGCAGGTCAGCCGAATCGTTCATGCCGGTCCATGACGTGTGAAAGCGCGGAGTGTGACCCCATCGGCGCGGCGGTTCCAACCTCAAGCGGTCGTCACTGCCGCGCCGCGGTGCCGTCCGGACGTTGCGGGCGTCCAGCGGGACACGGGTCCCGGGGAGGCACAGCCTAGGTCGACGGCCGGGTGCGGGTCACGTGACGCGTGTCATGCGCTTGGCCTGACGGCATGGACTGACGCGACGGGGCGCGGGTGGCGAGCATGGCCGTGTCCCCCAAGGAGGCGCGAACATGACCCCTGCCGTTCCCCTGGCGCAGCTGCAGGACGCCGGCAAGCGCTTCGGCGCCACGCGTGCACTGGCGGGTGTCGACCTGGCCCTGCACGCCGGCGAGGTGCTGGCCCTGTTGGGGCCCAACGGCGCCGGCAAGACCACGGCGATCGGCCTGCTGCTGGGCCTGCTGCAACCCGATGCCGGCACCGCGACGCTGTTCGGCGGCCCGCCGGGGGCGATCGACGCGCGCGCCCGTGTCGGCGTGATGCTGCAGGCGGCGGACCTGCCCGACACCCTGAAGGTGCGCGAAGTGCTGGCGCTGGTGCGCAGCTACTACCCGGCGCCGCGCAGCATGGCCGACTGCATCGCGCTGGGTGGCCTGGACGGGCTGCTCGAGCGCCGTTACGGCGCGCTGTCCGGCGGCCAGCAGCGGCGCGTCCAGTTCGCGCTGGCGCTTTGCGGCCGGCCTCGCCTGCTGTTCCTGGACGAACCCACCACCGGCCTGGACATCGAGGCGCGGCAGGCGGTGTGGGCGGCGATCCGCGAACTGGTCGCGGACGGCTGCGCGGTGCTGCTGACCACCCACTACCTGGAAGAGGCCGACGCGCTGGCCGACCGGGTTGCCGTGCTCGACCGCGGCCAGCTGATCGCCGAAGGCACCGTGGAGGCCATCCGCGCACAGGTCTCGCAGCGGCGCATCCGGTGCGCCAGCGGGTTAAACGCCGACGAAGTGGCGCGCTGGCCCGGCGTGGCGGAGGCCGCGCGCGAAGGCGCCTGCCTGCGCATCCTGGCGCGCGACGCCGAGCCCGTGCTGCGGCGCCTGCTGGACGCCGACCCCACGCTCCACGACCTCGAAGTCCACCGGGCCGGACTGGCCGACGCCTTCCTCGCCCTGACCCGTCCCCAGCAGGAGGCCGCCTGATGTCCGCATCGCACACCGCCGTCGCCCCGCCGCGCTCCCCGGCCGCGCGCCGGTTGCGCAGCTACGCCATGGAAGCCCGCATGGAAAGCCTGCGGATGCTGCGCGAACCCATGTTCGTGCTGCCCACGCTGCTGTTCCCGGCGCTGTTCTACCTGCTGTTCGGCGTGCTGCTCAATCGCGGCAATGCCGGGGCGGCGCAGTACCTGCTGGCCACCTACGGCGTGTTCGGCGTGATTGGCGCGGCCATGTTCGGCCTGGGCGTCACCATCGCCGTGGACCGCCAGCGCGGGCTGCTGCGGCTCAGGCGCGTGCTGCCGGTGCCGGCCGGTGCGCCGCTGCTGGCGAAGATGGCGATGGCGATGGCCTTCGCGCTGGCCGTGTCGATCATCGTCGGCCTGATCGCGCGGTTCGGGGCCGGGGTCCAGCTGTCGGCGTCGCAGTGGCTGCTGCTGGCGGCGGTGGACGTGCTGGGGGCGTTGCCGTTCTGCGCCATCGGGCTGTATGCCGGCACGCTGGTCAGCGGCAGTGCCGCGCCCGCGCTGCTCAACCTGGTGTACCTGCCGATGGCGTTTCTGTCCGGCCTGTGGCTGCCGCTGTCGATGCTGCCCGACATCGTGGGCCGCCTCGCGCCCGCATGGCCGGCCTACCACCTGGCGCAACTGGCGCTGAAGGTCGTCGGGCACGACCAGGGCGGATCGGCGTGGCTGCACGTGCTGGTGCTGCTCACCGTGGCGGTGGCCTTCCTCGTGCTGGCCCAGCGCCGGCTCGCCCTGATCGACTGATCGCCGTGTCCCCGTCGCGAGGATTCCGATGAACCGTTGGCCCGACATGCTCGCCGTCGCCGCGCTCGCCTCCGTGATCGGGCTGGCCGTGGCCGTGCAGGACCCTGCTCCGGCACCGACACCGACACAGGCCGCCGCATCGGCTGATGCGCCAGCCGCCGGCTTCGCCATCCGCGGGGCACGCGTGTTCGATGGCGAACGCGACCTCGGCATCGCCACCGTGGTGGTGCGCGACGGCTACATCCAGGCGGTGTCGACCGACGACGCGGTGCCCGACGGCATGGCGGTGGTCGACGGCACCGGCAGGACATTGCTGCCCGGCCTGATCGACGCCCACGTGCACGCCTGGGACGAGGCGCAGCGCGACATGGCGCGTTTCGGCGTGACCGCGGGCTTCGACATGCACGGCACGGCGGACCGCCTGGCCGCGCTGCGCGACCGGCGCGCGTCGCGTGCGGCGACCGGCCGGGCGGACCTGTGGGCGGCCGGGTACGCCGTCACCGCGCGCGGCGGGCACGGCACCCAGTACGGGTTCCCGGTGCCGACGGTCGATGCCGGCACCGACATCGACGCGTTCGTCGGCGACCGGGTGGAGGAGGGCGCGGACTACATCAAGCTGATCGTGGAGGACCTGAGCGCCTACGCGCAGCCGCGGCGCCTGCCGACGCTGTCGCCGCCACAGGTCGCTGCGGTGGTCGACGCCGCACACGCGCGCCAGCGCATGGCCGTCGCCCACGTGGCGCGGCATGGCGACGCCCGCATGGTGGTGGACGCCGGTGCCGATGGCCTGGTGCACGTGTTCACCGATGCGGTCGCCGACGACGCGCTGGTGACGGCCATGCGCACCCGCGACGCGTTCCTGGTGCCGACGCTGTCGGTGGTGGCGTCGATGGCCGGGACGGGCGGCGGCCGGGCACTGGCCGATGACGCGCACGTCGGCCCTTGGCTGACGCCCGAGCAGAGCGGCACGCTTGCCCGCGACTTCATGGCTACCGACGGCGACCCCGCCCGCCTGCAACGCGCGCTCGACAGCGTGCGCCGGCTGCACGCGGCGGGCGTGGATATCCTGGCCGGCAGCGACGCGCCCAACCCCGGGACCGCACACGGTGCGAGCCTGCACCACGAACTCGCACTGCTCGTACGCGCCGGCCTGACCCCGGCCCGGGCGCTGGCCGCCGCGACGTCGGTGCCGGCGCGGCGCTTCGGACTCGACGGCCGGGGCCGCATCGCACCCGGGCACCGCGCGGACCTGGTGCTGGTGGCGGGCAACCCACTGGCGGACATCGCGGCGACACGGTCGATCGACACGGTGTGGAAGAACGGGCACCGGGTCGACCGCGCGGCGCAGGCGGTGGCGACCGAAGGCGGTGAGGCGCCGCCGGTGCCCGCCACCACGCAGGTCAGCGATTTCGACGGCGCGGCCATCGATGCGGCCTTCGGCGACTGGCAACCCACCACCGACCGGATCGCCGGCGGTGCCTCGCAGGTGCGGCACGCGCTGGTGGCCGGCGGCGCCGGGGGGTCGCGCGGCGCGTTGCAGGTGACCGGCGAGGTGAAACCCGGCTTCGGCTACCCCTGGTCGGGCGTGATCTTCTTCCCCGCGTCCGCGCCGATGCAGCCGGCGGACCTGTCGCAGCGCAGGGAACTGGTCTTCCATGCGCGCGGCGACGGGCGCACCTACAGCGTGCTGCTGTTTTCCGGGCCGTCGGCGCAGGGCATGCCCAGCATGCAGCCGTTCGTGGCCGGGCCGCAGTGGCGGGAGGTGCGGCTGCCACTGGCGGGGTTCCGGGGCGCGGACCTGTCGCGGCTGCGCGGCATCGCCTTCACGGCCGGGCAGCCGCATGGCACATTCGAGTTCCGCATCGACGGCGTGGTGCTGAGGTAACCGCATGGTGGCCACCCGACTCCCGCGCTGGCTGCGTCCCGAACCCGGTTCGATCGCCGCGCACGACCGGCGCCTGGGGCGCGCGCCCTGGCAGCAGTTCGTGCACCTGGCGTGGTCGGTGTGGGTGTTCATCACGCCGGCGGTGTCCGGCGGGGCCTTCGGCTACACCGCACGCTGGGCCGTCCTGACCCTGGTGTCGTACCCGCTGTTCGTGTGGCTGTATGCCCGGAGTGTCGTCGCCGCGCCGCGCACGGCCTACGCCTGCGCCGCCGCGATGGTGGCGCTGTGTTTCGCGCTGCTGCCCTGGTACCCGTCGGGGCTGAGCTATTTCGTGTTCGGCTGCGTGATGCTGCAGCCACGCGGCAGCGCATCGACCCACCGCTACGTCATCGCGCTGGCGGCGCTCAACGTGGTGCTCATCGCCTACGCGCGGTACATCGGCTACCCGTGGCAGGCGCTGGCGTGGATGCCCACCGTGACGGTGATCATCGGCATCCTGGTCCACATGGAGCGGACCAACAGCGACCGCGACGCCGCGCTGCGGCTTTCGCACGATGAAGTGCGGCGACTGGCGGCGCTGGCCGAACGCGAGCGCATCGGCCGCGACCTGCATGACCTGCTCGGCCATACCCTGTCGATGGTGGCGTTGAAGTCCGACCTCGCCGGGCGCCTGCTGGACCGCGACCCCGCCGCGGCGCGCGGCGAACTGGACGAGGTCGGCCGCGTCGCACGCGACGCGCTCGCCCAGGTGCGTCGTGCCGTGAGCGGCATCCGCACCGCCGGGATCGCCGCCGAACTGGCCTCGGCCAAGCTGCTGCTGGAGTCCAGCGGGGTCGCGTTCGAGTACCGCTTCGACGACGCGTTCGCGCACGACGCGCTGCCGGCCGGGGTGGAGAACGTGCTGGCGATGGCGGTGCGCGAGGCGGCCACCAACATCCAGCGCCACGCCCGCGCACAGCGGGCCGATGCCCGCTTCGGCATGGAAGGCGGCGAGGTGGTGCTGCGCATCGTCGATGACGGCCGCGGCGGCGCCATCGTGCCCGGCAACGGGCTGGGTGGCATGCGCGAGCGCATCGAGGGCGTGCGTGGCCGCCTGCGCATCGAGGCGGCGGGCGGCCGCGGCACCCACCTGGAGGCCCGGGTTCCCCTCGCGGCCAACGACGACCCGGTGCACCCTCCCGGCGGGTGACCCGCGTTGAGCGTGCGAGCACGCAAGCGGGGCGTCGGCATGCGCCATCGCCCGTCGTACCGGCCGGTGCGACGGGCGCCGTCTGCTACCGTTCCGCGCATGTCGCCTGCACACGTCCATCCATGATCCGCGTCCTGCTGGCCGAGGACCAGGCGATGCTGCGCGGTGCACTGGCGGCGTTGCTGGGCATGGAGTCGGACATCGACGTCGTCGCCGCCGCCGCCGACGGGGAATCGGCCTGGCGCGAGCTGCAACGCCTCAAGCCCGACCTGCTGGTGACCGACATCGAGATGCCCGGCCTGACCGGGCTGGAGCTGGCCCAGCGCGTGCAGCGCCAGGGGCTGCCGGTGAAGGTGGTGATCGTGACCACGTTCGCCCGCGGCGGCTTCCTGCGGCGCGCGCTGGATGCCGGCGTGTGCGGTTACCTGCTCAAGGACGCGCCGGCCGAGCAGCTGTCCGACGCGCTGCGCCAGGTGCACCGCGGCGGCCGCGCGATCGATCCGCAGCTCGCACTGGAGGCCTGGTCGGAGGCCGACCCGCTCAACGACCGCGAGCGCCAGGTGCTGCGCATGGCCGGCGAAGGCCTCACCGCCGGCGAGATCGCCGCGCAGCTGCACCTGTCACCCGGCACGGTCCGCAACTACCTCTCGGAGTCGATCGGCAAGCTCGGGGTCGGCAACCGCATCGAGGCCTACCGCATGGCCCGCCAGAAGGGCTGGCTCTAGCGCGCCGCGCGCGTCACGCGCCGAAGCGCGCCTGCAGCATCGCGAACGCCGACCGCAGCCCCTGCGCCTCGCCGCCGAACGGGCGGCCCGGGCGGTCGCTGTCGTTCCACGAAAACACGTCCAGGTGCGCCCACGGCACGCCGGCCGGCACAAAGCGCTCCAGGTACAGCGCGGCGCTGATGGAGCCGGCCATCTTCGACGGCCCACCGTTGGCCAGGTCGGCGATGTGGCTGGTGAGGTAGCGCAGGTACGGCCGCCACAGCGGCATGCGCCAGACCGGGTCGCGCGCGGTGCCGCCGGCGTCCAGCCACTGCTGCGCCAGCGCATCGTCGTTGCAGTACAGCGCCGGCAGCTCCGGGCCCAGCGCGATGCGCGCCGCACCGGTCAGCGTGGCGAAGTCCAGGATCATCGCCGGCTCCAGCTCACCCGCAAAGGTGAGCGCATCGCACAGCACGACGCGGCCTTCGGCGTCGGTGTTGTCGATCTCGATGCTCAGCCCCTGGCGGGTGGCGATGACCTCGCCGGGTCGGAACGCATCGGGCCCGATGGCGTTTTCCACCGCCGGCACCAGCAGCGTGATCCGCAGCGGCAGCTTGCGCGCCATGATCCATTCGGCCAGCGCGATGGCGTGCGCGGCGCCGCCCATGTCCTTCTTCATCCAGCGCATGCCGTCGGCGGGCTTGAGGTCCAGGCCACCGGTGTCGAAGCACACGCCCTTGCCGACGATGGCCACGTGCGGATGCGACGCGTCGCCCCACGCCAGCGAGATCAGCCGCGGCGCGCGGTGGCTGGCGCGGCCGACGGCGTGGATCGCGGGGAAGTTCTCGGTCAACAGGTCCTCGCCGCCGACCACCTTGATCGTGGCGCCGTGGCGCTCGGCGATCTCGCACGCGACCTGCTCCAGCTGGTCCGGGCCCATGTGCTCGGTCGGCGTGTTGACCAGGCTGCGCACGCGCACGCACGCGGCCAGCGTGTCCACGAGCGACCCGTCCCCCGCATCCACCGCCAGTTGCGCGGGCGTGCGCGCCGGCTTCTTGTAGCGGTCGAAGCGGTACGCGCCCAGGCCCCAGCCCAGCTGCAGCGCCTGGCGCTGCGCGTGGTCGATGTCGCCGGTCACGGCCCAGGTGCGCGCGGGCAACGACATCGGCACGTGGCCGTAGCTGGCCGGGTCGAGCGGGTCGCCGATGCCGACCACCGCGCCGGCGATGCCGCCCTCGCCGTCGGCCAGCGTCATGACCGTGCCGGGCGCACCGTCGAAGCCCTGCGCCCGCACCCACGCGGCGACCGCCGCCGGCTGGGCCTCGCGCCACCCCGCCAGCGATGCCCGGTCCACCAGGTGCAGCGGCAAGGCGTCGTTCGCATCGGCGGCGTCGATGAAGCAGGCGGGCAGCGGCGTGTTCGTCATGGTCGGGTCGTGTCCGGGGTGCGTGCCGTCTCCAGCCAGTCGGCCAGGGCGGCAAGGGTGGGGAACTGCAGGTCGGGCTCGAGCTGCCGGTGCGGCCACTCGCGTGCCTCGCGGTTGATCCAGCAGCTGCGCAGGCCGGCGCGGTGCGCGCCGACCACGTCCATCTCGATGTCGTCGCCCACGTGCAGCACCGTGGCCGGTGCACAGTCCAGCCGCGCGCACGCGGCGTGGAAGATGCTGGCATCGGGCTTGGCCGCGCCGTGCTCGCGCGCGCCCAGCTGGAACTCGAACAGGTGCATCAACCCGATCGTGCGCAGGCAGGCATTGCCGTTGCTGAGCGCGGCCAGCGGCACGCGCGCGGCCATGCGCTCCAGGGCGTCGACGCTGTCGGGGTAGTGCTCCACCGCGCAGCGCGCCGCAAAGAACGCATCGAACGCCGGGTCCACCAGGGTCACGTCGTCACCGGCCTCGCGGAACATCTGTTGGAGTGCCAGGCGGCGCAGCTGGGTGAAGTCGTGCGACAGGTCGGGCCGCTCGCTGCCCATGCGCTCGCGCAGCTCGCGCGAGGCCGCCACCGGCCAGCGCTCGGCGGTGCGCGGCGCGTGCTCGCGCAGCCACGTTGCCAGCGCGTCCTCGGCGCGCACGATCACCGGCGCGATCGGCCAGATCGTGTCGTCCAGGTCCAGGGTGATGGCGTGTACGGGGAAACTCACCGGTCGATTCTAGCGCCGCGGGCGTGGCCGTCCGCGGTCACTCCATCAGCGTCGCCCAGCCTTCCAGGCCTTCGATGCGCGACAGGACGATCTTCATGCACACCAGCAGTGGCACGGCCAGCAGCAGGCCGATGATCCCCCACAGCCAGCCGAACAGCATCAGCGCCAGGATCAGGACCAGGGGCGAGATGCGCATGCGCCGCCCGAGGATGACGGGCGTGAGGATCTGCCCTTCCAGGGTGTGGAGCACCAGGTAGATGCCCGCCGGCAGCAGCGACATCCACAGCTCGTCGAACGCCACGAAACCCATCACCAGCATCATCAGGATGCCGATCAGCGGCCCCACGTACGGGGCGAAGTTCAGCAGCGCCGCCATCGTGCCCCACAGCAGCGCTTCCTGCAGCGGCACCTTGAGCAGGAACAGGATGCCGGCGAACACCATGCCCACCGCCACGTTGATCAGGGTGATGGTCAGCACGTAGCGCGAGATCTCGACCTCGATCGAATGCATGATCTCCACGGTCAGGCGCTTCTGCTGGCGGTTGGGCAGCAGCGCGATGGCCTTTCGCTGCAACTGCTCGCCGAACACCATGAAGAACAGCGTCAGCAGCACCACGGCCAGCACCGAGGCGATCATCATCGGGGTGGCGGTCAGCGCGGCATACGGGTCGTCGACCTGGGTCCGCACCACCTGCACCGGCCGCCCCTTGTCCTCGCCGCTGGCGACACGGGCGATGTTTTCGGCCGCGTCGCTGGCGTCGTCCACCGGCTTGGTCAGCTCGCGCAGCTTGGGCACGATCTCGCCCATCGCGCGTGGCGCCTGGCGCACCCATTCGGCCGCCGGTTCGATCAGCTGGTAACCCAGCGCACCGGCCGCGGCCAAGCCGCCCACCACCAGCAACAGCGCGCCCAGCACGGTGGGGATGTACAGCCGCCGCAGCGCGCGGATGATGGGGTTGCCGATCAGCGCGAAGAACATCGCCAGCAGCACCGGCAGCAGCACCTCCTGCGCCGCCCACATCGTGTAGCCCACCGCCAGCACGGTGAGGACGATCAGCGCCGTGGAGGCGCGCCGGCGCGGCGGGCGCGGCGGGGCTTCGGAAATGGTCGGCGCGTCGGGCGTCGGCGACGGCGCGGTCACGGCGGGCCGTCCACCGACACGCCGGCGCCGGGCGCCTGGGTGGCGGCCATGTCGGTGGCGGCATCGGCCGCGTGCTCGGCCTCGCTCGAGGCCTCCTTGGCATGGACGCTGGCCATCATCGTGGACACCAGCGAGATCACGCGCAGGATGCCCGGGCCGTCGGCGGCACCGATGCGCTCGCGGCGCCCGGCGAGGAAGCCGGTCAACAGCCCGGCCACCACGATCCGGCCCGGCGACCACGTCAGCCGCCAGGACCGCTTGAGCTGGCGCATGTCGGCGCTGTACTGGCGCTCGCGCGCCTCCAGTGCCATCTCGGCCTGCTCCACCTTGCGCAACAGCTTGTCGAAACTCATCGGGAACACGATCCGGTCAGGAAGTGGCGGGGCGCAGGGTGTGGGTCACGGCGGCGTCAGGTCCACGCCCAGCTTGTCCTTGAGCGTCTTGCCGCCGTTCTCTTCTTTCGATTGCTCGGCCGCCTCGCGCGATGACTGCACGTCCCCGGGGCGCGGGGTGAAGTCGGCCAGCTCGCCGATGCCCAGGCGCGCCAGCTGCCGGCGCGTGGCCTGCATCCGGGTGTGGTCGAAGTAGCGCATGGCCTGCCAGCCGGCAAACCACGTCACCGCGATGCTCAGAAGCGCCGTGACGAGCAGGGCGCCCGACCACGGCATCCCGACCTGGCGGTTGAGGAACACGATCAGCGACGCCATGAGCAACAGCCAGGCGGTGCCGCCGAACGCGATCGCCATACCGGTGAAGGCCAGCGTGCGGCCGAACGCGCTGCGCGCCAGCGAGAAATCCGCCGACACCAGTGTGCGCAGCGCGCGTGCCGCATCGCGCGCCGCGCCCAGCCCGGCACGCCCGGCATCGCCCAGCTGACGCAGCGATTCGAGGATGTCGGGCTGCGGCTGGTCGGGGTCGGGCGTGGAGGCTTCGCGCTCGGCGGCTTCGGCGATGCGCTCGGCCTGCTCGCGGGTCAGGCGCTCGCGCGCGTCCTCCGCCGCATCCTTTGCGCGCGCGCGGGTTTCGGCGTCGGCCTGCTCGCGTGCATGCGCGTCGATGGCCGCGCGGGCGGCCGCCGACAGGTGGTCGGCGGGCGCGCCGTACTCGTCGCGCGACGGGTCACCGTGGGGACCGCGTGGCGTCACCGGCATCCTCCGTCAGCGCAGGTCCGCGTATCCAGGTGGAAGAGCGGTAGACGCACTCAGCGGTCGCCGCTGCGGGCCAGCTTGGCGATGATGAAACCGGCCGCGAAGGCGACACCGAAGGACGCCAGCGGACGCTCACGCACCAGTTCGGCGGCCGAGTCGATCAGGTCCATGCCCTTCTCCATCAGCACGTCGACCTGCTCGCGCGCTGCGCCACCGGCGTTCTCGGCCGCGGCGATACCGGCCAGTGCACTGTCGGCCAGGTCGGCCTTGACGCTGGCCTTGCCGAGCTTGAGTTCTTCACCGGCCGCGCCGGCCGCGCCCTTGAGTGCGTGGCCCGCGTCGACGGCGGCCTGCTTGAGGTTGCTTCCGGCGTCACCGAGGTTGCTCTTGACGGCATCGGTCGAGGTGGGGGACATGGGCGGATCTCCTGCGATTCGGGGG
>CAMPJI010000032.1 GCA_946886865.1 uncultured Lysobacterales bacterium | reverse complement strand
CCCCACGACCCCGCCCGTCCGCGTCGCCCTGATCGGCTATGGCCTGGCGGGACGCGTGTTCCACGCACCGCTGATCGAGGCCGAGCCACGGTTGGCGCTGCGCATGATCGCAACCCGCGACGCAGCCCGCGCGGAGGCGGTGCGCACCCGGCTGCCGAACGTCGACGTGGTGGCGCCCGATGTCGCGCTGGCGCACCCGGACATCGACCTGGTGGTCGTCGCCAGCCCGCACGACAGCCATGCACCCCTCGCCCGTGCCGCACTGGAGGCCGGCAAGCATGTCGTCGTGGACAAGCCCTTCACCCTGTCGCTGGCTGAAGCGCGCGCGCTGCGCGACCTGGCGGTGCACACGGGATGCCTGCTGTCGGTTTTCCAGAACCGGCGCTGGGACAGCGACTTCCTCGCGCTGCGTCAGGCGGTCGACACCGGCCTTGTCGGCCGCCCACTGCATCTGGAGTCGCGATTCGAGCGCTTCCGTCCGGAGGTCCGCGACCGCTGGCGCGAGCGCGACGACGGTGCGGGCGGTGTCTGGTGGGACCTGGGGCCGCACCTGGTCGACCAGGCGCTATGCCTGATGGGTGTGCCCGAGCGGGTGCAGGCGTCATTCGCTCGACAACGCGACGGCGCGGGCGCGGTGGACTGGGCGCACGTCGTGCTGGAGTTCGGCCCGGCGCGCGCGATCCTGCAAGCGGGAATGGTCGCGGCCGGCGGCGGCCCACGCTTCCTGCTGCACGGCGACCGCGGCAGCGTCGTCAAGCACGGCAGCGACCTGCAGGAGCAGCAACTGGCGTCGGGCCTGCGACCGGGCGACCCGGACTGGGGCGCGGATCCGGATGCCCCGATCCACTTCGCTGGCGACGGCATCCCACGGACCCTGCCCACCGTCACCGGCGACCAGTCCCGGTACTACCGCGGCATTGCATCGGCCCTGCTCGACGGCGCGCCCAACCCCGTGACGCCGGACCAGGCCGTCGGGGTGATGGCGGCGCTGGAAGCGGCGATCGCTTCGGCGCGCGACGGCCGCGCCATGACGCTGGACCTCAACGCGGACGAGCGACAGGCGTTCGGCGGACCCTGACGCCCCGCCCTTCGATCTTCAGCGCAACTGGCTGTCCTTGCTGCCGCGGCGGTTGTAACCGCTCGCGCCGGCTTCCTCGCGGTCATGCGCCTCCTGGCAGGCGACACACAGGCGCACGCCCGGGACCGCCTTCCGGCGGGCCTCGGGGATCTCCGCGTCGCACGCTTCGCAATGTTCGAGTCCCGGCCCCTCCCGGAGCTGGCTGCGCGCGCGCTTGATCGCGTCCTTCACGGTCGCGTCGATCTGGTCCTGCACGGCGCCGTCGCCGGCCCAACCGGTGGCCATGGTCGTCTCCGGAACTCAGTCTCTGGAATCCCCAGATGGGGCGCGCCGATGCAGCCGTCAAGGCCCCAGTTGATCGCCGGAGCCTCCACGGTCGCACTCCAGTTCCTGCTCAGCGCGCTCACCGCATCGATCTCGCGGCACGGCGCCTGTCCGGTTCCGCCCGCCGGCTTGCGCACACGCGGTTCGCGCATCAGGGAGCGAACGCGCTGTTCCGTGCGCATGTTCAGGGACGACGCAACGACGGGCCGGTACCCTTCCCGGCCTGTAAGGCCCCCGCCGCCCATCGAACGAGACCCGCCATGACCCGCGCCGCCCGCCTGACTGCCCCGCTCGTCCTCGCCCTGTTCGCCCTGCCGACCGCATCGGCACTGGCGTCGAGCTTTGCCGGCAGTTCCGCCGGCTCGTCCGCCGCCGGGTCGTCGGCGTCGTCGGGCAGCACCTCCGGCGACGACAAGGTCGTGCTGCAGGCCCGCGACGACGCCGCGCGTTTCGTCGCCACCGATGGCGTGATCCGTGGCGCCCGCCTGGAGGCCGCGCTGCGCCACCTGCGCGAAACGCGCGAGGACGCGCAGCACGCTGACGACCTGCAACTGGCGCGGGCCATCCTGGCGCTGTGACCGGGCGGCGCCTGCGGGCGCGGGTCGCGGCCGCACTTCTGGCGGCGCTGCCCGCCACCGGCACGGCCCTCGAACTGGTCGGCGGACACGACGGCCTGACACCACGGGAAGCGGCGGCGAGCCAGGCATTGCTCGACGATGTCGGCGCGCGGCTGCCCGCACGCTGGCGCGAACGACTCGAAGTTCCCATCCATGTGCGATGGGAGGCGCTGCCGGATCATGTGCACGGGCGCGCATTCGCGGGTGGCATCCGGCTGCAGGCCACGCTCCTGGGCGACTGGATGGCCGCCCCGGCCGGCGATGACGAGGGACGACGCGCGGCGCGCGCCGCGCTGATCCACGAGCTTGCCCACCTCTACGAGCGCGCCAGCGGCCGCGCGCTGTCGCGCGACCCGCGCCTGCTGGACCTCGCCGGCTGGCAGGTGCGCGTGCTCGGCCCGGGACGCATCCGCGACAACCCGATGCGCGACCGCAGCCCGGACCCGTACGAGCTGAGCGACCCGGCCGAGTTCGTCGCGGTCAACCTCGAACACCTGCTGCTTGATCCGTCGTACGCCTGCCGGCGGCCCGCCCTGCACCGCCACTTCGCCGCGCACTTCGACATGCCGGACCGCAATGCGGCCTGCGCACCCGGGCTCCCGTTCCTGGATTCCGGCACGGCGACCGACCCGTCCACGGTCGCGTCGGACCCGCTGCTCCAGCTGGACCCGGCCCGCGTGTATGCGGTCGACTACCTGCTGGCCGAAGCCAACAGCCGCCCGATGAGCCGCTGGGGGCACAGCATGCTGCGGCTGGTGGTGTGCGCCCCGGAACGCGCGCTTGGCCCGGACTGCCGCCTCGACCTGGACCACCACCGCGTGCTGTCGTTCCGTGCGTTCGTCGACGACGTGCAGATCTCCAGCTGGCGCGGGCTGACCGGCGGCTACCCGTCGCGCCTGTTCGTGCTGCCGCTGTCGCAGGTGGTCGAGGAGTACACCGCGGTGGAGCTGCGCGGGCTGCAGTCGATCCCGCTGGCGCTGGATCCGGCCGAGATCCGGGGCCTGCTGGAGCACGCCGCGCAGCTGCATTGGAGCTACGACGGCGACTACTACTTCGTCAGCAACAACTGCGCGGTGGAGACGTACAAACTGTTGCACGATGGCGTGCCGCGTTTGGCGGGCGATGGGCTCTCCAGCATCACGCCCACCGGCCTGCTGCGCCGCCTGCAGCGCGCTGGGATCGCGGACGCCTCGGTACTGGATGACCGCGAGACCGCCATCCGCCTCGGCTATTACTTCCCGTCGCAGGACACCCACTACCAGGCATTGCTGGATGCCGCCGCGGCCCGGATGCCGCTGCCGTATGAGCGGGTCGAGGACTGGTTCGCGCTGCAACCCGCGCAGCGGGCACCGTGGATCGAAGGGGCGGACCTGCGCGCCGCCGCCGCACTGCTGGTGCTGGAACAGGCTTCGCTACGACAGCAGGAAGTACTCGCGCGCGACGCGCTGAAGCGTCGGATGTTCGGGCGCTCCCGCGGCGACGGCAACGTCGCCAGCATGCGCGACGCGCTGCACGCGGCGATGCAGGTGGATGCCGCGTTCGCCAGGCCCGCGGCCATGGCGCCCGGGGGCTACGGCCTGCCGCAGCAGGACGAGCGCGAGGCGATCCACCGCCGTGCCAGCGCGCATGCCCGCCAATGGCGCACGCAGGACGCGCGACTGCGCGAGGCGGCGCGCACTGCGTTGCCGGACGCGCGGCGTCGCGCGCTCGACGACACCCGCGACAACCTGGACGCGCTCGGCCGACGCCTGCGGCAGTTGCACCGCGACGCCGGCGGCATCGAACTGGGCCGTGCCCACTGACGGTGCGGACTATCGAGCGCGCCCAGGCGCTCAGGCCGCCGAGCGCAGCGGTCGCGGCGACGCCGCCACCTTGAACACCGCCACCGCCTCGGCCAGCCCCGAGGCCTGGTCCTGCAGGCCACGGGCCGCGGCACTGGCTTCTTCCACCAGCGCCGCGTTCTGCTGGGTGACGTGGTCGAGCTGCACCACCGTCTGGCCGACCTGCTCGATATCGCTGCGCTGCTCCGACGACGCGCTGGTGATGCCGGCCATGATGTCGGTCACCTCGCGCACCGCGCCGACGATCTGGCCCATCGCCTCGCCCGCGCGCGCGACCCGGTCGGCGCCCGCCTCGACGTTTTCGACCGATCCGCTGATCAGCGCCTTGATGTCCTTGGCCGCGCCAGCCGAGCGCTGCGCCAGGCTCCGCACCTCCGCGGCCACCACCGCGAACCCGCGACCCTGGTCGCCGGCGCGCGCGGCTTCCACCGCGGCATTGAGTGCCAGGATGTTGGTCTGGAAGGCGATGCCGTCGATCACGCTGATGATGTCGGCGATCCGGCGCGAGGACGCGCTGATCGCGCCCATGGTCGCCACCACCTCCTCGACCACGCGGCCGCCCGCTTCGGCCGCCTCGCCGGCATCGCGCACCAGCGCGTTTGCCTGGCCGGCGTTCTCGGCGTTGCGGCGCACCTTGGAGGTCAGCTCGTCCATCAGCGCCGAGGTTTCCTCCAGGCTCGCGGCCTGCTGCTCGGTGCGCCGGGACAGGTCGGCGTTGCCTGATGCGATCTCCGACGCCGCCAGGTGGATCGACGCCACGGCCGACTGGATGCCACGCACGATCTCGGTCAGGCGCTGGCCGGTGCCGGTCGCGTCGTCGCGGATGCGGCCGAACACGCCGGGGTGGTCGCCGGTCATGCGGGCGGTCAGGTCGCCGCGCGCGAAGGCGTCGAACACGCTGGAAATCTCCGCCAGGTTGGCGTCGGCGGTCGCCATGAGCCGGTTGAGGTCATCAACCATGGCGCGGAAGCCGAACTCGAACTGCGCGGCCTCGCCGCGCGCGCTGAAGTCGCCGGCCGCGGCGGCCGCCGACAGCCGCTCGATCTCGCCACTGATGCGCGTGAGGTTGTCCTTGGCGGTGTCCATGATGAGCGTGAGGCGCGCCTTCTCGCCCGGCAGGCGCGGCATGTCCTCCTTGAAGTCGCCGATCGCGTAGCGCGCGACCAGCTCGGCCATGCGCATCTTCACCGCGATGTGCGCGGCCACGAGGTCGTTGATGTCCGACGCCATCGTGCCGTAGACGCCCGGATACGCAGCCGCATCCATCCGGAAGCTGATCTCGCCGGCCTCGTGGCGCTCGGCGATTTCGCGCTGCCCCTGCGAGAAGGCCACCAGCTGCTGCTGCATCCGACCCATCGCGGCCAGCAACTGGCCGGCCTCGTCCTTGCCGGTGACGCGGATCTCGCTCCCCAGGTCGCCTGCGCCGACCCGTTCGGCGACGTCGAGGGCGTGGCCCAACGGGACGGTGACGCTGCGCGTGATCAGGAACGCCACGCCGGCGCCGATGGCCAGCGCCAGCACCGACAACGCCAGCATCAGCGCCGCGAAGCCCTTCGCCGTGTCGGCTGCCGCGGCTGCCTCGCGGCCGTTCTTCGCCTCTTCCAGATCGATCAGGGCGTTGATGCGGGCCAGCCATGTCGTGAACGCGGGTGCCGCTTCGTCCAGCACCAGCGCGCGAGCCTGCTCGATGTCACCGGCGGCACGCAGCGCACGCGCGCGCTCGATCAGCGGCAGCGTGCGCGCCTCGATGGCCTGGATGGCGGCGAGCAGCGCGGCTTCCTCGGCATCGCCGGTCGCCGGGTCGGCCACCATCGCGTCCAGCGGCGCGGCCGATCGCGCGTAGTCCGCGCTCAGCCGGTCGATCATGGCGTTGGCATCGGCCACCACCGTCGGATCCTCGGCCAATACCACGTCGCGCAGGGCAATGGCCCGGTCGTGGACGCTGCCGCGGAAGTTGATCGCATGCCGCTGCTTGACGCTGTTGACCTGGTTGATGGTCGACAGGCCGTCGTCGATCCGCGTCACGCGGTGGATGCCGATGCCGGTCAGCACCAGGATCAGGGTCAGTACCAGTCCGAAGCCGAGCGCGAGGCGCTGGCCGATGCCGAGGGAGTCGATGCGCATGGGGGATCCGTTAGCCACAGGAGGGCCGGCCTCTTCGGCGCCGGCACCCCTGTTATCGGCCTCGCATTCAGCTGGCTGAAGAGGGAATCAGACTCCACCGGTGGAACAATGCTTCGCGCGACGCCATGCATCCGACGCGGCGTTTTTCACGTGGCTGTGATGCGGCACTCGAACGGCGACGGATCAGTCGGAGGCGCGGCGCATCTTCTTCTCGCGATACATCGCGGCATCGGCGCGCGCCAGCAGCGCTGATGCACTCGAGCCCGGCGCCTGCACGACCCACCCGATGCTCGCCTGGATGCCGAGCGGCACGCCTTCCACCGGACGCCGCCTGGCCAACGCACGCCCCAGGTCGGCGGCCACGGCCGGGACGTCACGCGCGCCGTCGCGCAGGCCCGGCAGCAGCACGACGAACTCGTCGCCGCCCAACCGCGCGATGAAGTCGCCCTCCCGCAGTCGCGCGCGCAGGTCGGCGGCGACTTCCCGCAACACCGCGTCACCGGTCGCATGGCCGTGGCGGTCGTTGATGTCCTTGAACCCGTCCAGGTCCAGGAACAGCACCGCGAACGGATCGGAGCGGTCGTCGCGTTCGCACATCGCGCGCAGGCGCTGCAGGAAGTGGGCGCGGTTGGGCAGGCCCGTGAGCGCGTCGCACAGCGCCGCATCCTGGTACTGGCGGGCCTGGGCGCGCGTGGTTTCAAGCGCCGCCTCCAGCCGCGACAGCAGGCGCGCCTTTTCATCGAGTTCCAGCTGACGCCCGAGCGCGCCGCCCAGCGCATTGCCGATCAGCGCCACGGCTTGGGTGTCGATCTCGTCAAAGGCGTGGACAACGCTCGAACACACCTCCAGGACGCCCAGTACATCGTCGCCGTAGCGCAGCGGTGTGCAGATCAGCGATCGCAGGGCGCGTCCCTTGCGGATGCGGACATTGACGCGCTCGTCGCAGTGGACGTCATTGCTGTGCAGCGCCTCATGGGAGCGCAGGCACACCGGGGCCAGCGTGTGGCCCGCGTCGAACGCCGACGGGTCGATGTGCTTCATCTGTCCGCGCGCGGACCGCACCTGCAGACCGTCGGGCCCGCCGGCCGTCAGCACCACCGCGCCGGTGGCACGCGTCAGCTCCATCACTGTCGCGGTCGCCTCGTCGAGGAAGGGCCCGGTGTCGCCGGCATGCTCGGCGATGCGGACCAGCGCATCGACGACATTGCGCAGGCGCAGGTATTCACTCCTGCCATGTGCGGCGGAGGCCCACGACAGCATGCGGGGCGCCGCGGTGGACCCAGGAACCGAACCCATCAGACCGAAACCATCAGCACGTCCACCCGTCTTGGTGCGCCCAACGCGCGGGCCATCATAGGGAGGCGGCATCAATGACCGGTGAGCATCCATCGGGTGTGCATCCGCGCGTTGCCCACCCCGCCTGCACGACAGCGCGGGCACTGTGGGGCCCCGGCTGCGATGTCTCCACACCCGGTCCCGCTGCCTGAACACGCCTGCCCGCTGGAGCCCCGATTGGACACCCCGCCACCGCGCTTCGACCTGCAACCCATCGCGCACCAGCTGCACGACGAGGCGTACCGGCTGGTCGCGGCGTTGCCCCTGTTCGCATTTGCCCTGGCCCTGGTCGTGCTGGCGTGGATGCTCGGCGGCTGGCTGTCACGCCGCGCGCTGCTGGACCGCGTGGCGCGGCACAACCCGTTCATGCGTGACCTGGTCCGCACCACCGTGCGCTGGGTTGCGCTGCTGGTGGGCATGCTGCTGGCGCTGGAACTGCTGGATGCCACGGCGCTGGTGGGCGCGGTGCTCGGTACGGCGGGCGTCCTGGGCGTTGCGGTCGGCTTCGCGTTCAAGGACATCCTGGAGAACTACCTCGCCGGCATCCTGCTGAGCCTGCGACAGCCCTTCGCGCCCCACGACCACGTCGTCATCGACGGCCACGAGGGCCTGGTCGTCAAGTTGACCTCGCGCGCCACCACCCTGATGACACTGGACGGCAACCACTTGCGGCTGCCCAATGCGCTGGTGTTCCGCGGCGTCATGCTCAACTACACGCGGAATCCGGCACGGCGGTTCGAGTTCGACGTCGGCATCGGCGTGGAGGAAGACCTCGTGCGGGCACAGGACATCGGCGCGTCGGTCATGGCCGGACTGCCGGGCGTGCTGCCGGATCCGCCACCGCGCGCGTTCATCACGTCGCTGGGCGACTCCAACGTCCTGGTGCGGTTCCAGGCCTGGGTGGACCAGCGCGAGCACGACTTCGCCCAGGTCAAGAGCGAAGCGATCCGATCGGTAAAGCTGGCCCTGGAAGCCGCCGGCATGGACATGCCCGAACCGATCTACCGGGTGCAGCTGCGCGAACCCGCGCCGACACCACGCGCGCACCCTGCCCCGCCGCAGGACGCGGGTGCGCGGCGCTCGGAGGCAGCGCCCGCCACCGGCCACCCGCCGTCCGTCGCCGTCGACACGCGCGCGCGGCGCGAGATCGAGGCGCAGATCCAGCGCGAGCCGCGGGGACCGGACGCCCATGACCTGCTTGACCCGGCGGCACCGCGGGAGTGACCGGCAGCGGACAGGGACACGGGCCATCGACACCCGGTGCCCGGCAACCCCGCGACGCGCCAGCCCACCCCGTGAACCCGGCGGTACCGGGTGTTTCGCGGTTCCGTTTGCGCCCCGTACGGACGCGACCCCGGGGCTCGCCCTGTTTGAACTGCCGTTGACATCGATTCGGTAAGGTGTCGCGGCCAAATCGCGGAGAACGGCCCTGCTCAAGGATCTGCAAGACACATGGGGCCACCGCCATGGGCGGCTCGCACTCATTGCCGCCGTCGTCGCGACCACCCTGACAGCCCTGCTGGGCGGCTTTCGAAGCGCCGATGCCGAGGCCGGCTCCGTGCCGACGGTGGGCGCCGGCAACGCGATCGAGTCCGGGGCCTTCATCCTGACACCGGTCTGTGCGTGGTCTGCGAACCTGCGGCCCGGGCAGGCGGCTTCAATGGCCGGGCGCCAGCAGTACCTCATCCTTCGCGCGCACGTGGTCAGCCAGGCGCGCGACTGGGTCGCGATGCGGGCCTATCTCGACAAGGACGTGGTCTGGCTGCCTGCCGGCGCCGGCGCGCCCGTGTGGCCCGAACGCTCCCAGCGGGCCGACGACGCGACGCTCGGCTTCTCGCTCGGCCCCGGGTTGCCGGTGCTGGTGGACTTCGTGTGGGAGCTTCCGCCGGACAGCGCGGTGCCCCGTTTGTCGACGTGGGGCATGTTCAAGCGCCATCGCGTCGAGCGCACCTACGCCAGCGGCGAAGCGATGTGGGTGCAGGACGGCCCCGGGTGGAAATTCCAGTTGCCCGTGCACCCTTCGTGCGATGGAGCGGCGCCATGAGCCGCGCCCCCGGCATCCGGTGGTCCCTCGTGGCCGCGACCGTCGTGTCGTTGGCGGTGATCGTCGCGCTCCGCACGCACCAGCCGTCTTTCGACGAGAAGACCGCGCCCATGCAGGTCTTCGGTGCAGCGGGCGCGTCCGTCGAGGCGCGCAACTTCACGGTGAAGGTGAACAAATTGAAGCTGGCGCATGGCTACCTGATCGACCCCCGCAGCAGCGACGGACCGGATCGTCAGGTCGCGGCAGACGGCATCTGGCTTTCGGCGCTGGCCGACGTCGAAACGCTGCACGAAAACGGCTTCATCAGCGCACAGCTGCACACGAGAGATGGGCGAACGTACCGGGCAGCGCCCAACGAACGTCCCGACCTGAAGGGTTTCAACCTGACCGACACGTA
Source organism: uncultured Lysobacterales bacterium (assembly GCA_946886865.1). Next base: position 16,814 of record CAMPJI010000032.1, on the reverse strand, counting down.
TCTGGTCGCCGGCCTTCAGGCAAGCGGCGCGTACTTCTTCGATGTGCCCGTGGATGCCCTGGAAGGCGCGACCCTGCAGTTCTATTCCGGCAACGTGGCGCCGGCCCAGCTCGACCACCTGGCCGTTGTCGATCCCGGCATGCACGCGGACGCGGTCAGGACGATGCTGGCTGACGCGGTGCCGATGCTGGATCTGCGCAGCCCGGAGCCGGTTCAATGAGCACCATCCCGACCGGCACCGGCACCGGCACCGGCGGCGCCAGGCGCTGGCTGCGGCGGCACGGTGGCTGGCTGCTGGCTGCCGTCGTGCTGGGCGGGGTCGCCTTCTACCTGCCCTGGCGCATCAACCAGCGCGAACTCGATCGCGGCCAGGCCCGCCACCGGATCGAAGCGTCCGACGGCTGGAGCGCGTACGAGCGGGCACGGTGGCGCGTCGTCGCGGTGCGGCGCCAACCGGCAGGTGCGGGTTCGGCGGCCGACTATCAGCACGCCGATGCCTCTCTGGTGCTGGTCGACTATGAAGTCATCGCCGACCCCGGCGTGGACGCCCAACGGCTCGACCAGTGCAAGGGGCGCCTGGTGGACCGGAGCGGGCGCACCTGGGAGGCCAATGCCCCGGCGAAGCTGTCGACCTGGATGGCGCGCAACGGGATCAGCGGTTCCTGCGGTTCACGCGTCGTCGGGCGCCCCGCCACGGCGCGGCCGGGGACGCCGTTTGCGTTTACGCACGGGTTCCTTATCCCGGCGGACGTGCCCGTGGATGCGCTGTCCGCGGACGTGTTCTTCCCGCCCTCGACGACGCAGCCCCGGATGGGGACCTACCTGCGCTTCGCGCTGCCCGCACCCCGGGACTGAAGGGCGTCAGCCCCGGGCGCTTCTCAGGCCGGCGATGGCGCGATCCAGGGTGGCCGCCACGAGAACGACGCGCAGGAGCTGCGTGAACAGCGCGGGCCGCAGGGACATGGGGCCGTTGAAAAGAAGCGACAGAGGCTGGCCCATGACCCGCCACTCGTCCCACGGATGCGGGCCGATCGCGGCCGTCGCCACGCCCCATGCATGCGCGTCGACATAGTCCAGCGCCGCCCAGCCCACGCACAGGACCAGCAGTGCGGGCAGGCCCGCCCGCAGCACGAGCCGGATCGCGTTGATCAGCGGGATGCCCTTGCCCGACCAGCCATTGCTGGCCTTGGCGATGACCCGTTTCCACACCGGATGGAGATGGCGATAACGGCGACTGATGAGCCGCGCGCGCGCATCCTGGCTGTCCAGCCGACCACGCCGCCGAAGGTCCATGCCGAACACGATGGCCGCGATCGCCAGCCACACCAGCGGCATCGCGACCGCACTGCCCGCGGTCGTGACCATGCCCCATATCGGGTCGGTCGCCTGCTTCGCAGGTGCCAGCGACACCGCGCCCAGCACCGGGTTGTCCCACCACTGCGTGGCGGCCTGGTAGACCACCCGCGACTGCCACCAGGCGCTCGCCAGACCGTAGGCGCGTGCGATGACCGCCGCGCCCACGAACAACCAGTAGGCCTCGCACGCCACCACGAGGATCGACCAGCCCCCGTGCCGCGTGGTCTCGAAGCGGCGCTTGGCCATCGCACGCAGGACCCAGGACACCGCCAGTGCAATCCACAGACCGCGCAGCGCCAGGATGTCCTGCAGCGGCTCGCGCCGCTCGAAGGAGACCCAGCCGTGGTAGCTGAGGATGAAGTCGCGCTTGGTGCCGTCCAGCAACCCCCAGGCGGCGTAGTAGGCGAAGAACGGGAGCAGTGCCACCGCCAGGACGTCCAGCCAGCGCGGCGCCGGCGCTGGCGTCAGGTCCATCCGGGCCTGCATGGCAGGCATTGACGGACGCAGGACGAGGAACATCGCGATGGCGCCGATCAGCTGGCTGACGATCAGGACCGCAATCGCACCGTATGACAACAGCACGCCCTGCTCGGCCAGGGCGATCGCGAGCAGGAGCAGGACGTCGTACGCCACGCGCTGGGCGAAGAAGAAGGTCAGCAGCGCCGGCCAGTGGCGGGCCAGCAACCGGCCTGCAAGCCGCGGGATGGCGATCCATGCCGCCTGTGCGGCACGCGGTTCGAAGTGGGTCTCCGCGGTCGCAGCGCTCATCCGTTGCCTTCGGTGGGTGTCAGGCGGCGGACGCTAGCACGCGTCGTATCCACGGATCGCCAACGTGGGACGCCCCTCACCGTCCCGACACGGCACCCGGTAGACTCCGCCGACTTCACTCGGGGTACCCCCATGCTCAGGAAAGCCGTCTGGTTTGCCGCGATCTTCCTCGTCGTGATCGCCGCCACCTCGATCCTGCTGGCCATGCTCGAGCCCGGAAACACGAATTCCGGTGAGCTGGGCCGGGCCGTGGGGCGGTTGATCTTCCCCATGCTGCTCGTGACGACGGTCCTGTATTTCGGGGCGAAGCGGTTGGGATGGATCGTGAAGCCGCCCGCGGCCACGCGCGACTGAGGTCGGGCCACCGCATGGCCAGTGGACGCCGCGCAGCCACGCGATCGTGCTCATCGGCACCTGTCGTGGAACCGCGCGCGAGCGTCGCCCCGGCTGACCGGCGCACCTTCGGCCCACCGGTGGGGATTCGCCGCCCGCCCTCGACCGTGGGCCGCATGCGTCATGCGCTGCCGCTGGTGGCGCTGCTGACGTCCTGCCAGGCCGTGGATCTGAGCCAGGCCTGCCTTCCCGTGCAGGCACCCACCACCGTGACCCTGGCCCGGGACGTGCACGCGGTCTGGGGGATCCATGCCGATCTTCGCCTGGATCCCCCCGCACCCAACCGGCTGGACAGCATCGTGCCGGCCGGCACCGGGCTTCTGATCGAGCGCATCACGCAGCAGGTCACGTTTGACGTCTCGTACCCGGACATCGAGGTGTCGGGCAGGCTCGACGACGGGCGCACGTTTCTGTACCGGTGGGGCTCCGGGAAGGATTACCACCGCGCCCCGTGGGAGCCGTTGTCCGTACCCGACCTCCGCACGGCTGACTGCGCGCGCTCGTGAGGCGGGCAGGCACGCACACGTTACGGCGCGTTATCCGGCCGCGTGCCCGAACGGGCGGCGCCTACGCCGAATGACCCCCTACAACAGGTTCAGGCGGGTGCTGGAGACCGTCCCATATCGCCTGCTCCGCCGCCGTCAGCGCCCGATGCCCACCGAGGGTCTCGAGGGCCTGCGGTCCGGTGATCCGATGGCGCGCATGCAGCCAGGCCAGCGCACCGGCCAGCTGCCCGAACCGCAGTGATTTCGCCAGTGCGTTGCCGGTGGCATCGTCCGGCCCGGTGGACGGGTGCTCCAGCGCGTCCGACAGGCGCTCGGGCAACTCCCAGTGGCGTGCGATGCGGGCGGCCGTCGGTGCGGCCAGCGCTTGCACCATGCGGGCGGCAGCGTCGAGGTCCGGGGTCAACGAAGGGCGCCGGGCGTACTGCTCGCGCAGCACCTGCACCACCACGATGGCACCCAGCCCCAGCAGCAGCGCCAGCAGTTGCGCGGCGAAGGGGTCGTCCTTGCCGATGCGGCGCGCATGCTCGGCGCCGGCCCAGGCGGACAGCTGCGTGTACTCCCACACCAGCGTCGGCGCGCGGCCGAAGACGCCGGTACCGGTGCTGATGACCGGCTGTACCAGGGCGGCAGCGATGATCCGGCGCAGGCCGTCGGTGCCGACCAGCGCGACGGCACGCTCGACGCTCTCCACGGGCCTGGCCTGCACCCGATACAGCGCGCTGTTGGCCACGCGCAGCAGGTTGCCGGCCAGCGTCGGGTCGCGCTGGATGATGGCCGCGATCGCGCGGCCGGACGCGTCGGGGTCGTTCACCGTGCGCATCAGTTGCGGCAGCAGGTGCGGGCGGCGCGGGATATAGCGCGGTTGCGTTTCGATCTTCGCCAGGACGGCGCGTGTCGCGTCGAACACCACCGCATGCACGCCGGTTGCGGCGGACCTCTGCGCCGCATCTGCAGCCATGCCGAACACGTCGTCGTGGAGGCGGTGGAACACCTCGTCGGCCGTGAGCGTGTCCGATACCTCGACCGCAACGGCACCGGGATCGGTCAGGGGCGCTGCCGGGGGTGAGCCGGCCGTCACGGCTGCCGCGCCCGACTGCCCATCGCATGCCGGGCCTGCGCCCGCGCCCGCGCGCCGGGGCGCCACGGCCCTCTTCCAGGCGTGCCAGGCCGCGAAGCCGGCGAGCGCCGCCGATGCCACGACCGCCACGCTGAGAAGTCCGTCTGTCGGCATCGGCGGCGCGCAATGGGAAAGGACCCCCTGTTAACGGCCGCCTCCAGGCGGACTGAAGCCGCCGCAGGGCTGCATATGGGGACAGGCCCGCGTCCCGTGGCCGGCCCGGTCATGGGCCCACCCTGCTCCCGGCCGGCTTCGATAGTCCGTCATCGACCTGCGCCGCGCCGGACGGTGGAACGGAAACGGGGCCGGTCATCGCGACCGGCCCCGTCGTGGTCCGCCTTACGGCACACGCATTACCAGATGCGGACGCGGTCCTCCGGAGCGACCCACAGCGGGTCGGCCTCGGTCACGTTGAACGCCTCGTACCAGGCATCGATGTTGCGCAACGGCGCGAACGCGCGGATGTGGCCCGGCGAGTGCGTGCCGTTGACCAGCTGCTGGCGCAGCGCATCGTCGCGCCACAGCGTGCGCCACACCTGTGCCCAGCCCATGAAGAAGCGCTGCTCGCCGGTGAAGCCGTCGATGACCGGCGCCGGCTGGCCGTCGAGCGAGCGGCGGTACGCCTCCAGCGCGATGGTCAGGCCGCCGAGGTCGCCGATGTTCTCGCCCATCGCCACCTTGCCGTTGATGTGCATGTCCGGCAGCTGCGGGAACGCGTAGCTCTCGTACTGCGCGCCCAGCTTGGCCGCCTGCGCTTCGAACTTCGCCGCGTCCTCGGCCGTCCACCAGTCGCGCAGAAGGCCGGCGCCGTCGGACTTGCGGCCCTGGTCGTCGAAGCCGTGGATGATCTCGTGGCCGATCACGCCGCCGATGCCGCCGTAGTTCACGGCCGGGTCGGCGTCGGGGTCGAAGAACGGGGGCTGCAGGATGGCGGCCGGGAACACGATCTCGTTCTTCACCGACGAGTAGTAGGCGTTGACCGTCTGCGGGGTCATGCCCCACTCGCCCTTGTCGACCGGCTTGCCGATGCGGTTGCGGTCGTAGTCCCACTCGAACTGTCGCGCGCGGTCGGCGTTGCCGAACACGTCGCCGTTGGCGATCTGCAGGCCGGCGTAGTCGCGCCACTCGTCCGGGTGGCCGATCTTCAGGCCGAAGCCTTCCAGCTTGGACATCGCCTCGGCCTTGGTCGCCGGGCTCATCCAGTCCAGCTGCTGCAGGCGCGCGCCCATGGCGGCCTTCACGTTGGCGACCAAGTCGTCCATCTTGGCCTTGGCATCGGGCGGGAAGTACAGCTCCACGTAGTCGCGGCCGATCGCCTCGCCCATCGCGCCTTCGGCGAACGACACGCCGCGCTTCCAGCGTGCGCGCTGCTCGGGCTGGCCGGACATGAACTTGTTGCGGAACTCGAAGTTCGCATCGACGAACGCCTGGCTCAGCAGCGGCGCGGCGTCATCGATGGTGTGGAACGCCTGCCATGCCTTGAGCGTGTCCAGGTCGGTCGCGGCGAACACGGCCGCCATCTTCGGGAACGCCGTGTCCTGGCGGACGACGGCCTTGCCGGTGTGGTCGACGCCGGCCGCGTCGAAGAACGTCGCCCACGGGAAGCCCGGCGCCTTCGCGTCCATCTCCGCCAGGGTCACCGGGTTGTAGGTCTTGTCGCGGTCGCGGCTTTCCGCGCGGGTCCAGTGCGCTTCGGCGATCTTCGTCTCCATCGCCATGATGGCGTCGGCGCGCGCGTCGGCGTTGTCCCAGCCGGCCAGCTCGAGCATCTGCGCGATGTACTGCACGTAGCGCTCGCGCTGCGGCGCGAACTTGTCGTCCAGGTACATCGCGCGGTCGCCCAGGCCCAGCCCGGACTGGCTCAGGTACAGCGTGTAGGTGTCGGGGTCGCGCTGGTCATCGGACACGTACGCGCCGAAGAAGGTGCCGCCGAAGCCGCCCATGCGCTCGCCCATCAGGCGCGCCAGGCCGTCCTTGTCGGTCACCGCCGCGATGGCGTCGAGCTTCGGCTGCACGGGCTTGCGCCCCAGCGACTCGATCGTCGCCTCGTCCATGAAGCCCTGGTACAGCGCGGCGATCTTGGCCGCGTCGCCGTCGGTGGCCGGGTCGCCGGCCTCGTAGCCCTCGACCAGCTGGCGCAGGCGCGCCTCGGACAGGTCGCGCAGCACCAGGAACGAGCCGTACATCGACTTGTCGGAGGGAATCTCGGTGTTCTCGGCCCAGTGGCCGCTCACGTAGGCGAAGAAGTCCTCGCCCGGGTCGACCTCGCGGTCCATACCGGCGGTGTCGATGCCCCAGGTGCCGTAACGGTTGGCGGCCACGGTGGCGGCACCGCCCCCGGCCGGGGCGTGGTCGTCGAACAGCACGCGCACGTCGTTGCCCGTCTCGGGCACGTGGTGCTGGGCGGCCACCGGCGCGGCCAGGGCCAGCGCGAGGGCGGTCGCGGTAAACAACAGGGTCTTCTTCAAGGCGATCTCTCCGTGTTTGACAGGCGGGCCCCGCTCAACGCGTCTGCGGACAGGCGGGTCGAAGGCCGACCCGGGGTTGTACCCCACCTGTCCCGCACGCGCGCAGTGCCAAGGGTTGGGATGGCCGATGCGGCAAAGCTGAACCGGCCAGCGTCGAGGTTCCGGCCGTGCGCGTCCGCAGGCGCGTACGATGCACCGGTGTCACGCGGTCCCTCGCGTCCTGACCCCTGCGGTTGGTCGACGCCCTTTCCTCCATCGCCACGCGAACGGCGATGCACCCCGGACCGCCCATGCCCGGCTATGCCACCCGCGAGATCCGCCCGACCGTCGGCGGACACGAGTACCGCCTTCGCGTGCTCGCCGATACCCAGCAGTACGCCGACCCCGACGGCCACGGCGAACGCCTGGGGGTGTCGTCGGCCCAGTGGAGCCTGTTCGGTCAGCTGTGGCCCGCAGGCGAGATGCTCGCCCACCTCGCACATGCGATCCCGGTCGAGGGCCGGCGCGTGCTCGAGCTGGGCTGTGGCATCGGCCTGGCGAGCCTGGTCCTGCGACGCCGCGGCGCGGATGTGGTGGCCTCGGACGTCCACCCGTTGGCGGAAGTCTTCCTGGCCTACAACGCCGCGCTCAACGACCTGCCGGCGCTGCACTACCGGCAGGTGCTCTGGGACCAGCCGATGCCGGCGCTGGGCACGTTCGACGTGATCATCGCCGGCGACGTCCTGTACGAGCGCGGCCAAGCGGAAGTCATCAGCGCGTTCGTGGCGCGCCACGCCAACCCGTGCTGCGAAGTCGTCGTCACCGACCCGGGCCGCGGCAACAGCGCGCGCTTCGGACGGCTGATGGTGGCGCAGGGGTTCGACGCCGCCACCGCGCCGTGGCCCACCATCGATTCGGTCGCGCCGCCGCCACGCAGCCAGTACCTGCGCTGCGTGCGCGGGCGCGCCCTGCCCCGCCTCAGAACACCGACAGCCCCGTCATCCGCGTGAAGCGGTGCAATGCGTAGCGGCCGAGCAGCGAATTGCCCTTCTCGTCCAGGCCCGGGTAGTAGGTGCACAGGCTCATGACGTGCGGCACCACGGCGACGATGCCGCCGCCGACGCCGCTCTTGGCGGGCAGCCCCACGTAGAAGGCGAAGTCGCCGGCCGCGTCATAGGTGCCGGCGGTCATCATCAGCGCATTGATGCGGGTGGCCAGCTCCTCGCTGACGACCTCCTCGCCGGACACGCCGCAGTGCCCGCGCTTGGACAGGTACTGCACGCTGCGCGCCAGGTCCACGCAGTCCATCTTCAGCGAGCATTGCAGCCAGTAGAAGTCGAGCACGCGGTCGACCTCGTTGCGCAGGTTGCCGTAGCTCTTGATGAAGTTGGCCATGGCGATGTTGCGGTGGCCGCTTTCGCGCTCCGACTTCGCCACCACCTCGTCGCTGCCCACGTCGGCGTTTCCCGAGCGCCGGCGCATGAAGTCCAGCAGCTTCTGCTCGGCGTCGTCACAGCTGGACAGCACCACGTCGGCCACCACCAGCGCGCCGGCATTCATGAAGGGGTTGCGCGGGATGCCCTTCTCGTACTCCAGCTGGATCAGCGAGTTGAACGGATCGCCCGACGGCTCCCGGTCGACGCGCTCCCACAGTTCGTCGCCCACCGCCTCCAGCGCCAGCGTCAGCGTATGAACCTTGGAGATGCTCTGGATCGAGAACGGCTCACGCGACTCGCCGACCTCGAAGACATCGCCGTCCACCGTGACCAGCGCCATGCCGAAGCGGTCCATCGGCGCGTCGGCCAGCGACTCGATGTAGTCGGCCGACTCGCCCTCGCCCAGCCGCGCCGTCACCTCCTCGTGGATGGTGCCCAGGATGTCAGGCAGGTCGAGCTCGCTGATGTCGTGCCGGTTCTGGATCGGTTCGCGCATGGGGCCGTCCCGCAGGGAAAGCGCCACTGTGCACGCCGGCGCGTCAACCTCGGGTTATCGGCCACGGTCATCGACATGGTCGGCATGCCGCCAGGAAAGCCCGGCGGACGCGCCGCCCCCCGTAACGCGGCGCTCAGTGCGCCAGTTCGGCGCTGTGATCGGTTGATTCGCCCGCCATCGCGCCCGGCTCGCCCACCACGCGATTGCGGCCGCCGAGCTTGGCCTGGTACAGGCGCCGGTCGACGGATTCGATGAACTCCACCGGATCCGCGCCCGGCTCGGGCACCGCGGTGCCGACGCCCGCGCTGACCGTGAGGCACGCGCCCGAGCCCGCGCGGGGGTGCTCGATGCACGCGTCCAGCACCTGTTGGCGGCAGCGCTCGGCAATGGCCGCAGCGGTGTCACGGTCGGTACCGGGCAGCACGAGCACGAACTCCTCGCCTCCGAACCGCCCCACGAAATCACGCGGCCGCCGCGCCACCGACTGCAGCAGGCGCGCGACCCGGCGCAGGCACTCGTCGCCCTTGAGGTGCCCGTGGTGGTCGTTGTACTGCTTGAACCAGTCGATATCGATCACGACCAGCGACAGCGGCTGGCGGTCGCGGCAGGCCGCCAGCCACTCGCGGTCGATCACCACGTCGAACATGCGCCGGTTGGCGACGCCGGTCAGGCCGTCCTGGTAGGACAGCTCCTCCAGCGTCTTCTGCAGCTCGGCCAGTTGCTCCTCGCTGCGCTTGCGCTCGGTGATGTCGAACATGAAGCCGATCAGCTGGGTCACGTCGCCCTGCGCGTCGCGCACCACGTGCACCACGTCGCGGATCCACACGTAGCGGCCATCGCGCGTCATGGCGCGGTAGTCGGCCTCGTGGTCGACGCCGGCCAGCGACTGGGAGACACAGAAGTCGACCACGCGCTGGCGGTCGTCCGGGTGCATGCGCTCGACCCAGTCGTCCACCGTCGCCCAGCTTTCCGGTGTCCAGCCCAGCAGCGGCTCGATCTGCGGCCCGATGTAGGTGAATGCCTTGCTGGCCCAGTCGATCGTCCACGGAATGGCCCGGGTCGATTCGAGCAGGGTCCTGTAGATGTCGCTGTCAGGGGCGTTGGGCACGGCGGCTTCCGGAAGGCAGGCGAGGTGCCATCGTACTGAACCGGTCCGGCGGTCACCCCGCCGGCGGCGGTGGCCGGCGACACCGTCGCTGCCCCCCGCGCCCGGGCGGGCGCGTAGAGGACGGCCGCGCCTGGTGATCGCGCACCCACCGGGCCGAACGGCACGGTCGTTGCAGGGAGCGGCGGGATACCCTGACCCGCCTGTGGACCGGTCGCGGCAGCGGCCCGCCCGGTAGGCTGGGCCCCGTCGCAGGATGCGCCCGCTGGCCACCACGAGTACCCGGACCCGAATGCCCCGTCGACCCATGACGCCCACCCTGCCCCCCGCGATCGAGCTTCTGGACCTGCTGCCCGACGCCGTTTGCGTGGTCGATGCTGACGGCCGATTCCTCTACGTCAGCGCCAGTTTCGAGCGCATCCTGGGCTACACGCGCGAAGAGGCCCTGGGCCTGCGGACCTTCGACCTGGTGCACCCCGACGACCGTGCCGCCACGCGGCAGGCGGCCGGCCAGGTGATGGCGGGAGCGCTGCAGCGCCACTTCCGCAACCGCTACGTCCACCGCGACGGCCACAGCGTCGACATCCAGTGGTCCGCACGCTGGCACCCGGAACACGGCGTGCGCGTCGCCATCGGCCGTGAGGTCACCGAACTGCGCCGCGCCGAGCGTGAACTGGAGCACCGGGCCAGCCACGACCCGCTCACCGGCCTGCCCAACCGGCACCGCCTGCAGGACGCGCTGCGCGACGCGATCGAACGGGCCGCCCACGACGGCGACGGCCTGGCGGTGCTGTACGTGGACCTGGACGGATTCAAAGCCGCCAACGACCGCTGCGGGCACGATGTCGGCGACCGGTTGCTGGTCGATATCGCCGCCCAGCTCCGGAGCGGCCTGCGCCAGCACGACCTCGTCGCCCGGATCGGCGGCGACGAGTTCGTGGTGCTGCTGCGCGGATGCCGCGACCACGACGGGGCACAGGCGGCCGCCCGGGCATTGCGGGGCCGGTTGCAGCGGCCGTTCGACCTGCCCGATGGCCCTCTCATGCTGGATGCCAGCATCGGCATCGCCTGCTTCCCCGACGACGGCACCACCGAAGAGGCGCTGCTGTCGCACGCGGACCGCGCGATGTTCGAGGTCAAGCGGCACCGCACGGGCCGCGGTGCGCAGATGCCGCGCCGCGCGGCACGCGCCGCGCCGTAACGGAACGCGCCAAGCCCGGGCCGGGCCGGGACCTGCGTCGAAGCGCCCGGGCCCGGGAGAGGGCCTCCCTCAGGAATGGGCCAGCACGAAGTCCAGCGCCGCGCGTACCGCGGCCGCCTGGGCCGCGTTGCACTCGTCCGGGGTCGTACGCGGGCTGTCGGGGTAGACCTCGGTCGTCGTCACGTAGCCGGCATCGGTGACGCCGGCGCATAGCCCAAGCGACTTGACCGGATAGAGGATGACGCCCGGGGACACCACGGCCGAGCCGATGATCTCGCCGCGCGCATCGGCCGGCGCGATATGCGTGACCTTCGCCACCGCATCGATCACCGCGCGCTGGAACGGCAACTGCGGATTCACGCTGTCGCCGACGGTGTAGAAGCCGTCGGGAATCTCGCCGGGCTCGTACGGTTTGCCGTCGCGCGCGGCGAGCGCGGGCCGGAACTCGGACTCGTCGCTGTCGGTGGTTTCGTGCAGGTCGATGTGCAGCACGATCCGGCCTTCGAGCGGGGCGACCAGTCGCATCAGCGCGGCGGCCTCCTCGGCGGGGCTGCCGTCGCGGAACGAGCGGTTGGGGTCGATCGCGTGCGGGTTCCAGCGGTGGATGCGCTCGTAGCCCCATGGGCTGACGCACGGCACGATCAGCAGATTGACGCGGCCGGCGTAGTCGGAGGCATCGCGCTCGGCGAACCGCAGCGCGCCATGCACGCCACTGGTCTCGTAGCCGTGCACGCCGCCGGTCACCAGCGCCACCGGCAGGTCGTCGCGCCAGTCGCGGCTTTTAAGCGCCAGCAGCGGGTAGGTTTCGCCGGCGTAGTCCAGCCGTCCGTATTCGACCACGTCGAAGCGGTCGCGCAGGCAGTCGACGGCCGACACGACGTCTTCGGCATGGCTGCGCTGCTTGCGCTGGCGGGCCAGCCACTGCGCACGTTCGGCATCGCGCCAGGGCTGGCCGGGGGTTCCGATGGGGTAGAAGGCATTCGTCATCCCGGAAGGCTAACAAATCAACGGCGGGCGACGCTGCGACGCGGTCGCTACACTGCCCGCCCCCGCTCCGGTCCCGACGATGCCCACTGCCACCCGACTCGCCCACTGTGTCGCCGACCTGTTTGGCTGTACGCGCGCCGAGGCCGAGCAGTACATCCAGAACGGCTGGGTGTCGGTCGACGGCCGCGTGGTGGAGGCGCCGCAGCACCCCATCGATGGACAGCAGGTGACGCTGGACCCCGATGCGCGACTGGAGCCGGTCGAGCCGGCCACGGTGCTGTTCAACAAGCCCGCCGGTGTCGACGCCATCGAAGGCCCGGACCCCGCCGCCGCGCACGTCACGCCCGCCTCGCACTGGGAGGACGACCCGTCCGGCCAGCGCATCCTGCAGCGGCACTTCCATCGCCTGACACCGCTCGTGCCCTTGGACCGCGAGGCCAGCGGGCTGATGGTGCTGACTCAGGACGGCCGTGTCTGGCGCCGCCTGAGCGAGGACGCCGACGCGATCGAGCACGAGTACCTGGTCGAGGTGCGCGGCGAGATCGCGCCCTACGGCCTGCACCGCCTTGGCCAGGGGCTGGAATACCGCGGCCGCGCCCTGCCCCGTTGCAAGGTGAGCTGGCAGAACGAGACCCGCCTGCGGTTCGCGATCAAGGCCGTGCGCGACGGGCAACTGCGCGACATGTGCCGGCAGGTCGGGCTGGACGTCGTGTCCATCCGCCGCCTGCGCATCGGCCGCATCCCGATCGGCAAGTCCGACACCGGTGCGATGCCGCCGGGCGCGTGGCGCTACCTGCCGGTGGGCGAGAAGTTCTGAGGTGCCTCGCCGGCGCTAGAACGCCGGCTGCACCTGCGGCGACGCGGCGCCCCTTCTGAAAACGGGACGTGCGCCGCGCGTGAGCCAGCGCCACATCCACTCGGCCGGCCCGAAGTGGTAGCGCGCCAGCCACCAGTGGCTGACAGCCACCTGCACGGCGAACACGGCCACCCACGTCACAAGTACGGCCGGCAGCCCCCAGCGCGGCCCCAGGCCGAGCCCCACCCCGTAAAAAAGCCAGATGCCCACCACGCTTTGCAGCAGGTAGTGGGTCAACGCCATGCGACCGACCGGCGTGAGGAAGGCGAGCCGATTCCGACCGAACGGCGTGGTGAACAGCAGAGCGAAGCCCGCGGCATATGCCGTCGCCAATGCGATGGGTTCCAGCCGCAGCACCATCCGCAACGCGAGCCGCACCCCGCCGGTGTCGAGCGAGGGATTCGCCGCGCGTAGCGGCCCGTGGATCTCACCCAGGCCCATCAGTGCCAGCCCTAGCAGCGCGCCCCCGATGGCCAGGCCTCGCAGCAATGGCCGATGTGCCGCCGGGTCCTGAAGAAGTCCCTTTCGCCCCGCCCAATAGCCCAGCAGGAAGCGCGAAAGCACGAAGCACACCAGAGCCCAATTCGCCATCCGGGCCCAATTGGCCATCTCGGCATTGCCCTGCAAAGCCGTGCGCCAGTCCGGTGATGCGAACGCGGCCAACCCGTAGGCGAATGCCTCGCTGCCGGTCGGCAATGCGGGCAGGACGGTCCTCATCCAGGGCGACAGCACCGGTGGCAGCACGGCCACGAGCACTGCCACCGCGACAAGTCCAGCGTTGGAGAGGCGGCGCAACGGCAGCAACAGCAGGCCGACCACCGCGTAAGTCAGCAGGATGTCGCCCCACCACACGAAATAGCTGTGCACCATGCCGATCAGGGCGAGCCCCAGCATGCGCCGGACGTACCTCCGACGGACCTGGTCATGAGGCTCGTCGGTGCGGTCAAGCTGGATCGCGAACCCCAGCCCGAAAAGGAACGAGAACAGGGTGATGAACTTCGTATCCACGAGGGCCGCCATCCATTGCGCGGCCATCGCATCGAATCCGGCAGTCGCCAGCTGCGCCCTGGCCTCCTCCGGCATCAGCGCGTAAAGCGACAGCGACCGGAGATTGACCAGCGCCACGCCCGCAAGCGCGAACCCTCGAAGTGCGTCGATCAGCGCGTGCCTTTGCGGCGATGCAGGTCCGGTCATCCGGTCAGACTAACCCGCAGCTGCCTTCTCGAGCGCCGCGACATCCAGCTTGTGCATCTCCAGGAATGCACGCGTAACTCGGTCGACGGTGGCGCGGTCGCCGCGTGCCATCAGCTCGTCCAGGACAAGCGGCGCGACCTGCCAGGACAGCCCGAAGCGGTCCTTGCACCAGCCGCACTGCTCGGCCTCCGGCACGCTGGACAGCTGCGCCCAGTAACGGTCGATCTCGGCCTGGTCGCGGCAGGTGACGACGAACGAGATCGCCTCGTTGAATCCGAACCCGTGCGGGTGCGCGCTGTCCATGGCGGCAAACCACGTGTCGCCCAAGCGGAAGTCGGAGAAGATCACGCTGCCCGGTGCGTCGGGGCTGGCACCGTCCGGGTAGCGCACCAGCTGCCCCGCCGTCGAACCGTCGAACACCGAGCGGTAGAACGCGCCGGCCTCCTCGGCCTTGCCGCACACCTCGCCGGTGTACAGCAGCGACGGCACGATGGGCGGACGCGGGTCGCCGTCCGGGTCGGACAGGATCAGCTGCCACGACAGGCCGTAGCGGTCCTGCACCCAGCCGTAGCGCTTGCTGAAGGGGTAGGCGTCCAGCGGCATCAACGCCTGCCCGCCGTCGATCAGCGCCGCCCACGTGCGGTCCAGTCGCGCCGCCGCATCGGGCTCGCGCGAGGGGTCGAAATTGACGAAGAACGATACCGAAGGGTTGAACGTGAACATCGGCCCCGCGCTGATCGCCATGAACGGCTGGCCGTGCAGGGTGAACGCCACCACGTCGCAGTCGCCCGAGGGCGTGTCGTGCAGCGTCGTGACCGAATCGACCTGCGAGTCCGGGAACAGGTCGCAATAGAACGCCGCCGCCTCGCGGGCCTGCGTGTCGAACCACAGGTGCGGCGTGATGGGTTTGACGAGGGACATGCGCGTGCTCTTGGCGGGTGGATGCCGATGCGACGAACCAGCGGCAGGCGGATCGACACAGAACGGCCGGGGCGGAATGCGGACGGATCCTGGAACAGCGCCCGCCTGCGGCGCATGAAGACCCCTCCTGGTGCCGTGACCCCGGGCGCGATGGCCGCCGCTCCATCCGTCGCCTTTACGTGACGCACGCAGCGGGTGCCCGATAGTCCGCCTCCCCGCCGGCAGGCATGAAAGGCCCATCCGATGACCCGAACGCATTCCCTTGCCCTGCTGACGGCCGCGCTGCTGCTGGGCGCATGCTCGTCCGAGCGGGCCGCGGCCCCCGCGGCGGACACCCCGGCGCCCGATACCCCCGCCGCCGCGCCCAGCCCGCCGATCACCGCCACGCCTGACGTTGCAACGTCACAGACCGCGTCACCCACCGTTTCCCCCGCGACCGCACCGCCCGAAGCCGTGCTGCCGCTGGAGCCCGGTGTCTACGTGACGGCCGGTACCGATTGCACGGCGCCGGCCAATGCGGGCCTGCGCTTCTACGACGGCACGGGCATCAGCGGGACCGCGACCCACGACTGCCGCGCACGCGTGCTGTCGCACCGGGGCGACACGTACGAGGTCGAACAGTCCTGCATCGATACGCCTTCAGGCGACGGACCGCGCACCACCGAGGCACAGACCGTGACCCTGCACGACCCGCGCACGTTCACCCTGGCGACCGCGGACGAGCAGTCACGTTTCACGCGGTGCGACGACGGCGAGGTGCCGGACTACCTGCACGAGCGGGCCGGCCTCTGACGCAGACGACAGCGCGTCGCCCTCGTGCCTCGTCCGCCGGTTGCGGGCACATCGCGATGCCTCGCCGCGGCGCGAAGGCGTCACCGCATTGCACGATTTTTACGTCGCGTTTCGCAGAATCGTCCCGACCCGAACCGAAGGCCCGGACCCATGCACCACGAAGCCCAACGCCAGCAGGCACTCGATGCCTACCGGATCGTCGACAGCCTCCCGGAGGCCGCATACGAGGACATCGTCCGCATTGCGGCGGCCGTGTGTGACGTCCCCACCGCCCTCATCACGCTGGTCGACCGCGACCGCCAGTGGTTCAAGGCGCGCCTGCAGTTCGATGCCCGGGAGACGCCGCGCGACGAAGCGTTCTGCGACCACGCCATCCGCACGCCCGACCGGCTGCTCGAGGTGTCCGACGCCACGCTCGACCCGCGGTTTGCGAACTACCCCAACGTGGGCGCCGACGGCGGCGTCCGCTTCTACGCGGGGATGCCGCTGGTCACGCCGGGTGGCGCCGCGATCGGCACCGTGTGCGTCGTCGACGACCAGCCCCGCACACTCGACGACGGCCAGCGCGATGCGCTCGCGGCCCTGGCACGGCTGACCATCAACCTCTTCGAGGGCCGCCTGCGCGACCTGATGGTCCAACGCGCGCAGGCCCTGGCGTCCCCCGTCGCCGGGCCGACGCACGAGCCCTGCACCGTCGCGGTGTACGAGGTCCAGGGCGCGGCCGCCGCGGCCGACCGCCTCGGCGAGCGCGCACTTGAACGTGAGCTGCAGTCCCTGTCGGATGCACTGGACGCCATTGCACCCACCGGGTGCAGCGTCAACCGCGTGTCCGGCAGCGCCGAAACCATCGCGGTGCTGCACGGCGCGGACAACGCCCGCACCCTGGAGCGCATGGCGGAGGCGGTCGAGCAGTTCCAGGCCCGCACCGGGCTTCGCGTCCTCGTCGGTACCGCGCACGAGGGGCACGCCAACGAGCGTCCCGAGGACATCTTCGCGCGGGCCGATGCCGCCCTGTTCCAGCAGAAGGCCCGCCCTTCCGCCACGTAGCGGACCGCAGAAGAGCGGAAGCACGCGTACACGCAGGTGGCATGCAGTGTTCCCGTCGTGCCGGTGGTCGGCGCCCGCCGCGGCCCCACGTTTCGAGCCTGGCGCAACCGGTGAAGCCCGCGGTTGCGATCCGGCATCGCGGGGGCGGGGGCGGGCGGGCGGGGGGGGGGGGGGGGGGGGGGGGGGTGGGGG
>CAMPJI010000031.1 GCA_946886865.1 uncultured Lysobacterales bacterium | reverse complement strand
AGGTAATGGGTCAGTCAGTCGTCGTTCTCGGTGCCCAGTGGGGCGATGAAGGCAAAGGCAAGATCGTCGACCTGCTGACCGAGGAGATCGGTGCGGTGGTGCGCTTCCAGGGCGGCCACAACGCCGGCCATACGCTGGTCATCGGCGGCAAGAAGACCGTCCTGCACCTGATCCCGTCGGGCATCCTGCGCGAAGGCGCGCTGTGCCTGATCGGCAACGGCGTGGTGCTGCACCCGGGCGCACTGAAGAAAGAGATCGCCGAGCTGGAGGCCGAGGGCATCGACGTCCGCTCGCGCCTGAAGATCAGCCCGGCCACGCCGCTGATCATGCCGTACCACATCGCCCTGGATCAGGCCCGCGAGAAGGCCGCCGGCGGCAAGGCGATCGGCACCACCGGTCGCGGCATCGGCCCGGCGTACGAGGACAAGGTCGCCCGCCGCGGCATCCGCGTCGCCGACCTGCATTACCCCGAGCAGCTGGCCGAGAAGCTGCGCGCCGCGCTGGACTACCACAACTTCGTGCTGACCCAGTACCTGAAGGTCGATGCGGTCGACTTCCAGCAGACGCTGGACGAGGCGCTGGCCTTCGGCGACTACGTCGAGCCGATGAAGTCCGACGTGGCCGGCATCCTGCACGACCTGCGCAAGCAGGGTAAGCGCGTGCTGTACGAAGGCGCGCAGGGCTCGCTGCTGGACATCGACCACGGCACCTACCCCTACGTCACCAGCTCCAACACCACCGTCGGCGGCGCGCTGGCGGGCACCGGTGTGGGCGCGGACTCCATCGATTACGTGCTCGGGATCGCCAAGGCCTACGCCACCCGGGTCGGCGGCGGTCCGTTCCCGACCGAGCTGCACGACGAGGTGGGCGAGGGCATCCGCGCCCGTGGCCAGGAGTTCGGCGCCACCACCGGCCGCCCGCGCCGCTGCGGCTGGATCGACATCGTCGCGCTCAAGCGTGCCGTCGCCATCAACGGCATCACCGGCCTGTGCATCACCAAGCTCGACATCCTCGACGGGATGGAGAAGCTGAAGATCTGCATCGCCTACGAATACCGCGGCAAGCGCACCGAATACGCGCCGCTCGACGCCGCCGGCTGGGACGAGTGCACGCCGGTGTACCTGGAGTTCCCGGGCTGGGAGGAGAGCACCCACGGCATCACCGAGTGGGACAAGCTGCCGCCCGCCGCACGTGCCTACCTGCGCGCGCTGGAAGAGCTGTCGGGCTGCCCGCTGGCGATGGTGTCCACCGGCCCCGACCGCGACGCCAACATCGTCCTGCGCGACCCGTGGTCGTGATGCGCGCGACCTGACCCGCGCCGCACCCCGCACCAGCGAAAGGCCGCCTCCGGGCGGCCTTTCCTCTTTTTTTCAGACCCGCCTCCTGCAGGAGCGGCTTCAGCCGCGATCAACACCCCACCCGGACCGGCGACCCCACTTCGCACGTCCCTCATGCCTCCTGTAGGAGCGACGTGAGTCGCGACCGCGCAGCTTCGACCGCCCACGAATCGCGACTCACGTCGCTCCTACAAGATCCTGCGACTGGCGCCGCGCAAGGGAGGGACCCGGGGGAGGAACCGATCGCGGTTAGAGCCGCTCCTGCAAGGAGGGCGGCACGCCGGCTCCACCGCCCGGTCACGCCGCCCATCGCATCCTGCGCGCCCCTTTTCCCCGGGCATCCCCCCATGCTCAAGTCCGCGCTCATCACCCTGGCCATGGCCGCGTCGGCCGCCAGCGCCCCCGCACTGGCCAACCAGCCCGTCGGCTCGCTCGACCTGCAGCGCTACGCCGGCACCTGGCATGAGATCGCGCACCTGCCGATGTTCTTCCAGCGCAAGTGCGTGGACACCATCACCGCCACGTACACCGTCAATGCCGATGGCACCGTCGGCGTACGCAACGCGTGCCGTACCAAGAGCGGCGAGATGGACGAGTCCACCGGCGTCGCGCGTCCGGTGGAGGGCCTTGATGGCGCGTTGCAGGTCCGTTTCGCCCCCGAATGGCTGTCGTGGGTGCCGATGGTGTGGGCGGACTACTGGGTGATCGACCTGGACCCCGACTACCAGTGGGCCGTCGTCGGCGGGCCCAGCAGGAAATACCTGTGGATCCTGTCGCGCCGCCCGACCATGGACCAGGCGCTGTTCCAGCGGCTCAAGGACGGCGCCCGCCGCCGCGGTTACCCGGTCGACGACCTGGTGATGGCCGCGCCGCTGGACTGACGGTCCCCGGGCTTCGCGCCGTGCCGTTGCGCATCGGTGTCGTCTCCGATACCCACGGCCTCCTGCGTCCGGAGGCCGTCGAGTTCCTGCGGGGCAGCGACCGCATCGTCCACGCCGGCGACATCGGGGCGGCCGGGGTCATCGACGCGCTCACGGCGCTGGCGCCCGTCACCGCCATCCGCGGCAACGTCGATACCGGCGCCTGGGCCGACGCCTTTCCGGACACGGCATCGGTGACGCTCGGCGGCGTCCACCTGCATGTCGTGCACGACCTCAAGCATCTTGCGATCGACCCCGCGGCCGCCGGCGTGCACGCGGTGATCGCCGGCCACTCCCACGCACCGGGGATCCGGTACGTCGGCCGCGTGCTTCACCTCAACCCCGGCAGCGCCGGCCCGCGCCGCTTCACGTTGCCCGTGACCGCCGCCGAGATCCTCGTGGAGGACGGCGGGCTTCAGCCGCGCATCGTCGAGCTGCTCTGACCCACGCGAGGCGGTCGCATCGTTTCCCACCGCATCGGCAACGCGCTACCGTGCCGCCCTGCCCGAGGGGAATAGACGTGTCCGAACCGCGCGCCACCGGCCTGGACACCGCACGCGCGGTGCCGGCGCCCATGTCCGATGCCGACTACCGCCTGATGGTGGAATCGGTGCGCGACTACGCCATCTTCATGCTCGACCCCGATGGCTGCATCCGCTCCTGGAACGCGGGCGCCCGGCGGCTGAAGGGCTACGAACCGGCGGACGTCATCGGCCGCCACTTCCGCCTGTTCTATCCGCCCGAGCAGATGACCGCCAGCGTGCCCGAACGCCTGCTGCGTGAGGCCCTGGCCCACGGCCGCATCGAGGACGAGGGCTGGCGCCTGCGCAAGGACGGCGGCCGCTTCTGGGCGAGCGTGGTGGTCACGGCGCTGTTCGACGCGCACGGCGTGCATCGCGGCTTTACCAAGGTCACGCGCGACCTCACCGAGCGCCGTGAACACGAGGAGCTGCTGCGCCAGTCCGAAGAGCGTTTCCGGCTGATGGTCGAGGGCGTGCGCGACTACGCCATCTTCATGCTCGACACGGAAGGCCGCATCGCCAGCTGGAACCTCGGCGCGCAGCTCAACAAGGGCTACACCGCCGAGGAGATCCTCGGCCGCCACTTCTCGATCTTCTACCCGCAGGAGCAGCTCGACCGCGACTGGCCGGCGCACGAGTTGAAGATGGCCCTGCAAGACGGCCGTTTCGAGGACGTCGGCTGGCGCCTGCGCAAGGACGGCAGCCGCTTCTGGGCCAATGTGGTGATCACCCCGCTGTACGACGAGGCGGGCCGCCACTACGGGTACGCCAAGGTCACCCGCGACATGACCAGCCAGCGGCGTATCGACACCCTGGAGCAGCAGGAGCGCCACCTGCACCAGTTCCTGGCGATGCTCGGGCACGAGCTGCGCAACCCGCTGGCGCCCATCGCCAATGCCGTCGCCATCATGAAGATGGAAGAGACGCCCACCGAGGCCATGCGGCAGACCCGCGACATCCTCGGCCGCCAGGTCAGCCACCTGTGCCGCCTGGTGGACGACCTGCTGGACGTCGGCCGTATCGTCAGCGGCAAGGTGCACCTGGACATGCAGCCCGTCGCCCTGCAACCGGTGGTGCACGAGGCGGTGGAAGCCCACGCGCCGGCGATCGTCAGCCGCGCCCACACCCTGGTGCTGGAGCTGGACGGCACGCCGCTGTGGGTCAGCGGGGACCGCGTGCGTCTGGTGCAGGTGCTCAGCAACCTGCTGCACAACGCGGTGAAGTTCACGCCCGACGGGGGGCGCATCACGATCGGTCTGCATCGCACCGCGGACACGGTCGAACTGTCCGTGGCCGACACCGGCCCGGGCATCGCGCCGGAGAACCTGTCGTACGTGTTCAAGCTGTTCGCACAGGACGAACACCCGCCGTCGCGCGCCCACGGCGGGCTGGGCATCGGCCTCAGCCTGGTCCACCAGATGGTGCAGCAGCACGGCGGCAGCATCGGCGCGTTCAGCACCGGCGAGCCGGGTCGGGGCGTCGAGTTCGTCATCACGCTGCCGGCGCTCCCGCCCCCGGTCGACGCGGCCTGATCGACCTGGCCAGCGCGTCCCGCCTGCAGACGCGGCTTCCGCCGCGAGCCCGGGCGCTCGATTGCGGCGCACCTCGATCCATCCAGGCCGTGCCCTGTAGGCGCGGCTTCCGCCGCGATCCCCGACCGGGCACCCGACCGGGCACCCGACCACACGCCCGAACGCCGCGCGCGCCGTACCCGTCACATGCGCAGCGCACGTTGCGACCGCCGGCGCCGTGCCCGCGATCGAGTGCGGCCGACGTTGCTGCCGCAGCAGCACGGTATCGAGGATCGTCGCGGTCGCACAGGCGATCCGCACGGCCCGGCGTCCACCGCAACTGACGCCGCAACCGCAGAAGATCGGCGGGCGCGCTAAAGGTTTCCGGCGCGCGGCCGATTCCGACACGGAAGAAGAAAGAAGAACCACCGATCCCCGGGAATGGAGCGCCCGTCCACCGGATCGACCGCTGCCCGTCCGAAGGGCGCCGGCGCCGCCGAGGGTTTGCCGCCGCCCATGCCACCGCCCCACGTCCCTCTGGATGCCGCCCACCCCTCGCCCTACCGCGAGGCGCTGGACCGTGGGCAGGCGACGCTCCGTTTCGAGCCCGAGCTCGAGCGGGCGTTCCGCAAGGACCAGCACCTCATGAACCTGGCGTGGCTGCGCTGGGTGCTGTGGATCGGCATCGGCACGTACGTGACGTTCATCGCCATCGATCTGACGACCATCCCGCTGCACGCGTCGCGCTGGACGGCGGCCATCCGCCTGTTCCTGATCGTGCCGGCGCTGGTGGCGGCGCTGGTGATCAGCCACCGCCCGGCGCTGCGCGCGTGGCTGATACCGGCCGTGTTCCTGGCGGCGCTGGTGACCGGCTGCGGCACCGTCGGCATCGTCGTGCTCACCCTGGCACTGGATGCGCCCGTCCCGTACGAAGGCACGTTGTTGCTGCCCTTCGCCATCTACCTGCTGGTGGGCCTGCCGTGGCGATGGGCACTGGTGGCCAACACGGCGGCGCTGGTGATGTTCCTGGCCCTGGTGCCGGTGTGGCAGCCCGACCCGCTGATCCTGACCTACCAGCTGTCGTACATGGTGCTGGCCAACATTGTCGGCGCCTGTGGCGGCTTCGCGCTGGAGTACCGCGCGCGCATCACCTTCCTCACGGCCGGCATGCTGTCGGAACTGGCCGAGCGCGACGGGCTGACCGGCATCCACAACCGGCGCAGCTTCAACGAGCACCTGCACCGCGTGTGGCAGCAGGCCGCGCGCGACGGCACCTGCGTGGCGCTGGCCCTGATCGACGTCGACCACTTCAAGCAGTTCAACGACCGCCACGGCCATGCCGACGGCGATGCCGCGCTGCGCGGCGTGGCCCGCGTCGTGGCCGGCCACGCCAAGCGGCCGCTGGACCTGGCCGCGCGGTATGGCGGCGAGGAGTTCGCGCTGGTCTGGTACCAGCCCGACAGCGGGCGCCTGACCGCCCTGGCCGATGCACTTCGCCGCGACATCGCGCGGCTGGAACTCCACGGCGCCGAAGGCCCCACCGGCCGCGTGACCGCCAGCCTCGGTGTTGCCCTGCTGCGCCCGCGCAACGCCCCGCGCCACACCGACCTGCTGCGCGCCGCCGACATCGCCCTGTACCAGGCCAAGCACGGCGGCCGCGACCGCGCCGTGGTGCTGTCGCACCCCGACCTCGAGCAACTCAGCTTCCCCGAAGCCGTCAGCGCCTGAGTCCCTGCATCGCCCGCCCGTGTAGGACGGCCCGTGTAGGAACGGCTTCAGCCGCGAACCAAAGCCGGCCCCTCGAAGACGCACGCCGATGGCCACGCGCCCCAGAACCTGTGTAGGAGCGACGTAAGTCGCGACCACGCACTCCACCCGAGCGCCAATCGCGGCTGAAGCCGCTCCTACAAGGGCATCCGCCGCACGCGCCGACAAGGATCAGCGTGCAGTCACTCCGCCGCCAGCTTCTTCTTCATCCGCTCGAAGTCCTTCCGGTACTTCTTGGCCAGCTGCACCTTCTGCGTCTCGGTCAGCACCTTGCCCGACACCTGGAAGAACTTCTTCTCCTCCTCGCGCAGGTGGTGGTGCACCTGGTGGCTCAGCTCCTTGCACTTCTCCAGCCACGCCTCGCCGGCCGGGTCCAGCGACTGCACGTCTTCGACCAGCTCGTCGATCTCGTGGTGCTCATGCAGTGCATGGCGCGTGGAGTTCAGCCCCATGTCGTCCATCAGCATCGGCGCGTACAGGAACCGCTCCTCGGCCGCCTCGTGCGCCTCCAGCTCGATCCGCGCCTGCGTGAACAGGTCCAACCGCTCGCGCGTGCCCGGCTTGCTGCGCAATAATTTGCGGAACAGGGACCGCTGCTCTTCGTGGCTCTCGCGCAGGGCGTCGTAGATCGTCTCGGACATGCCGGCCTCCATGGGGTGGGGAAGGGGGCACGGTACCGGGCCCGGTGTCAAAGCCGTGCAGGCAGGGCGGCCCGGGTGGTGGGCAAGGCTCAAGAACAGGCGCGCGCGGCCGTCATTGCTCCGAAGGGGCGGGCGCCGGGCGCGCCTGCGTTGCAGGCGGGGCACGGAAATTGCCTGTGGAGCGTGTGGCAGCGACCCTTTAAGCGGGGCCGCCGGTTTTATGGCGGAGATGGGCGACGGCGCTCCGAATGGCGGTCGTCGAACGGGCAGTCGCAACAGACAACAGACAACAGGCGCACGGATCAGTCCGGACGTCGTTCAGAAGCGGGAACCAGGGGAAAAACGATGTCCACGACTCATGCGGTCCGCCGCGCGCGCCACGCGCTCGCGGTGGTGGTGCTGTTCGCCGTCGCGATGACCGCGCACGCGGCGCCGGCCACGCTTTCGTACTCGAGCAACATCGGGCTTGGCGACGGCATCGCGTCCGACGGCGACGGCGGCTCCGTGGATATCCCCGGCAAGAACATCCAGGTGGTGAACATTGCGGATGCCGCCGGTACCACCCTCGGTGCGATCACCTGGTTCGACAACAGCTATTTGTTCAGCAGCGATCCGTCCTACAGCGGTTTGACCTACGACTCGCCAGACGGCCCGAAAGGCATGGCCATCCGGTCCGGCGATGGTGGCGAGTTCAAGCTTTCGTCCTTCCACTACTACAACTGGGCGGAAACGCAGAGCACCACCAACACCGTCGCGGGTTACCGCGATGGCGTCCAGGTGGCCTCGATGACCTTCGAAGCGTATGACCCGTCCTCCAATCCGATGACCGTCGTGCCCGGCGCCGGGTTCGACAACGTCGACGAAGTGCGGATCTACATTTCCGCAGGCGGATATCTGGATAACCAGTCCGCGACAGGACACTCCATGAACGACATCGTCATCGACGATGCCGTCGTGCCCGAGCCGCCCACCGTCACCGACGCCCGCATCAGCCTGTCGGGCGCATCGGGTACCGGCGGTACCTACCGGATCGGCGACACCGTCACCGCGACCTGGAACAACACCGCCGGGGGCGACAACAACGCCGGCGTGACCGGGGTCACCGTCGACTTCTCGCAGTTCGGCGGCGGCGCGGCCGTGGCGGCGAGCAACAGCGGTGGAACCTGGACGGCGACCTACACCCTGGTATCAGGCGCCATCGATGCCGCCAACCGCAACGTCAGCATCACCGCCACCAACGTGCACGGATCGACGACCCGGGCCGACACCACCAACGCATCGGTCGACAGCGTCGCGCCGGTCGTCACCGACGCCTACATCAGCGTCTCCGGCGGCACGGGCATCGGCGGCGCCTTCAAGATCGGCGACACCGTCACCGCTGCCTGGAACAACACGGCCGGCGGCGACAACAACAGCGACACCCTCAGCGCCGTCACCGTGGACTTCAGCCAGTTCGGCGGTGGCGCCGCCGTCGCCGCGACCAACAGCGCGGGCACCTGGGTGGCCACGTACACGCTGGTGGCCGGTGCGATCGATGCGGCCAACCGCAATATGAGCGTCACCGCAGCGGACAACGCGGGCAACACAACGGTGCGTGCCGACACGAGCAATGCGACGGTCGACACCACGGCGCCGGCCGTCACCGCCATTGCCCCGGCCGGCGGCGCGACGGCCGCCGACACCGCCGTGACCTTCAACGTCGCCTTCAACGAATCCGTCGGCAACGTGTCTGTCGACGACTTCGCGCTGGCTTCCACCGGCAGCGCGTCGGGCAGCATCGCCGGCGTGTCCGCTGCCAGCGGCGCCTCGGTCGACGTCACCGTCAATAGCATCACCGGCACCGGCACCCTGCGGGTCAACCTCAATGGCGGGAGCAATCTCCAGGACGATGCCGGCAACGGCCCGCCGGCGGCCTTCACCAGCGGCACCGCCCACACCGTGGATATCCCCGAGGCGCCCGGCGCGCCCGTCATCGGCACCGCCACGCCGGGCGACGGGCAGGTGTCCATCGCCTTTACCGCACCCGCCGACAACGGCGGCTCGGCGATCACCGGCTACACGGTGACCTCCAGCCCCGGCGGCATCACCGGGACCGGCGCGTCTTCGCCGATCACGGTCACCGGCCTGGACAACGGCACCGCCTACACCTTCACCGTAACGGCGACCAACGCCGTCGGCACGGGCGGGGCGTCGGGAGTGTCCAATGCGGTCACGCCGCGGGCGCCGCAGACCATCAGCTTCGCCAATCCCGGCGCGCAGAACTTCGGCACCACACCGACGCTCACGGCGAGCAGCAGCGCGGACCTGCCGGTCAGCTTCAGCTCTTCCACCTCGGGGGTCTGCACGATCACCAGCGGCGGCACGCTGACGTTCGTCACCGCCGGCACTTGCACCATCGATGCGGACCAGGCCGGAGATGCCGCCACGACCGCGGCGGCAACGGTGTCGCAATCCTTCACTGTCAACGCCGTGGTTCCCGGCGCGCCGACCGCGGCCATCGCGACGGCGGGCGACACCCAGGTCTCGGTGGCCTTCAGCGCACCGTCCAATTCCGGCGGCGCGGCCATTACCGGCTACACGGTCACCTCCAACCCGGGCGGCATCAGCGCCAGTGGCGCCGGCTCGCCAATTGTGCTGACCGGCCTGACCAACGGCGTGGCGTACACCTTCACGGTTACGGCCGAAAACGTGGCCGGCATCGGGCCCGCATCGATGGCGAGCAACCCGGCCACCCCGGCCGCCGAGCAGACCATTACGTTCACAAACCCCGGCGCGCAGAACTTCGGCACGACGCCTACGCTGACCGCCAGCAGCAGCGCTGGCGTGGGGTACCCGGTCGTCTTCAGCTCGTCCACGACCGGCGTCTGCACGGTCACCTCGGGCGGCACGCTGGCCTTCGTCACCGCCGGCACCTGCACCATCAACGCCGACCAGGCGGGTGACGCCAGCTACCTGCCGGCCACGCAGGTGAGCCGCAGCTTCACCGTCAACGCCGTCCTTCCCGGCGCACCGACGGGCGTCGCGGCGGTGGCGGGCGACACACAGGCGACGGTGTCCTTCGACGCCCCGGCCAGCGCCGGCGGCAGCGCCATCACCGGCTACACCGTCACCGCCAACCCGGGTGGCGCGACCGCGTCCGGCGCCGGCAGCCCGCTGACGGTCACCGGCCTGACCAACGGCGTGGCGTACACCTTCACCGTGACCGCCGACAACGCCGCCGGCACCGGCGCCGCCTCGACGGCGTCCAACGCGGTCACCCCGGCGCCGCCGCTGGTGGCGGCCCCGGTCAGCCTGACCGTCGCGTACGGCGCGCCGGCCACGGCGGTCACGCTGGACATCACCGGCACGCCCACCTCGGTGGCGGTCGGCACCGCGCCCGCGCACGGCACCGTCGTGGCCAGCGGCACGGGCATCACCTACCAGCCGGCCGCGGGTTATGCCGGGCCGGACAGCTTCACCTACACCGCCAGCGATGGCCTCAATACGTCGGCACCGGCCACCGTGACGGTCACCGTCCAGGCCGCCACCGTCACCTTGGACGCAACGGCCCCGGCCGACGCCACGGGCAGCGCGGCGTACACGCACGCGTTCACCGCCAGCGGCGGCACCGCGCCGTACACGTTCGCGCAGGTCGCCGGTGCATTGCCCGACGGCCTGGCGCTGGCCGCCGACGGCACGTTGTCGGGTACGCCAACGGCGTCCGGCACGTTCGCCTTCACCATCGAAGCCACCGACAACAGCACCGGCACCGGTCCGTTCGCCGCGCAGCAGGCCTATACGCTGACAGTGCAGGCACCGGCCCTCGCGTTAGCACTGGTGACGCCGGAGATCACCTTCGGCGATGGCATCGACCAGACGTTGCAGGTCACGGGGGGCACCGCGCCGTACACGTTCACCGTGGTCGATGGCGCGCTGCCGCCAGGCGTCGCGCTGAGCACCGCCGGCGTGCTGTCGGGCACCCCGACCGCCGCCGGCCGGTTCGACGCCACCCTGGAGGTGCGCGACGCCAACGGCTTCACCGCGCAGCAGGCGATCGAAATCGTGGTCGAGCCGCAGGCGCAGGCCATCACCGGCTTTGCCGCCAACCCGGGCGCGCCGGTGTTCGCGCCGGGCGGCACGTTCGCATTGACCGCGCAGGGCGGCGCATCGGGCAACGCCATCGTGTTCGCCAGCACCACCGCGGCGGTGTGCACCGTGGCCGGCGACACCGTGACGATGCTCGCGGCCGGCCGCTGCGGGCTGAGCGCCGACCAGGCCGGCGACGCCAACCACAGCGCCGCCGCGCAGGTGGCGCTGGAGGTCGACATCGCCGCCGCCGTGCCGACGCTGGTCTGGCCCGAGCGCCTGTCCAAGGTGCTGGGCGAGGCCGCGTTCGAACTGGACAACCCCGACAGCGACAGCGCCGGCGCGTTCACCTTCACCAGCAGCCAGCCCATGGTGGCCAGCGTCAGCGGCCGCACCGTGACCCTGCACGCGGCCGGCACCGCCGTCATCACCGCCACGCAGGCCGCCGACGGCAACTACGCCAGCGCCAGCATCCAGATGGAGCTGGTGGTGGTCGAACGCCCCGACCCCACGCGCGACCCCGGCGTCACCGGCCTGATGCAGGCCCAGGTGGATGCCAGCGTGCGCTTCGCCAATGCCCAGCAGGCCAACATCCGCGACCGCCTGCGCCAGGTACGCAACGGCGCCAACGCCAGTTCCAGCACCCTGACGCTGGCCTACGCCGGCGGCGACACCGGTGCGGGCCTGTCGGTGCCGCTGGGCCAGGCCGCCGCATCCGCGTGGCCGGCACTGCCGCAGGGGTGGGGCGCCTGGTTGTCGGGCACCGCCACGTTCGGCAGCAGCGGCCGCCGCAACGGCTTCGACTTCGAGACCGACGGCATCACGCTGGGTGCGGATCGCGCGATTGGCGACAACCTGATCGTCGGTATCGCCGGCAGCCTGGCGGCCAACGACAGCACGCTGGACGCCAACGGCGCCTCGCGCCTGCAGGCCGACCAGCGCTCGCTGGCCCTGTACGGCCTGTGGCGCGCCGGCGAGCACCTGTTCGTCGATGCCGTGGCCGGCACCGGCCAGCTGGACTTCGACCTGCAGCGCTGGAGCACCGACGCCGATGCGCTGGGCACGGCCACCCGCGATGGCGACCAGCAGTTTGCGTCGCTGTCGATGGGCTATGCGCACCAGGGCGCATCGATGAACCTGACCGGCTACGGCCGCCTGGACGCCAGCCGCACCACGCTGGATGCCTACCGCGAACACGGCCTGGCGCTGTACGACCTGGCCTACCGCGAGCAGGGGGTCGACAGCCGTACGGCCGCCATCGGCCTTGAAGGCCAGTGGCAGCTGGGCGAGGCGGGGCGCGTGCGGCCGTTCTGGAGCGTCGAGTACCGCCAGGCGCTGGAGGACAAGGGCGACGCCGCCATCAACTACGTGCTGATGCCGGCCGCCACCGACTACCGCCTGCGCATGTCCAGCTACAACGACAATGCGCTCTCGCTGTCGGCCGGCCTGGACGTCACGCTGCGCCGCGGCTGGCTGCTGTCGCTGCTGCTGGGCCACGAGCAGGCACGCAACGCGAGCGAGGCCAGCCGCATCGGCCTGCGCCTGTCCTACGGTGCGCAGCCCACGGCCGTCGATCCGGTGGTGGTGCCCGATGACGGCAGCCTCTCGGCCGTGCCCGAAGGCGAGTGCCGCATCGCCCGCTGCCGGAAGGCGGGCACGCGCTGACGTCCACCGCATCGCCGCATCACACGCCCGGCCCCGCGCCGGGCGTTTTTTTTGCGCCACCCAATGATTCGTTATCGAAAGGCTAATGGACGGCTAACGTGCGCCTAATCGGGCCTTAATCGTGCGCCTCCAGCATGCCGGCCCATGCACTGGATACGCCCCCACGTTTCGCTCGCACCGTTCCCCGGCCGGTTCGCCGACGTGCGCCTGGTCGACCCCGTCGACCCCCGGCGCGAAGCGGTGGAGCGCTTCATCGCCGACGTCTACCTGCACCGCTACGGCGCCCGCCTGCGCAGCTTCCTGCCGCACCTGCTGGCCTACGAGGACGGCAACGGGGCACTGGTGGCCGCCGTCGGCCTGCGGTCGGGCGGGGAAGGGGACCTGTTCGT
Organism: uncultured Lysobacterales bacterium; assembly: GCA_946886865.1. The sequence continues at coordinate 13,832 of CAMPJI010000031.1, read as the reverse complement.
CGAGCAGTACCTGGACGCGCCGATCGAATCGGCCATGCCGCAGCGTGGCATCGTCCGCACGGTGGACCGGCGCGCGGTGGTGGAGGTGGGCAACTTCGCCGCCACCACGCCGGGTATCGCGCGCGAGCTGATCGTGCAGGTCGCGCACCTGCTGCACCAGGCACGCATGGACTGGGTGCTGTTCGTGGCCACCCAGCAGCTGCGCAACGCATTCCAGCGCCTGCACCTGTCAACGGTCGAACTGGCGGAAGCGCGCGTCGACAACCTGCGCGAACGCTGCAACGACTGGGGCGACTACTACGCATCGCGCCCGCGCCTGATGTGCGGCAACGTCGCCGAGGGCGTCGCGCTGCTGCGCGACAGTGCCGCGCCGCCGGTGCCGTGTGCCGCGCCGGTGCTGTGCCTGGCGGGCGCGTCATGACGTCGCCGGCATCCGACACCCGCCTGGTCGAGCGCCTGCAGAGCCGCGCGGTCCGCCTGGTCACCGCGCAGGGGACGCTCGGCGACGACGCCGTGCGTGCGCGCATCGACCGCACCGTGGACTGGCTGCAGCGCACCGGCACGCGCCGCGTCGCCAGCCGGCTGGACAACGGCCCCGGGTGGTTCGCACTGGACCTGGCGATCCGGCAGGTCGGCGGTGTGCACGTGCCGCTGCCGACGTTCTTCTCGCCCGCGCAGGTCGCACACGCCCTGGCCAGCAGCGGCGCGGACTGCATCGTCACCGCTGCCGCGGACACCATGCCGGCGGGTGCCGAAGCACCTGTCGGCCTGCTGGACGGCGGTGCGCTGGCCGGCTGGCGCGTCGCTGCAACGGATGGCGTCGACACGCGTCTCCCGGCCGGGACCGCCTGCATCACCTACACCTCCGGCACCACGGGCCAGCCCAAGGGCGTGTGCCTGGAGGCCGACACGCTGTTGACGGTGGCCCGCTCACTGGTGGACGCGTCGTCGGCCATCCGCCCACGCCGGCACCTGTGCCTGATGCCGCTGTCAACGCTGCTGGAGAACGTCGCCGGTCTCTACGCCACCGTGCTGGCCGACGCCGAGATCGCGCTGCCGTCACTGGCCGAGATCGGCTACACGGGGGCCACGGGCCTGGACATGCCCACGCTGCTGCGCTGCCTGCATCGCTACCGGCCCGAGAGCGTGATCCTGGTGCCGCAGTTGCTGCTGGCGCTGGTGATGGCCGCGGAACAGGGCGCGCCGTTGCCGGACTCGCTGCGCTACATCGCCGTCGGCGGAGGCCGCATCGGGCCGGGGTTGCTGGCGCGTGCGCGTGCCCTCCGACTGCCGGTCCACGAGGGTTACGGGCTCACCGAGTGCGGATCGGTGGTCTGCCTCAACCGGCCGGGGGCGGTGCGCGATGGCAGTGTCGGCCAGGCGCTGCCGCATGCGCGCGTGTCGGTGGTCGACGGCGAACTGTGCGTCGACGGTGCGCGTGCGCTGGGCTTCCTCGGTGGCGCGCCGCTGCCCGACGGGCCGGTCCGCACCGGCGACCTGGGTCACGTCGACGCGGACGGCTTCGTGCATGTCACCGGCCGCCGCAAGAACGTGTTCATCACCGCGTTCGGTCGCAACGTCTCGCCCGAGTGGGTGGAGAGCGAGCTGCTCGCGCACCCCGCCATCGGCCAGGCCGTGGTGCACGGTGAGGGGCAGGCCGACAACGTCGCCGTGCTGGTGCCGCGCCGGCCGGATCTGGACGACAGCCGCATCGCGCGCGCACTGGCGGAGGTCAACGCCGGGCTGCCCGACTACGCACGCGTGGCGCGCTTCGTGCGCGCGGCCGCGCCGTTCACCTCCACCGACGGCCTGCTGACCGCCAACGGCCGTCCGCGCCGCGCCGCCATCCTGTCCCGCTACCAGGCCGACATCGACGCCTGCTACCGGGGCGACCCCACCGTTCCCTCCCCCGGAGTTGCCGCATGAGTTTCCACGACGACCTGCTCGCGCAGACCACGGCCGAGCGCGACGCGCTGGTGTCCATCCCGCTCATCCAGTCCGCGCTGGCCGGCGCGATCACGCGCGAGGACTACGTCGCTTTCCTGACGCAGGCCTACCACCACGTCCGCCACACCGTGCCGTTGCTGATGGCGTGCGGCGCGCGCCTGCCGGCGCGGCTGGAGTGGCTGCGCACCGCCATCGGCGAGTACATCGAAGAGGAAATGGGGCACCAGGAATGGGTACTCGACGACATCGCCGCCTGCGGTGCGGACCGCGCCCGGGCCGAGGCGTCGATGCCGTCGCTGGCGACCGAACTCATGGTCAGCTACGCCTACGACACGATCCACCGCGGCAATCCGGTCGGGTTCTTCGGCATGGTGCTGGTGCTGGAAGGCACCAGCGTCGCGCTGGCCACGCGCGCGGCCGACACCCTGCAGGCCTCGCTCGGGTTACCGCGCAACGCGTTCGGTTACCTGCTGTCGCACGGCGACCTGGACATCGGGCACGTCGGGTTTTTCAAAGGCCTGATGGACCGCCTGGACGACCCCGGCGACCGCGCCGCGGTGGTGCACGCCGCGCGCCGCTTCTACGTGCTGTACGGCGACATCTTCCGCACGCTGCGCAGCGGCGGTGTGCGCCTGGCCGAGGCCGCCTGATGGACCTGGCCGGGCGCAGCGTGATCCTGACCGGCGCCAGCGGCGGCATCGGCGAGCCGCTGTTCGCGGCGCTGACCGCCGCCGGCGCGCACGTGCTGGCGGTGGGGCGCAGCGAGGCCCGCCTGCGCGGGCTGGCGCAGTACGTGCCTGCCGGCGCGGTGCACCGGGTGGTGGCGGACGTGGCGACCGCCGAGGGCCGCGCCCGCGTGCTGCAGGCGGCGCATGCGATGCGCCCGCGGCCCTCGGTGCTGGTGCTGGGGCATGCGCAGAGCGCCTTCGGGCTGTTCCAGCAGCAGGACCCGGAGGCCCTGGCGCGCCTGCTGCAGACCAACCTGGTGGCGCCGATGCTGCTGATCCGCACGCTGCTGCCCGTCCTGCAGACCCACGACCGCGCCGCCGTCGCGGTGCTGGGCTCGACCTTCGGCAGCCTCGCGTTTCCCGGTTTTGCCGCCTACAGCGCCAGCAAGTTCGGGCTGCGCGGGCTGACCGAAGCGCTGGCGCGCGAGTACGCCGACACGCCGGTGCGGTTCCAGTACCTGTCGCCGCGCGCCACGCGCACGCCGTTCAACACGCCGGCCGTGGACGCGCTCAATACCGAGCTCAAGACCGCCAGCGACGACCCCGCCGATGTCGCCCGCCAGCTGGTGGCCGCCCTGCAGCGCGGGACCTCGCGCCTGCAGATCGGGTGGCCGGAAAAACTCTTCGCCCGCCTCAACGGGCTGCTGCCCGGGCTGGTCGACCGCAGCCTGCGCACGCAACTGCCGGCCGTCCGCCGCCATGCCCACCTGCCGTCCCACCCCCTGCCGGAGACCCCGCGCCATGAACCGCAACCGCAGTAACCCCCTGTTCGGCTTCACCCTCCTGTGCGTGCTGGTGGGCGGCAACGCCTTCGCCGCCGGGCCCGCCCGGCCTGACGTGGAGCAGGTGCGCGACCGCTGGGCCCAGATCAACTACCAGACCCCCAAGGCGCAGCGCGAAGCCGCCTTCGGCGATCTCGCGCTGCAGGCCGCCCAGGCGCGCAAGGCGCACCCGGGCGATGCCGATGCGTTGATCTGGGAGGGCATCGTGCTGTCCAGCCTGGCCGGCGAGAAAGGCGGCGTGGGCGCGCTGGGCCTGGTCAAGCGCGCGCGCTCGGACTTCGAGGCCGCCATCAAGCTCGACCCGGACGCGCTGGACGGCGCGGCCTACACCAGCCTGGGCGCGCTGTACTACCAGGTGCCGGGCTGGCCGATCGGGTTCGGCGATGACGACACCGCGCGCGAGCTGCTGCGCAAGGGCCTGGCGGTCGACCCCGACGGCATCGACGCCAATTACTTCTATGCCGATTTCCTGCGCGACCAGAAGGACTGGGCCGGCGCCAAGGCGGCCTACCAGAAGGCCCTGTCCGCGCCCGCGCGCCCCGGCCGCGCCACGGCCGACGCCGGCCGCCGCCGCGAGGCCGAGGCCCGGCTCAAGGAGGTCACCGCGCACCTTGCGCGCTGACCGCGACGCGCACCAGACTGGCGGCATGCGCATCCTGCTGGTGGAAGACGACCCGTCGCTGGGGCAGGGCCTGAGCACCGCGCTTCGGCGCGGTGCTTTCGCCGTCGACTGGGTGCAGGACGGCGCCGCCGGCCTGTTCGCCATCCGCGACGACACCTTCGACCTGGTGGTGCTGGACCTGGGACTGCCGCGCATGGACGGCATCGACGTGATCCGGCAGATCCGCGCCGACGGCAACCCGGTGCCCATCCTGGTGCTGAGCGCGCGCGAGCGGCCGGCCGACCGCACCCAGGGCCTGGACGTGGGCGCCGACGACTACCTGGGCAAGCCCTTCGACACCGCCGAACTGCTGGCACGCGTGCGCGCCCTGATCCGCCGCAGCGCCGGGCGCGCGCAGCCCACGCTGGAGGCCGGGCCGCTGCAGCTGGACCCCACCTCGCTCGCGGCCCGCTGGCACGGCCGCAACCTGGACCTGACCCGCCGCGAGTTCGCCCTGCTGCGGTTGTTGATGGAGCAGCGCGGCCGCCCGATGGCGCGCGATGCGATCCAGCGCCACCTGTACGGCTGGAACGACGACGTCGCCAGCAACGCCGTGGACGTGCACGTGCACGCCCTGCGCCGCAAGCTCGACCCGGCCGCCATCCGCACCGTGCGCGGTATCGGCTACGCGCTGGGCGACCTGGCGGGCGCCGCCCCGTGAACTCCATCCGCGGCACGTTGCTGTGGGTGCTGCTGGGCACCCTGGGCACGCTGATGGCGGTCGCCGGCTGGCTGAGTTACCGGGCCGGCCTGCAGGAGGCGGGGGAAATGTTCGACGCGCGGCTGGTGCAGTCCACCCGCGTGCTGGTCAGCCTGGTCGACGAGCCGCTGAGCGAGCTCAACGCCTACCCGGGCGAGCCCATCGTGCTGCGCGGCTGGCACGGCCAGGCGCAGGGCGTGGGCGAGGACCTGGCGTTCGAGGACGGCCACGCCTACGAAAACAAGCTCGCGTTCCAGGTGTGGGATGCGCGCGGCCGCCTGCTGCTGCGCTCCGACAGCGCGCCGCTCACGCCACTGGCCGACCGCGTGCCCGGCTATGCCGACGTGGTCATCGACGGCGCGCGCTGGCGCGCGTTCACCCTGCGCTCGCGCGAGGGCCGCTGGTTCCAGTCGGCCGAATCGTCCGACATCCGGCAGGAGCTGGCCACCGACATCGCCGGCGGCACGCTGCTGCCTCTGGCGCTGTCGCTGCCGTTGATGGCACTGGTGATCGGCTGGAGCGTCGCGCTGGCGACGCGGTCGCTGCGCCGGCTGTCGCACGAGATCGGCCAGCGCGATCCCGAGCGTCTTGCGTTGCTGGACCCGGAGCAGGTGCCGCGCGAAGCGCAGGGCCTGGTGCGCGCGCTCAACAGCCTGCTGCAACGGCTGGACGTGGCGCTGGTGCGCGAGCGCCGGTTCGTGGCCGACGCCGCGCACGAGCTGCGGACCCCGATCAGCGCGTTGAAGGTGCACGCCGACAACGCGCGGCTGGCGCAGGACGCCGACGACCGCGAGGACTCCCAGCGCCTGCTGGCCGAAAGCGTCACGCGCGTGGAGCGGTTGATCGCACAACTGCTGTCGTTGAGCGGGGCAGGGGGCGTGGGTGGCGCCCGCCAGCGCACGCGGCTGAGCCTGGATGCGCTGGCGCGGACCGAGATCGACGAGTTGCGGCCGCTGGCCGAACGCAAGCGGCAGACGTTGCAGGCCGACCTGGACGATGTGCAGGTGTCGGGCGACGAGTTCGCGCTGGGGCTGCTGCTGCGCAACCTGGTGGAGAACGCCGTGCGTTACACGCCGGACGGCGGCACCGTCGCGGTGCGGGTCTCGCATGACGGCGCGCACGCGGTGCTGGAGGTGGAGGACTCCGGCGCCGGCATCCCCGACGCCGACCGCGAGCGCGTGTTCGACCCGTTCTACCGGCGCCTGGGCTCCGGCCAGGCCGGCAGCGGCCTGGGCCTGGCCATCGCGCGTGAGGTGCTGGCCGCGCACCGGGGCACCATCGCACTGGACCGGTCGACCCGCCTCGGCGGCCTGGCCGTGCACGTGGCGCTGCCCACGGGCGATTGACCATGGCCCCCCCCGTGCACGCGGCCATCCGCTCCACGTGCTGGCACGGCATCAGGGTCGCCGCGGTGGCGTGAGCACACGGATGCGGTCGTTGCAGCACGTCGGCAGTGCAACGCGACGGACGATGCGAACCTCGGACGGGGCCTGCGCTGCAATGCGGCCGTTCAACGGTGCCGCGTTGCGCCCCGTGTATGCCATATCCACCTCCACGCGTGCCGCACTGCCCGACACGGCCGCCGTATCCGGCGTCGCCGGTGCGGCGTGGACGGCCAGCGATGCCGCGCAATCTGAGAGCCGTCGCCGGGCGACCGGCGCGCGTCCACCGGGATACGCCGCCGATGCCGCGCAAAGCGGCATGCATGAGGCGGCAGCATGCATCGATGACACAACCGACGGCACCCGTGCCGGTTGAAGCGGCATGGCTGCCAGGCTGGCGGGCAACGGCGGCGCAAGCGCGGTCTCCACTGCCGCTTTTTGCGCCACGCACGCCGTGCGATCCGGTACCGCTGCCGTTTTTTTTGCCATCGGTGCACCGCGTCACGCATAGCTGTCCGCGTGCGCGGTTCGGTAGGCCACCACGACGTCAGCGGGGGCCGCTCGTCTCACGCTGGCGTTGACACGGCCGGCGTCCACGCGGCCTCTCAGGACGGACATGTCAACGGTTGACGCATCTCCGCCAAGCGACGGTCACACTCGGTGCCTAGTCTTCGCGTCCATCGTGGTACAGGGGCTGCGACATGCTGCGTGCAAGGACCGTCTGGCTGGCGTCGGCGATGCTGCTGATGTTGGGCTGTGCGCCATCAGATGCGGGCCGTCCGGCCAACGCGGTCGACGCGGTCCCGGTCGGGGAGGGGCCGGCACCGGCGGCGCTGGCGGCGCTCGATACCGCCGCGTTGCATACGCTCGCCGCCCAGGCGTTGGACAGCAGGAACACCTACGCGCCCGCCGGCCGCAATGCCGTGGAGTACTACCTGGCGATACGCGACAAGGCACCGGCGGAGGCGGCGGTCCAGTCGGCGCTGGTCGAGTTGCAGCCCTATGTCCTGATTGCCGGCGAGCAGGCGATTGCCGGCGGCGATCTGGAGGAGGCCTCGCGACTGATCGTGCTGCTGGGCCGGATGGACGGCACCGCGCCCGCCCTTCCACGCCTGCGCAAGCAGCTTCAGACCGCTTTGGAGGCGAGCGTCGCCGCAGCGGCACTGGCGGAGCTCGATGACGCGCGCGTCGAACCGCGCGCGCTGGCTTCGGAGCCGGCCGTAGGCCCCGCGCCCAGCGGAACGTTGGCCGTGGAGTCGGAGCGGGCGACGGTCGATCGCCTGGTCTCGATCGGACGGGAGCCGGTCCAGCGTCCTGCCGCCGTTGCCAGGCAGGGGGCCGGCACGCTGTCGCGCGCGACCGCTGCCGCGCCGCCCGGCACGGGCGCGACGCCGGACGGGACCGGAACCCGCGATGCAGGGGGTGAACCATCGCCCGCGGCCGTCGCCCGGCGTGCACCGCTGCCGGTGCCGCAGCCAGACACCGCACCGCTGCCGCGCCTGCTCAAGGACGTGCCGCCGCGCTACCCGATCATCGCCCTCAATCGCCGGATCGAGGGCCGCGTGCAGGTGACGTTCTCGATCGGCGCCGACGGCACGGTCAGCGGTGCGAGAGTGGTATCGGCCACGCCGGAGAGCGTGTTCGACAAGGCGGCGCTTGCGGCGGTGGCGCAGTGGCGGTTCGAGGCGACCGGCAGGTCCGTTACCACCACCCGCACCCTGAACTTCAACCTCGGGCGCCAGGGCTGACCCTCCACCGGCACTGCCCACGCGGGAACGCAGCGCCCGGAGGCTAGGACGCCGCCGAGCGGATGGCCTCCACCTCCGTGGTCGTCAACAGGTGGACACCCAACTGGTCGCGCTTGGCGCGCCGCTTGGCCGTCGCGGCCAGGGACGCCACTTCTTCCGCCTCCCGGAAGGTGCCGGGCCGCGCATGGACCGCCCCGATGCACAGGGTGGTGAGCGGGAACGTCGCCGGCCGCCCGGACCGGTCCTCCCCGACCAGCACGCCGCGCCGCACGTCCTCGGTATCGAACAGGTGGCGTGCCGCGTCGTTGAACTCGGCGATGATGCGGTGGCACCGCTGCAGCCAGTCGTCGCTCTGGAACAGCACCACGAAATCGTCCCCGCCCACGTGCCCCACGAAATCGCTGTTGGGCTCGGCGTTGCGCACGTGCAGTTCGGCGGCCAGCTGGATCATGCGATCGCCGCGGAAGTAACCGTACTGGTCGTTGAACGGCTTGAAGTGGTTGAGGTCGCCATAGGCCGCGACGAACGGCCGCCGAGAGTCCAGCAGGCGCTCGATGTGTTCCTTGATGGGAATGTTGCCGGGCAGCAGCGTCAGCGGGTTGGCATAGCGGGCCGACTCGATGCGCAGCTCGGTGACGCGTCGCACCAGTGCTTCGCCGGTGCCCAGTCCACGGTAGCGGCCGCCATCGGTGATCACGAAGCCGTCGGCCAGGTAGCGCTGGTCCTCGCCGCGCAGGATGTCGGCCATGTCCGCGATGCCATCCCGCACATCGCACACGATCGGGCTGCCATGCATGAGTTCGGAGCAGGGCTTGCGCCCCAGCAGTTCGCGCGCGAACGGACGCGCCATGCGTTCGGTGAATGCGCGGCGGTTGAGGAGACCGACGGGCTCCCCATCGACATTGACGACGGCCAGGGCATGCAGGTCCGGCCGTTGCATGAAGGCGTGCTCCACCTCCTGGTTGGTCTGGTCGGGCGAAAGTGTCGGCGCGTCCACCAGCAGGTGCGCGGCGGACACCTGGCGGATGCCGCCGAACCGGGTGAGCATCGGCCGCACCGGCACCTTGGCCGCCTCCAACGATGTGATGACGGGGGACGGGCGGCGCTGCAGCTGCAGCGACGGGCGTCCCAGCAGGTAGCCCTGGCCGTAGGCGATTCCCAGGTCCCGCACCAGCAGCAGGTCGCGCTCCTGCTCCAGCCCCTCGGCAATCAGTTCACTGCCCAGGGACGACGCCACTTCGATGAGGGCCTTGACGATCGCCAGGCGGCTGGCACTGGAGGCGATGCCGTCGATGAGGAAGCGGTCGATCTTGACGAACTCGGGCGCCAGCTCGTGCCACAGCTCGAAGTTGGAATGGCCATTGCCGAAGTCGTCCAGCGCCAGCCGGACGCCCTTGGCGCGCAGGTAACCCAGCGCATCCGCCAACTGGCCCGCGTCCTCCACGATGTCCCGCTCGGTCAGCTCGATGACAAAGCGCGACAGATCCAGCGTCGAGGCACTGAGGCTGTCGAGCACCTGCTGCGGCCGGACCGCGCCCTGCAGGATGGCGTGGCTGCTGAGGTTGATGAACACCAGGCCCGCGCATGTCGGATCGAACTGCGTGGCGGCGATGCGTGCGGCCAGCGTCTCCACCTCGCCCAGGCGTCCCCTTTGGCGTGCAAGCTCCAGCACGCGCAAAGGGCTGGCATCTGGCTCCTGGAACCGCATCAGCGCCTCGTGCGCGAACAGCGCGCCGTCGAAGCAGGAAAAGATCGGCTGGAAGTACGAGCACATCGCACCCGGTGCCAACGCGCGCGTCAGCAGGTCGCTTGCGGCGTCGGCTCCGGTCGTACCGGCGGACGTTGCGACGGCTGTCAGGCTGGTCATTCTCAAAGGCGCGGTCAGGACAGGCGCCTCACTATCGGCTGCGTTTGTAACGGCTTGATGATTCGATAATGAAACGCCGCGCCGGCTCGAATAACGGCACTTCGGCCGCCTTCGGTCATCAAACCGTCATGCCCGGAACGTAGACATGACGCGTTGCGCCCGCGTTTCTGTGCGGCCGCGTTCCTTCCGTTTCGGTCCCCGCCTCCATGACGCCCAGAAAGGCCGCACGCGCATCGTCCACCGGTCCGGGTCCTGCGATGCATGCGCTGGCCGTCGACGAGATCGCACACATCAATCGGGCGCTTGCGGCCGAGCACTCGGACGGCACCGCGGTCCATGAAGCCCGCAAGGCGATACGCCGGCTGCGGTCCCTGCTCGGTCTATGCGAGACGCGGCTGGACGGCGTGGACGGGATTGATGGCCGCCTCCGGTCGTTGGGACGGAGCCTGTCGACGTTGCGCGATGCGCAGGTCAGTGTGGACACGGCGCGGCACATGGCGCGTCGGTACGGCGCGGACGTCTGGCAACCCGTCATCGATCGCCTCGAGGCGCGCCGCCGCACGCGTGTGGAGACGGCGCTGGCCAAAGACCCCGGTTTCGAGCGGCGTCGGGCACGACTGGGCAGGATCGGCGCCGAGCTGGACCGCCAGGACTGGACCGGCGTGTCGGTCGCCAGCGTCAATCGTGCCTTGCGCGCCAGCGAAAAGCGCGTGGCCCGTTCGGAAAAGCGCGCACACGACGATCCGACTGCCGACAACCTGCACCGCTGGCGGCGCCGAGCTCGGCGTCTGAGGATGCAACTGGAGGTGGCCGCGCACGCCTCGGTAGGGGTCGCGAAAGGTGCGGGTCGATCGTCGACGCGCCACCGCGCCAAGGCCATGCACCGGCTGACCGATCGGCTGGGGCAGCGGCAGGACCTGGAGGTGCTGCTGGGCCTGCTCAAACCGATGGCCAACCTGGAGGGCAAGCGCCTGTTGATGGGCCAACTGCGCGATGAAGTCCAGCGCCTGCAGGGCGCGCAACGCGAGGCGTGACGCTCCGGGCGGTCTGGCAGACGCCATGGAGCCGGTGCTCGCGGACGGACGGCACTGTAACCCCCCAAGCATCGATGCCGCACCCACGCGCGGCTGCGCAAATGAAGCCCCCGCGTCCACCCTTAAGCCGTGATCACCGCAACGCACGTGCGACGGCCATCGCACGCGCATCGCGGCCATCACCGTCTCTGTAGGAGCGGCTTCAGCCGCGGCTCCCCGCCCGTACCCCGTACCGTCTGAACGCCGTACCGTCGCAACCCCGATTGCACCTGCCCCGCACACCCCGCGTGCTACTGTCCGCCGCGAAGGGGAGTAGCTCCCAATCGCTGCCGTCGTCATCACGAGCGTAGCTCCGGCGCAGCGGCAGGTCCCGTACGGGCCTGCGAGCAAGACCTTCGCTGCCGACGCGGCGCGAAGTCCCATCTGTCCGCACTGCACACCTGCCATCCCCATGGCAGCCAGCAGTGCGCGCGTCGCCCGGCGGCCCACATCCCTGACTGGAGCCCCACCCATGCTGTGTCCCGCCTGCAAGACCGTGAACCTGTCGATGACCGATCGCCAGGGCATCGAGATCGACTACTGCCCGCAATGCCGCGGGATCTGGCTCGACCGCGGCGAACTCGACCGCCTGCTCGACCGCGCCGAGGGCGCGCCGCCCGCACCGCGCCGTGCCGACCACGATGCACCGCGCCGGCACGACTACGACGCGTCCCGCCACCCGCCGCGGCCGCACGGCCACGGGTACGACGACCGCGGCTACCCGCGCAAGAAGCGCAAGTCGCTGCTGGGCGAACTGCTGGACTTCTGATGCACGCGCGCCCCGGTGCCCGCACCGCGGGCGGTCCGGCGCGCGCTCCCGCCACACCCCGAAGGAGAACACGACCATGAAGCAGTCACTCGCACGCCCCGTGGCCGGCGCCACGCTGGTACTGGCGCTCGCCGCCACCCTCGGCACCGCCGCCGCGCAGTCCGCCGGCGCCGACCGGGCCGGCATCGAAGCCGCGCTTCGCGCGGCCGGCTACGACCACATCCGCGATGTCGAACAGGACAACGGCGGCCTGTGGGAGGCCGAAGTCCGCACCGCCGACGGTCGCTGGCACGACGTGCACGTGGTGGCCGACAGCGGCGACGTCATCGACCGCCGCGCCCCGGGCACCACCCTGCTGGATGCGGCCGCGGTCACCGCGCGCCTGGCCGCGGCCGGCTACACCGGGCTGCGTGACCTCGACCTGGACGACGGCCTGTGGGAGGTGGACGCCACCAACGCCCAGGGCCAGGCGGTCGAGCTGACGGTGCACGGCGGCACCGGCGCGGTGCTGGTGGAGGAGCGCGACGGCTGACCCGTACCGGGCTGTATTTCGGCACCGACCAGGTGCGTCCGGCGGACCCGCCGGCCCGTGCCGCTCGCCTGAAGGCCGCTCCAGAGCGGCCTTTTTTTGGTGATCGGACGTGCGGGCGGGGCGCCTGCGCACGGCCGACGTGAGGCCCCGCGCAGTGCCGCCCCCAGGGCCCGCCGGGGCATCGCACGCCGCGTGCCCGCCCCACGCACGGCCCCCGGGCTATTGACGCCGGCTGATGGGCCACGGTGTACGGCCCGCTCCAACGGACCCCTGTTAACGGGCCGGGGGCCCGGTCACCCACCCGCTGTGAGCGCCCTCACAGATTCCCGCCGCCAGGGCCTCGGGGGCCCGAAGTGGCCGCGTCACGGCCCATTTACGTATCCAAACATAGGCTGAAGTCGGGTCAAAGACTCCGGCCCAAACGTGGCTATATTCCGGTTCCCCCGACGAAGGAGATTGGCATGTTCACGACCAGGAAGTACCAGGTGATGGCTCGTACGTTTGCAGTGGCGCTCGTTGCCGCCGTGGGCCTTGGCGGCTGCGCCACCTATGACGACGAGTTCGCGACGATCAACTCGCGCCTGGATCAGCTCGACTCCCGTGTACAGAGCGCCGCCCAGAGCGCGGAATCGGCCAACCAGAACGCCATGCGCGCCAACCAGCGCCTGGATGCTCTGGAAGGCCGCGTGCAGCAGATCGAAGGTGCCGGCGGTCGCGCGCCGCGCGGCTGATCCCACCTGCACGGTGTGATGCACCGTTCGACCTCGGGACCGGCGGCCCTCTCCGGCCGCCGGTCCCGCGGTTGGAGCGGGCACTGTTCGACCCCGTTTTGACGTGTTGAGGAACTGTCCTATCCGTACGCAACGACACCCTGCGACCCGCGCCGCGCATGGCGCGCTGGCGGTCCTGCTGGCGTTCGCCAGCGCTGGTATCGCCCATGCCCAGGACGCCGCCGATGAGAGTGCCGAGGCGCCGGTGGACGCCGCCGCGGCCCCGGCGGAAGCCTTCGACCTGCTGCCCCCCGGCCAGGAAGTGTCCGGCACGGTGACCGAACTGGCCGGCTGGATCGTCGCCACCCGCGACAGCGAAGGCTATCCGTTCGCCATCATGGACAAGGCCGCCGCCCAGGTGCTGGTGTTCGGCGGCGACGGCAAGCTGCGCGGCGCCGCGCCCGGGCTGTTCGGTTCTGCCGTGGGCGACCATTCCGCCCCCGGTGTCGCGGGTCTGGCGTTGCGCGAGATCCCCGGCCGGGACCGCACCACGCCCGCCGGTCGCTTCGTGGGCGCCTACGGCCCGTCAATCGATGCCGGCCGCGTACTGTGGGTGGACTACGACTCCGCCGTGTCCATGCACCCCACCGCGACCGGCGTGCCCGCGGAAAAGCGCCCCGAGCGCCTGGCATCGCCCACCCCCGACGACAACCGCGTGACCCACGGCTGCATCAACGTCGCCCCGGACTTCTACGAAGGTGTCGTCCGCCCCACCTTCGAGCGCGGCGGCGTGTTCTACATCCTGCCCGACGAAGCCTCGCTGGCCGAGACCTTCCCCGGCTTCGAATAACCGCCGGCACATAGCGACAGCCTCACCCGCCCCATCCCCAAGCCGCTCCCTGTAGGCGCGGCTTCAGCCGCGATCACCACCCC
>CAMPJI010000030.1 GCA_946886865.1 uncultured Lysobacterales bacterium | reverse complement strand
CCTTCTTCAACGACGAGTTCGGCGACACCTTCGGCAACATCTATGCGCTGACCGGCGAGGGCTTCGACTACGCGGTACTCAAGGACTACGCCGAGCGCGTGCAGCTGGCGCTCCAGGACGTGCCCGACGTCGGCAAGATCGAGCTGTTCGGCGTGCAGGACGAGAAGATCTGGGTCGAACTGTCCAACACCAAACTGGCCACGCTCGGGGTGCCGGCGGCCGCGGTGCGGCAGGCGCTGGACCAGCAGAACGCCATGGCGCCGGCGGGCTTCTTCGAAACCGGCAGCAGCCGCGTGCCGCTGCGCGTGGACGGCCGGTTCGAGTCCGTCGACGCCATCCGCGACTTCCCGATCCGCGTGGGCGATCGCACGTTCCGGCTCGGCGACGTCGCCGAGGTGCACCGCGGCTTCGCCGACCCGCCCGGTCCCCGCATGCGCTTCATGGGCGAGGACGCCATCGGCATCGGCGTGGCGATGCGCGAGGGCGGCGACATCCTCGCGCTGGGCGAGACCCTGGAAGGCGAGTTCGCCCGCCTCCAGGAGACACTGCCGGCCAGCATGGCCCTTCGCAAGGTGTCCGACCAGCCCGCCGCCGTCGCCGACTCGGTCGGCGAATTCGTCAAGGTCCTTGCCGAGGCCGTGGCGATCGTGCTGCTGGTGAGCTTCCTGTCACTGGGCGTACGCACCGGCCTGGTGGTCGCGCTGTCCATCCCGCTGGTGCTGGCGATGACGTTCGCCGTGATGGACTTCTTCGGCGTCGGCCTGCACAAGATCTCGCTGGGCGCGCTGGTCTTGGCGCTGGGCCTGCTGGTGGACGATGCGATCATCGCGGTGGAGATGATGGCCATCAAGATGGAACAGGGCTTCAGCCGACTGAAGGCCGCGGCCTTCGCGTGGGAGTCGACCGCGTTCCCGATGCTGACCGGCACGCTGATCACCGCGGCGGGCTTCCTGCCCATCGCGACGGCGGCGTCCAGCACCGGCGAGTACACGCGCTCGCTGTTCCAGGTGGTGACGATCGCGCTGCTGGTGTCGTGGATCGCCGCCGTGGTCTTCATTCCCTACCTGGGCGACAAGCTGCTGCCGGACCACGGACATGCGGCGCCGCTGAAGCCCGGGTCGCTGGCCCACCGCTGGCACGCGCGCCGCCAGCGCTGGGCGGACCGGCACCCTGCGTTTGCCGATGTCATCGCGCCCCCGCCGCACGACGGCCGGGACCACGACCCCTATGCCACACGCTTCTACGTGCGGCTGCGGGGCTGGCTGACCTGGTGCGTGCGCCGCCGCTGGACCGTGATCGGGCTGACCGCGGGCGTGTTCGTCGCGTCGCTGCTGCTGTTCCGCTTCGTGCCGCAGCAGTTTTTCCCCGACTCGGTGCGCCCGGAACTGATGGTCGACATGGAGCTGGCCGAGGGCAGCTCGCTCAAGGCCACCACCGAAGCCGCCGGGCGCCTGGAAGCGATGCTGGCCGAGCGCGAGGACCTCACCAACTTCGTCGCCTATGTCGGTACGGGCTCGCCGCGTTTCTACCTGCCGCTGGACCAGCAGCTGCCGGCCGCCAACTTCGCCCAGTTCGTGCTGATGCCCGACAGCATCGAGGCGCGCGAAGCCCTGCGCGAATGGATCATCGAGGATGTCGTGCCGCGCTTCCCCGAACTGCAGTTGCGCGTCACGCGCCTTGAGAACGGGCCGCCGGTCGGCTATCCGGTGCAGTTCCGCGTCTCGGGCGAGCACATCGAACAGGTGCGTGAGATCGCCTACCGCGTGCGCGAGCAGATGCGGCAGAACCCGCACGTGGCCAACGTCAACCTGGACTGGGACGAGCCCGGCAAGGTCGTGCGCCTGCACGTCGATCAGGAGCGCGCCCGCGCGCTCGGCATCAGCTCGGCGCAACTGTCGCAGTTCCTGTCGAGTTCGCTGTCGGGCAGCCACATCAGCACCTACCGCGAAGGCAACGAGCTGGTGGAGATGCTGCTGCGCGGCACCGCGGACGAGCGCCTGCACCTGGACATGCTGGGCAGCCTGATGGTGCCCACCGGCAGTGGCACCAGCGTGCCGCTCACGCAGATCGCCACCCTGGAGCACGGCTTCGAGGAGGGCATCATCTGGCACCGCGACCGGCGCCCGACGATGACCGTGCGCGCCGACATCTACGACGGCACGCAGCCCGCCACGGTGACCGCGCAGATCTCGCCGACCCTCGACGGCATCCGTGACGGCCTGCCGTACGGTTACTCGGTGGAGGTGGGTGGCAGCGTGGAGGATTCCGCGCGCGGCCAGTCCTCCATCGTCGCGGGCATGCCGCTGTTCCTGGTGGTGGTGTTCACCCTGCTGATGGTGCAGCTGCGCAGCTTCTCGCGCAGCGTCATGGTGCTGCTGACCGCGCCGCTGGGGCTGATCGGCGCGACCCTGTTCCTGCTGGTGTTCCGGGTGCCTTTCGGCTTCGTGGCGATGCTCGGCACGATCGCGCTGGCCGGCATGATCATGCGCAACTCGGTGATCCTGGTGGACCAGATCGAACAGGACCGCAGCGAGGGTGCCGAGACCTGGCAGGCGATCATCGAGGCGACGGTACGCCGCTTCCGGCCGATCGTGCTGACGGCCCTGGCGGCGATCCTGGCGATGATCCCGCTGTCACGCAGCGCGTTTTTCGGGCCGATGGCGGTCGCCATCATGGGCGGCCTGCTGGTGGCCACAGTGCTGACGCTGTTCTTCCTGCCGGCGCTCTACGCGGCGTGGTTCCGGGTGAAGGTGCCGGCGTCCGGTAGGCCAACGAAGGGCGCGCAGGCCAGCGCCCCCTGAGACAGGCGCCCGTGCGATGGCGAGCACGGGCGCCTTTGCTTCAGGTCCATCGACCATCAGCGTGCGCGGATGTCGCGGACTGAATCCACGCCGCAGGGCAGGGCGCGTTGCGTGCTGTTCCCGTCTTGAGCTGAGCAGGCGCAGGTCCTGACGCACGATCCGGGCCTGTCGGCCTGATCCGTGGTCAAGAGCCCGCATTGCGCGTTCAGTCTTCGTCGCCCCACGGCGCGGGTGGCACCGGGACCGGCGTGGTGAGGTCGAACTCGACCTGGAACAGCCGGCCGCCCGGGCGCGACAGCTCGTAGACGAAGGTCCGTCCCGGCTGCAGTTCCATTGCCCACGTGTTGGTGAGCGACGCGTCCAGGCCTTCGCGCAGGAACATCGCCTTGGAAAACTCGTCGACCGGGAATGCCTGCCGCGTCGCCGTGCCCAGGCTGGCGGTGTCGCCCCCGTACATGGTCACGGCGTCATCGCTGCCGTCTTCGTGGCGGTGGTCGTGCTTGAGCCGCAGGCCCGGACCGGTGCGCGTGATGACCCACGTGCGCGAGCGGTCGTCGCCGACATGGAACGGCACGCGCAGTTCGTTGCCGTCGCAGCCGCGCACGTGCATCACCAGGTCCTGGCCGGCGAACGGGTCGTCGCCGGTCGGCGCAGGGGTGTCGGTCACCACGCGGCCGGCGAACGCCTGGCCGCACAGGGCCTGCAGGCCCGCATAGAAGCGGTCGGCCGGCAGTGGCGCGGATGCGGTGGAGGACGGGCCGGTCGCGCAGCCCGCAAGGGCGACGGCGGCAGCGAGCAGAGTGGTGCGCAGGGTCATGTTCATCGCCAAACCGTATCAGCCAGCGCCGCCGCGGCAAACCGCGCTGCAACATCCCGCGGGCGGGTGGCTGCAGACGGATGCTGGCGCCGGAGGCGCGTCGATGGTCCAATGCGCGGCGAAGCGGGGGTACCGCGGCCGAATACGAATAGCCGCGGTTGAGACAGACCCTTCGAACCTGACGCGGTTGAGACCGCCGTAGGGAGCTTCGCCGGCCACGCCCCCGGGGCGTGCCGTGCGCCGCCGCTTTCATGCGAGTCCCTCGCAAGAGCCCGCACACCTCCGTGCGGGACCTCCCACAGGAAAGCGGAAATCCCTATGAACGCAGTGCCCTCCGAGCTCATCCAGCAGGCCGACCGCCTGTCGTCCGACGTGGTCCGGCCGATCCCGGGTTCGCGCAAGATCTTCGTCGAGGGCTCGCGTCCCGACATCCGCGTGCCGATGCGCGAGATCGAGCTGGCGAAGACGTCGACCATCTTCGGCGGCGAGGACAACGCACCGCTGGCGGTCTACGACTGCTCCGGTCCGTACACCGATCCGTCCGTCGAGATCGATCTTTCGCGCGGGTTGTCTCCGCTGCGTGCGCAGTGGATCGCCGAACGCGGTGACACCGAGGCGCTGGCGGGGTTGAGCTCGGAGTTCGGCCGCCGCCGCGAGGTGGACGCGAAGCTTGACGCCGTGCGCTTCGGAAACCGGCCGCTGCCGCGCCGCGCGGTGGCCGGCGCCAACGTCACCCAGATGCACTACGCCCGCCGGGGCATCGTGACGCCGGAGATGGAATACATCGCCATCCGCGAGAACCAGCGCATCGAGGCCATCCGCGAAGCGCACCTGCTCACCCAGCACGCGGGGCACAGCTTCGGCGCCGATATCCAGAAGCGGATCACGCCGGAGTTCGTGCGCGACGAGGTTGCCCGCGGTCGCGCCATCATCCCCAACAACATCAACCATCCGGAAAGCGAGCCGATGATCATCGGCCGCAACTTCCTGACCAAGGTCAACGCGAACATCGGCAATTCAGCGGTGTCCTCGGGCATCGCCGAGGAGGTCGAGAAGCTGGTGTGGTCGATGCGCTGGGGCGCGGACACGGTGATGGACCTGTCCACCGGCAAGCACATCCACGAGACGCGTGAGTGGATCATCCGCAACAGCCCGGTGCCGATCGGCACGGTGCCGATCTACCAGGCGCTGGAGAAGGTCGATGGGCGCGCGGAGGAGCTCACCTGGGAGATCTTCCGCGACACGCTGATCGAGCAGGCCGAGCAGGGCGTGGACTACTTCACCATCCACGCCGGCGTGCTGTTGCGCTACGTGCCGCTGACCGCCAGGCGCGTCACCGGCATTGTCAGCCGCGGCGGCTCGATCCTGGCGAAGTGGTGTCTGGCGCACCACAAGGAGAACTTCCTCTACACCCACTTCGAGGACATCTGCGACATCATGAAGGCCTACGACGTGGCCTTCTCGCTGGGCGATGGCCTGCGTCCGGGCAGTATTGCCGACGCCAATGACGCGGCGCAGTTCGGCGAGCTCGAGACGCTGGGTGAACTGACCAAGATCGCCTGGAAGCACGACGTGCAGACCATGATCGAGGGCCCCGGCCACGTGCCGATGCACCTGATCAAGGAGAACATGGACAAGCAGCTGGAGGTGTGTGGCGAAGCGCCGTTCTACACCCTCGGCCCGCTGACCACCGACATCGCGCCGGGCTACGACCACATCACCAGCGCCATCGGCGCGGCGATGATCGGCTGGTACGGCACCGCCATGCTCTGCTACGTCACGCCCAAGGAACACCTGGGCCTGCCCAACAAGCAGGACGTGCGCGAGGGGTTGATGGCGTACAAGATCGCCGCGCACGCCGCCGACCTCGCCAAGGGCCACCCCGGCGCGCAGGCGCGCGACAACGCGATGAGCAAGGCGCGCTTCGAGTTCCGCTGGGAGGACCAGTTCAACCTCGGTCTGGACCCCGAACGCGCCCGCGAGTACCACGACGAGACGCTGCCCAAGGACGCGCACAAGACCGCGCACTTCTGTTCGATGTGCGGCCCGCACTTCTGCTCGATGAAGATCACCCAGGACGTGCGCGACTACGCCGCCGAGCACGGGGTGGACGAAGCGGCGGTGCTGGAGGCGGGCATGGCCGACAAGGCGGCGGAGTTCCGCGAGGCGGGTGCGGAGGTCTACCGCAAGGCCTGACGGGCATGCCGGGGGGCGTTGCCCCGGCCGGGTGGCCGCCGCACACTCGCGCGGCCCGGTCCGGAGTATCCCGATGCGTAAACCCTGGCGGATCCTGATGCGCCGGCATCCGTCGGCGCTGCTGCTCGCCGCCCAGTTGCTGAGCCTGTTGCTGTACCCGTGGCTGGACGACAGCCCGGACGACCGCGCGCTGTTCGGCGCGGCGACGCTGGTCGTCGTCCCGCTCGCCGTGTGGGTGGTCAACCGGAGCCCGGCGATCAACTGGGTGGCTTGGCTGCTGGCCCTGCCGGCGATGGCACTGTCGGTGGCGGCGATCACAATGCAGGAGCCGCAATGGCTGCCGTGGTCGTCGATCCTGGAGGCGGCGCTCTATTTCTATGCGGCCGGCAGCCTGATCCGCTACATGCTCGACGACCATGTCGTCACGGCCGACGAACTGTTTGCGGCCGGCGCGACCTTCACGCTGCTGGCGTGGGGGTTCGCCTACGCGTACTTCGCCTGCCAGGCGTGGGTGCAGGGCAGCTTCACCGGCGTCGTGGACCCCGAGCGTCCCCGGCGTTGGATCGAACTGCTGTTCCTCAGTTTCAGCACGCTCTCGGGCGTGGGCAACGGCGACATCCTGCCGCTGTCATCGCCCGCACGCGTGCTGGTCATGCTCCAGCAGTTCGCGGGCGTGGGGTACATCGCCACCGTGGTGTCGCGGCTGATCGCGCTGACGGTGGCGCGTCGGCGCGGAACCTGAACGCAATGTCGCACTATCGAGACCCGCTCACTCCATCTGATTCCAAAATAGGTTTCTCAGAGCTCTCGTGTCGCGTTTAAGCGTGCCTAGAGTCACTTTACCGCGATCCTCTTCAACCCCACACTGAGTCCGCACCCAGCGCAATACGAGTTGACCATGAAGTTGTCTTCGCCATTCCTGCAGTTGCCCATATCGTTCGATGCAGAAGCCCTATACGAGGAGGCAATGGCCATCCCTCCATCTGCATGGCGTGGCCGTACTGGTAACGATGACGGAAATACGGCGTTAACGCTGATCACGGCGGGCGGCGATCCCGGCAATGATGACCTTGCCGGTCCGATGCAGCCGACTCCATGGTTGGCGAAGTGCCCATATGCGGCTCAAGTTCTGGACGCACTCGGGGCGACATGGGGCAGGGCGCGCCTGATGCGTCTGTCGACCCGTGCGGAGGTCAAAGCGCATGTGGACGTGAATTACTACTGGCGGGATCGAATGCGGGTGCACGTGCCGATCGTGACTTCCGCGGGAGTGCGTTTCCAGTGTGGCGACGAAGAGATCAACATGCGCGCTGGCGAGTGTTGGATCTTCGATACATGGCGGCGCCATCGAGTCGTCAATGAGGGAGAGGCCACCCGCATCCACCTGGTTGCGGACACAGTAGGTGGCCCCGGGCTGTGGAACCTGCGTGCCGGAGGACGCCCATCGCGGGGGAATGAAGATGCGTGGTCCGCCCCGATGGTGACGCCTCGGTCCAACCATGTGCCGGATTTGGATTTCGAGCGCTTCAATGCCCCCGTCGTCATGTCGCCGTGGGAACTGCGGGAACACATATTGTTTCTGCTTGGCGAGGCAATCCCGGCCCCCCAGCTGGGTCCGGCAGCCCAGGTTCTGCAGTATCTGTCGCGCACTTGGCGGGCGCTGTGGGCATGTCACGGCGAAGACAGGGCCGGATGGGTACGCTACAGGGAGCTGCTGGCTTCCGTCCGTGCAGAGCTTGTGGCCCGCGGTGTCGGTAACGTGGGGCTGGCCAACCAAATCGGTCTTATGCAAGCGCTTGATGCTTACGTATTCGACGTGGCAGTGTCAGACAGGGGGGGCGGTCTCACCGCAGTGGCTGTCGATCAGCATGGTGTCGATGATGCGGATCCGATTGGGGCGGCCGTGGCCCCTTCAGTGCAGAAGCGAGCTTCCACGGATCCGGTGTTCGATCGCCCGGTATTCATCGTCAGTCCGCCCCGGTCCGGTTCAACCCTCCTGTTCGAGACGTTGGCTCTCGCCGATGGCGTGTTCACGATAGGCGACGAAAGTCACCACACGATCGAAGGAATCGCGTCCCTCACACCCGCAGCGAGGCATTTTGAATCCAACCAGCTTGGTGCCGAAGACGCGTTACCTGAGACGGCCGAAAAGCTGAGAAGTCGTTTTTTCGGTGCTCTGCGCGATGCGCACGGGCGTCATCCCGGTGGCGCATCAGTTCGAATGCTGGAGAAGACGCCCAAGAACGCGCTCCGTATTCCCTTCCTCTGCAAGGTTTTCCCTGAGGCGCGCTTCATCTATCTGCATCGCGACCCGCGACAGGTCTTGGGCAGCATGATGGATGGCTGGCTCTCAGGGGGGTTCATTACGTATCCCCAATTACCGGAATGGGTTGGCCCGAGTTGGTCTTTCCTTCTGACCCCCGGCTGGCGCGAGCTTATCGGCAAGCCGCTGGGGGATATCGTTTCCGCTCAATGGCAGACCACGACCCGCATACTCTTGGACGACTTGCATTCGTTGCCCGCTGGTCGGTGGCTGGGGGTGGATCATGACCAGTTCATCAAGGACCCCCAAGAGCAGGTAGCCCGGATCTGCGCTTGGGCGGACTGGCCATGGACCCGTCAGTTGCAGGGAGTCCTCCCCTTGTCTCGCTACACGCTCACCCCTCCGTCGCCTGACAAATGGCGTCGGCATGCGGATTTGATCACCCCACGAATGGCGGCGATGGAGGCTACCGTGGAGCGGGCAGCGAGGTTCGCCGAAGGCTAGGGCCTTCGGTGAACCTCGCTCACAGGATCAGAAATTCGGCTTGTCCGCCGACTCCTCGAACCGCTTCACCGCGTCGAGCAGGATGGCCTTGGCTTCGGCCGCGTCGCCCCAGCCGTCCAGCTTGACCCACTTGCCCTTCTCGAGGTCCTTGTAGTGCTCGAAGAAGTGGCCGATGCGCTCGAGCCAGTGCGGGCTGACCTTGCCGATGTCGTCGATATGGGTGTAGCCGGCGAAGACCTTGTCGACCGGTACCGCCAGCAGCTTCTCGTCGGAGCCGGCTTCGTCCGACATCTTCAGCACGCCCACCGGGCGGCAGCGGATGACCGAACCGGGGATCAGCGGCAGCGGCAGGATCACCAGGACGTCCGCCGGGTCGCCGTCGCCGCACAGCGTGTGCGGCACGTAGCCGTAGTTGCACGGGTAGCGCATCGGCGTCGACAGGATGCGGTCGACGAAGATCGCGCCGGAGGCCTTGTCGACCTCGTACTTGACGGGCTCGGCGTCCTTGGGGATTTCGATGATGACGTTGATCTCATCCGGCGGGTTCTTGCCGGTGGGGACGAGGTCCAGGCCCATGGGCTGCTCCAGTGTGCGGGGGAAGGCCGCGTCGGCGCGGCCGGGAAAACCGGGCATTTTACGCGCCACGCTGCTGCGGTGCAGCAACAGCGGTTTCTCCAAGTACCGCTGGCCCGATCGCGTTCGGTTTGTCTGTCGCGGTATGGCGGCGTCGCGCTGCGATGCCTGGCCCAATGAAGAAGGGCGGCCCGAGGGCCGCCCTTCCAGGAGCGCAGTGCGCCGGTCAGGACCGGGGCGGTTTCTCGAGGAAGCGGTCCGCCCAGCGCTGGGCGACCTGTCCGGCCGCTTCGCGTCCCCCCAGGCCGAAGGCCAGGGCCACCGCGACCGCCACCGCGCCGAACACCAGGCCGAAGGCGAGGTTGACGATCTCGTCGGCGATGCCCATCGCCCGCAGGCCCATGGCGATCACCAGGCCGAGAATGGCGACGCGCGCAATGCGTGCCAGCCCCTCGGCATTGTCGCGGTTCGCGCGCTGGATGGCCGCGGCCGCCAGGTTGGCGAGCCAGTAGCCGACCACGAAGATCACCAGCCCGAGCAGGATATCCGCGCCGAACGCGATGAACGTCTCCAGCAGGTCGCGCACCCCGGCGAACCCCAACAGCGCGGCGGCCTCCACCGTCGCAAACAGCATGATGAAGAACAGCGCGACACGTCCGGCCAGTTGCGACAGCGACGTGGGACCGGTGTCGCGGGTGGCGGGCGTGACTGCGCCGGTGGCCTGGGCACCCGGCGGCGGCGGTGCGGCATTGCCGGCCGACGGCGCATAGCTCTCGGCCGCGGGCGACGTGATGCCCGCGGCCAGGGACGGTGCCCCGGCGGGCACCGGCGCGGCGAACGCATGGCCCAGCCCGAGGCGATGGGGGAGGGTGTCGAAGCCGAGGTTGGACAGCAGGCGGGTGACCAGGTCGGCCACCAGACGCCCGATGAACCAGGCGATGATCAGGATCGCCGCGGCGGCGATGACGTTCGGGATCGCCTGCAGGAAGACATCCAGCATGCGCGTCAACGGCATCGAGATCGCCTCGATCCGCAGCGCATCCAGTGCGGCGATCAGCGTTGGCACGATGATCAGGATGAAGGCCAGCGTGCCGCCCAGCTGCGACAGGCGCAGCCCTTCGGCCGCGTCGCCGGGGCGGTTGCCGATCCGGTCTACGCCGGTGGCCGCCAGCAGGTTGGTCACCAGCCCGCGCACCGCCTTGGCGATGATCCAGCCCACCAGGCCGATCACCACGGCCGCGAACAGGTTGGGCAGCATCCCCAGGAAGTCGGAGGTCATGCCCGACAGCGGGGTCATCAGCCCCTCGATCTGCAGTGCGCCCACGATGGCCGGCAGGAACAGCAGCAGCACCAGCCAGTAGGCGACGTTGCCCATGGTGTGCGACAGCGGCTGCATGTCGGCGGTCTCCGACAGCTTCTCGTCCATCCGGGTCGCGCCCAGCGCGCGGTTCACCACGCTGCGCACGACCGAGGCCACCAGCAGCGCCAGCAGGGCCAGGCCGACGGCCAGAAGCAGCCGAGGCAGGTACAGCATGATCGTGGTGGCCAGCGTCGACAGCGGGCCGGATACGCCTTCGATGCGCAGCACGCCCACCGCGCCGATCAGCGCCAGCAGCAGCACCGCCCAGAAGGCGACACGCCCGGCGATGCGCTCGAAATTGGTCTGGCCCGCGGTATGGCGGTTGAGGCGCTCGTTGGTGCGCAACGCGGCGAGGCCCTTGCGCGTGCCAGCGCTCGCGGCCAGCGCCACGAGCCAGCCCAGCAGAAGGATCGCGAGTGCGCCGAGCATGCTGGGCAGGTAGACGCCCAGAGAGTTCTGCAGCGAATGCTGCCAGGTAACAGGTTGCATGGTCTCCCTCCCGGAGAGGGCGGCGTTGTCGACGGTCGATGCATGGCCGCCGGGCCGCGGAGTGGATCAGGTGCCGCATGTGCAGCCCGTCGACCCTGCACAACGGGGGGTGAACAGGCTGTGTCGACCCGCGCATGCACGACCGCCCCACGGTGCAAAAAAAACAGCGGCCCGAAGGCCGCTGTCCAGTCGCGACGCCGCGCCTTCCGCTACAGCAGCGGCACCATCAGCAGCGCGACGATGTTGATGATCTTGATCAACGGATTGATCGCCGGGCCGGCCGTGTCCTTGTAGGGGTCGCCGACGGTGTCGCCGGTCACCGCGGCCTTGTGGGCCTCGCTGCCCTTGCCGCCGAAGTGGCCGTCCTCGATGTACTTCTTGGCGTTGTCCCAGGCCCCGCCGCCGGTGGTCATCGAGATGGCCACGAACAGGCCGGTCACGATGGTGCCGATCAGCAGGCCGCCCAGCGCCTCCGGTCCCAGCAGCAGGCCGACCACGATCGGCACGGCCACCGGCAGCAGCGACGGCACGATCATTTCCTTGATCGCCGAGCGGGTCAGCATGTCGACCGCGCGCGAGTAGTCCGGCTTGCCGGTGCCTTCCATGATCCCCGGGATCTCGCGGAACTGGCGCCGCACTTCCTCGACGACCGAACCCGCCGCGCGTCCCACCGCTTCCATCGCCATCGCGCCGAACAGGTAGGGGATCAGGCCGCCGATCAGCAGGCCGATGATCACCATGTGGTTGGACAGGTCGAACGTCGGCGGCACGTACACCACGCCATCCAGCAGCGCGCGGGCCGAGCCCACCGTCTCCAGGTTGTAGGTGTAGTCGGCAAACAGCACCAGCGCGGCCAGCGCCGCCGAACCGATCGCGTACCCCTTGGTCACCGCCTTGGTGGTGTTGCCGACGGCGTCCAGCGGGTCGGTGATCGCGCGCACCTCCGGCGGCAGCTCCGCCATCTCGGCGATGCCGCCGGCGTTGTCGGTGATCGGCCCGTAGGCGTCGAGCGCGACGATCATGCCGGCCATCGACAGCATCGCCGTGGCGGCGATGGCGATGCCGTACAGGCCGGCCAGCTCGAAGCAGCCCCAGATTGCGATGCAGACCGCAATCACCGGCAGCGCCGTGGATTTCATCGAGATGCCGAGGCCCGCGATGATGTTGGTGCCGTGGCCGGTGGTCGACGCCTGCGCCACGTGTTGCACCGGCTTGAACTGCGTGCCGGTGTAGTACTCGGTGATCCAGACGATGGCGCCGGTCAGCACCAGGCCTACCAGTGCGCAGCCGTAGAGGTTCATCGCGCCGTGGACGTTGTCGCCCATCAGCGCGGTGGTGATCGGCCAATAGGCGATCGCCGCCAGCACGCCGGACACGATCACGCCGCGGTACAGCGCGCCCATGATCGAGCCGCCGGCCTTCACCTTGACGAACATCGCGCCGATGATCGAGGCGATGATCGACACGCCGCCCAGCACGAGCGGGTACAGCGCGCCATTGGCACCCACCTCGCCGGCCATCAGGAAGCCCAGCAGCATCGTCGCGATGACGGTGACCGCGTAGGTCTCGAACAGGTCGGCCGCCATGCCCGCGCAGTCGCCGACGTTGTCGCCGACGTTGTCGGCGATGACGGCCGGGTTGCGCGGGTCGTCCTCGGGGATGCCGGCCTCGACCTTGCCCACCAGGTCCGCGCCGACGTCGGCGCCCTTGGTGAAGATGCCGCCGCCCAGGCGCGCGAAGATCGAAATCAGCGAGCTGCCGAACGCCAGGCCCACCAGCGCGTGCAGTGCGTCCTCGCCGACGATCCCCATCGACTCCAGCGCCATCCAGTAACCGGCCACGCCCAGCAGTCCCAGGCCCACGACCAGCATGCCGGTGATCGCACCGCCGCGGAACGCGACGTCCATCGCCGGCCCGATGCCCCGGCGGGCGGCCTCGGCGGTGCGCACGTTGGCGCGGACCGAGACGTTCATGCCGATGTAACCGGCCGCGCCCGACAGCACAGCGCCGATCAGGAACCCGATCGCCGTGGCCCAGTCCAGGAAGAAACCGATCAGCAGAAGCAGCACGACGCCCGCAATCGCAATGGTCGTGTACTGCCGGTTGAGGTAGGCGCGCGCGCCTTCCTGGATCGCGCCGGCGATCTCCTGCATGCGTTCGTTACCGGCGGGCTGCGCGCTGATCCAGCGCGCCGAGATGATCCCGTAGAGGATCGCGATGACGGCGCAGACGAGCGCCAAGGTCAAACCGTACTGCTCCAGCATGAACCCCTCCCCAGAGTGGACATCACAGGACAACGGATTTGATGCATCGGATTGTGGTGCGCCGCCCGGCACTCCGGCACGGGCAACGGGGCCGACTATGGCACAGCCCATCGGGCCGCGACACCTCGTGAAACCGGGGTTCAGCGCCTGCGTGCCAGCCTGCGGACCCCTTGAACGCGGGCGCCATGCCATACCACGTCATGCAGCCCGCCGCCGGAGCCACAGCCATGCGCCAGTCCGCCCGCCTCATCGCCTTCACCGCCACGCTGGTGGCGCTGCCCTCGCTGGCCGCGGATCCGGTCCCGGAGATCGAGCGGGGTGCCGCCGCGCCGCAGGCGGTCGGCGCGGCCCACACCCTGCGCACCATTCCCGAAGCCTGCGCGCGCCTGGAAGGCGCGTTCACCGGCCAGGCCGACGCGCCGTACCGGTTTGCCGTGGTCCGCAGCAGCCCGAACTGCCAGCCTCGCGCACGGTTCGTCGATGCGGCCGAGGCCAAACCCTCAGCGGACGCCGGATGGGTATTCAACGACCTGATCCGCGTGCCCAATGCCTCGTGCCAGACACAACAGGCCGTGGTGCGCGTGTGGCGAAAGCCGTTGGCGAAGGCGCAAGCGACCGAGCGCGACGGACAGGGCCAGATGCGGGTCTATCTGGAGGAGATGCGGAAGGACGCCGAGGCCGGCAATCTCGATGCCGTGCCGCTGTTCGCCGCGTCGATGTCGGTCGAAGGGCTGCCCTGCGGCGGCTGACCGCGTCGGTTGCGCCAGCCCGCCTCAGCCCTTCCAGGGCGCCAGGCGCGGCGCGACCGCCTCGTTGCGCAGCGTGACGTAGGCCGGTAGCCCGTCGCGGCCGTACGGTGGCGGCGCCTCCCCGCGGATCAACGGCTCCAGGTAGGCGCGGGCCTTGTCGGTGATGCCGTAACCGTCGCGGCGTATGAAACCGGCCGGCATCTTCTTCTCGTGGTTGGCGACCTTCGACAGCGGCGCCGCCTCGATCTTCCAGCGGTAGGGCGCCTCGGACGTGCGGACGATCACCGGCATGACCGCGTTGCGGCCGGCCAGCGCGTAGTCCACCGCGGCGGTGCCCACGGCCATCGCCTGCTCCAGGTCGACCTTCGATGCCACGTGGCGCGCCGAGCGCTGCAGGTAGTCGGGCAGGGTCCAGTGCACCTTGTAGCCCAGTGCGTCCTTGACCCGGCCGGCCAGGTGCGAGGCCACGCCGCCCAGCTGCGTGTGTCCGAAGGAATCCTTCCCGCCACCGGCGTCTGCGACGAAACGGCCGTCCGCCGTCTGGATGCCTTCGCTGGCCACCACCACGCAGTAGCCGACGCGCTCTACCGTGGCCTGCACGCGCTTGAAGAAGTCGGCCTCGTCGAACGGGCGCTCCGGGAACAGGATCAGGTGCGGCGCCGCATCCAACCCGTTGCCGGCCAGCCCCGCGGCCGCCGCCAGCCAGCCCGCGTGGCGGCCCATCGCTTCGTACACGAAGACCTTGGTCGAGGTGTCGGCCATCGCCGCGACATCCAGCGCCGCCTCGCGCACGGAGACGGCGGTGTATTTGGCCGCCGACCCGAACCCCGGGCAGCAGTCGGTCACGGCCAGGTCGTTGTCGACCGTCTTGGGTACGCCGACGCAGGTCAGCGGATAGTCGAACTCGGCCGCCAGCTTCGACACCTTCAGTGCGGTGTCGGCCGAGTCGTTGCCGCCGTTGTAGAGGAACCAGCGCACGTCGTGGGCTCGCAGCACCTCCAGCAGCCGCTCGTAGCGTGCGCGGTCCTCGTCCAGCGATTTCAGCTTGACCCGGCAGGACCCGAACGCGCCGCCGGGCGTGTGGGCCAGTGCGCGGATGGCCGAAATCGACTCGCGCCGGGTGTCGATCAGCTCCTCGCGCAGCGCGCCCAGGATGCCGTTGCGGGCGGCCAGCACCGGCACCTTGCGGGCACGCGCGGCCTGGATGACGGCCGAAGCGGTGGCGTTGATGACGGCGGTGACACCGCCGGACTGGGCGTAGAGCAGGGTTCCGGAAGCCATGGGCAGGTCCATTGAGCGTGGGGGCGGCCGGCCGGATGCGGTAAGCTGGCCGCCGTTTGCCGGCGCGGCAGGCGCGGCCCGAGTGTAGCGCCGCCCGCGCAGGCGTCAGGTTCAGACTGCGGGAGCGATGTAGATGCGATTGGTACTTCTGGGTGCGCCCGGTTCAGGCAAGGGCACGCAGGCCGCACGGCTCAAGGAGCACCTGCAGGTGCCGCACATCTCCACCGGCGACCTGCTGCGCGCGGAAGTCGCCGCCGGCAGCCCGCTGGGCTTGGAGGCCAAGGAGGTCATGGCCCGCGGTGAGCTGGTCAGCGACGCGATCCTGCTGGGCATGCTCGAGGACCGCTTCTCGCGGCCCGATACCGCAGGTGGCTTTATCCTCGACGGCTACCCGCGCAACCTGGCCCAGGCCGACGCCCTGGACGTGCTGCTCAAGCGCATCGGCCAGCCGATGGATGCGGCCGTGCAGCTGGACGTCGCCACCGAACTGCTGGTGGAGCGCATCGCCGGCCGCGCCGCGGCCGAGGGTCGCGCCGACGACAGCCCGGAGTCGGTGCGCACGCGCCTGAAGGTGTACGACTCGCAGACCGCGCCGGTCATCGAGTTCTACCGCACGCACGGCCAGCTGACGGTGGTGGACGGCGTGGGCACGCTGGACGAGGTGTTCACCCGCATCATCGAGGCGATCGCCCCGGTGCGCGAGGTCGGCTGAGACCTCGCCGCCGCGATGGCCCGGTGGCATGCCGGGCCGTCTCCAGCCTGACGTACTGGGCTCCAGGCCCGCGTCGATTCCCGAGCACCCACCACGAGCTCCGCCGCCATGAAACTGCATATCCTCGGCATCGCCGGCACCTTCATGGGCGGCGTGGCGGCCTTGGCGCGCGAACTCGGCCATCAGGTCGAAGGCAGCGACCAGGCGGTCTACCCGCCGATGTCAACGCAGCTCGAGCAGCTCGGCATCGCCCTGCGACAGGGCTACGACCCCTCCAACATTTCCGCCGACTGCGACGAAGTGGTGGTCGGCAACGCGCTCTCGCGCGGCAACCCGGCGGTGGAGTCGGTGCTGGACGAGGGTCGGCGCTATATCTCCGGCGCCCAGTGGCTGGCCGAACAGGTGCTGCCGGGCCGCGAGGTCATCGCGGTGGCCGGCACCCACGGCAAGACCACGACCTCGACCATCCTCACCTACCTGCTGCAGGTGGCCGGCGCGGAGCCGGGCTTCCTGATCGGCGGCGTGGCCGAGGATTTCGGCGTGTCCGCGCGCGTCGGCACGGGCCGCGCGTTCGTGGTGGAGGCCGACGAGTACGACACCGCGTTCTTCGACAAACGCAGCAAGTTCGTCCACTACCGGCCGCGTATCGCCATCCTCAACAACCTGGAGTTCGACCACGCCGATATCTTCCCGGACGTGGCTGCCATCCAGCGCCAGTTCCACCACCTGGTGCGCACAGTGCCGGGCAGCGGGCGCCTGATCGTCAACGGAGAGGACGCGCGCCTGGCCGAAGTGCTGGCGATGGGCTGCTGGACGCCGGTGGACACCTTCGGGCTGGACGCAGCGCAGGCGGTGGCGAGCCCGGTGCGAGGCGACCGTGGCGACGCCGCGGGCAACGCCGGCGCGGCACTCACCTGGACCGCGCGCCTGCTGGCCGAGGACGGCAGCGCGTTCGTCGTGATCCACCGTGGCGTCGAACTGGGTGAGGTGCGCTGGCCGCTGCTGGGCCGCCACAACGTCATGAACGCGCTGGCCTCGCTCGCGGCTGTGGCCGCGGCCGGGCACGACGTCGCCGCCATCCTGCCGGCGCTGGCGGACTTCCGAAGCGTGAAGCGGCGCATGGAGCTGGTCGGAACGCACGACGGCATCACCGTCTACGACGACTTCGCCCACCACCCCACCGCGATCGCCACCACGCTCGCGGGGCTGCGGGCAAGGGTCGGCGACGCGCGCATCGTGGTGGCCATGGAGCCGCGCAGCAATTCCATGCGGCTGGGCGCGCATGCCGAGGCGTTGGCACCGTCGCTTGCCGACGCCGACGCCGTCGTGTTCCTGCACCGCCCCGAGCTGGCATGGGACGGCAGCAAGGTGGTCGCCGCGTTGCGGGGCGACGGCATCGCCGTGCCCGATGCGGATGCGTTGATCGACGCGCTGCGCGCGCGCGTGGCCGCGGGGGACCATGTGGTGTTCATGTCCAACGGCGGCTTCGACGGCGCGCCGCGGCGTTTTCTGCAGGCGCTGCAAACGTCGCGTTGACCTGCCGTCGGCATCGCCGCGCGTAGACTGGCGGCGATGAACGACGAACGCCCCGCGATGGAGCCGCTCGGCCTGTTCCCCCTGCACACCGTGCTGGTGCCGGGCGCGTCACTGGGCCTGCGCATCTTCGAACCGCGTTACCTCGACCTGGTGCGCGACTGCAGCCGCGAGGGCCGCGGGTTCGGTATCTGCCTGCTCATCGACGGCGAAGAAGCCGGCGAAGCCGCCACGGCCGCTGCGTATGGCACCGAGGCTGTGATCGAGGATTTCGGGCGCGGCGACGATGGATTGCTGACCCTGCGCGTGCGCGGCACGCGGCGCTTCCATGCGCACCGCGTGCGCGTGCGCGACAACGGCCTGCAGGTGGCCGACGTGGCGTGGTGCGATGAGGACGTGATCGAGCCGGTGCGACCGGAGCATGCGCTGCTGTCCACGCTGTTACAGGAGATCCTCGACAAGGTCGGTGGCGAGCATGCCAAGGCGACGGCCGACCGGTTCGACGATGCCGCCTGGGTGGGCTGGCGCTTGATCGAGCTGCTGCCGATGCCGGACGAACAGCGCCAGGCGCTGCTTCAGCTCGACGACCCGCACGACCGCCTGCAACGGGTGCTGTCGCTACTGCCCTGACGCGTCCCGCACGGGCGCTTCGTCAATGCGAAGCCGCATCACCGGCACGCCCGGGTCACGGGGGTGCGGTGACTCCATCGGGTCGAAACCATCCAGTGCGATCAGCACCGCGGTACGCGCGGCGAGGTCCTCCGGCACCGGCAACCACAAGGCGACCGCGTCGAGTGGCCGGCTCAGGCGCAGCGTCTGCGCCGTGCCGATCCAGAGCGGCGTGCCGTCGTCCAATTGCATCGGTGCCGGCCACAGCCGCAGCGCGAAGCGTTCGTCCGGCCCGCGCCCCGGTCGCAGCATCAGCAGCGCTTCGGCGTGGGCATCGAGCGTCGCCGGCAATACCGCCTGCTCGCGCCCCGGCATGTCGTCGTCCAACAGGGATACGGCGTCCTGCCAGTCCGCCTGTGGCTGGACACGCCACCCGCGGAGTTCAAGGTGCTGCTGCAGCGGCGCCAGTGGCCCGGCCACCTGCACGCCCAACGGCCAGCGCTGCCGCGCGTTGGTTTCGGTGCGACGGGCGGGCAGTCGCGCCCAGTCCTGCTGCCACCAGTCATTGGCGGCCACCACCTGCGGTGGAACCGGCGACTGGAACTTCGCCAGCACGTCGTCGGCCGCGCGCGGCGCATGCCACAGCGCGACTGCGGCGAAGCTGCCGTAGAACAGCCACGCCATCGGCCGCATCCAGAACGAGCGCGAGACGTGGCGGCGATAGGCGATGCCCAGCACCAGCAGCCAGAGGATGCCGAACAGGGTTCCGCCGATGAGGTCGCTGGGCCAGTGCGCGCCCAGGTACAGCCGCGAGAACCCGACGAGCGTCGTGACCACGCCAGCCAGCAGGTACGGCCAGACACGCTTGCGGCCCGGCAGCTCGCGTGCGATCAGCACCGCGAAGAACCCGAACGCCACCGTCGTCATCGTCACCGCCACCGACGGGAACCCGAAGCCGGCCGGCGCCGTCGGTGGGCGCGGCATGTCGATAGCCGCCTCCAGCAGCGCCGTCAGCACCAGGCCGAACACGAGCGCCGCCAACCAGTGCGCCGCCGCCATCCAGCGCTTGCGCCACAGCAGATAGGCCAGCAGCACCGCCGAGGCGGTGCCGAGCACCACGGCATCTCCGAGGCTCGCCAGGGCCGCCATGAGGCGGTCGGCCAGCGGGTTGCGCAGGCCCCACATCAGCTCGTGCACATAGTGATCGAAGGCCAGCGGCCCGCCGGATGCCAGCAGTCCCGCCAGCAGCGAAAACCACGCCCAGCTGATGGCCAGCAGGCAGGCGGCCAGCATCACCAGCGAGGCCGATTCCGGCCGGTTGGGGTCGATCAGCGCCCCGCTGTACCGGCCCAGGCGCGGGTGGGCCCGCGTCCATGCCAGCGCGCGCGCCAGCAGGCTGTCAGCGTGCTGGGCGAACCAGCGCCAGGTGTAGAGCACGCCGGCCCAGACCAGCGCGACCGCCGCTGCCAGCCCCAGCAGCACCAGTGCGAGGCGGTCGGCCACCGCGGCGACGGCGTCGTAGGACGCGCCCAGGATCCAGCCCGGCGCCAGGAACGCCCCCGCCCAGGCCAGGCACGCCACCGCACTGGGCAGCGCGTAGCGCCGGACCGGCATTTCCAGCATGCCGGCGATGGCGGGGACGAACGGCCGCACCGCCCCCACGAAGCGCGCGATGAAGATGCTCTTGATCCCGTGTCGACGGAACAGGCTTTCGCCGCGGTCCAGCCATTGCGGGTAGCGCGAGAACGGCCAGCGCTGGCGCAACTGCGTGCCCCATCGCCGTCCGATCCAGAAACTCAGCGCATCACCGACGAACGCGCCCGTTGCGGCGCACGCCAGTGCGTAGGGTCCGTTGATGTGGCCCAGGCCCACGGCCGCGCCGACGGCGAACAGCAGGGGCAGCGCAGGCACGATGATGCCGGCCACCACCAGCGCATCGCAGAACGCGATCAGGAAGACGAGCAGGCCGGCCGCGACCGGGTTTGCATTGATCCACGCGGTCGCGCTTTCGAGCCAGGCCGGTTCCATCGGCCCATTATGGCAGCGGGCGGCGAAGTTCCATTGCCCCGGGTGGGATGTAATTCATCGTCGGCGGGTCCGGGCCACGTGCCTGCATGGCGGCGGGTGCATCGTCGCGCCGCGGCCATTGCGTACACTGGCGCGATGCCTGAAGCACGTCCGCCCGCCGTCGAAGTCGACGCCCTCAAGTCCGACAGTTTTGGCCGCATCGCGCTGATGCGCGGGCCGGAAGGCCTGTTCGTGCGTCGCGACCTGGTCCATGTCCCGGGCTGGCTGCGGCTGCCGGCCTGGTGGCTGGCGCGGCGGGAGGCGCGCGCGCTGCAACAGGTCGACGGGCTGCCCGCGACCCCGCAGCTGCTGGGCTGGAACGGGCGCCAGCTCGACCGCAGCTACATGGCCGGCGCGGCGATGTACCAGCGTCCGCCACGGGGCGACCTGGTCTACTTCCGTCGCGCGCGCCGCCTGCTGCAGCAATTGCACCGCCGCGGCCTGGCGCACAACGACCTGGCCAAGGAAGCCAACTGGCTGGTGCTCGATGATGGCGCGCCGGCGATCATCGACTTCCAGCTGGCCGTGCGCGGCCACCCGCGTTCGCGCTGGATGCGCCTGCTGGCGCGCGAGGACCTGCGCCACCTGCTCAAGCACAAGCGGATGTATTGCCCCGATGCGATCACGCCGGTCGAGCGCCGCCTGCTCAAGCGCCACTCGTGGGTGCGCGAGGCGTGGTTCGCCACCGGCAAGCCGGTGTACCGCTTCGTGACCCGCAAGCTGCTGAAGTGGGAGGACAACGAAGGCCGGGGGCCGAAGCCCTAGCGCGCGGCTCATCGAGGAGCGGCTTCGGCCGCGATGGCGGATGTCGCCGAGCGGGCGCGGCGGCCACGGATCCGGTTCGCGGCGGCCGCCACTCCTACAATGCCATTTGACAGCGACCACGGAGCAGCAGCGATGTCCACCCTCGCAGGCAAGACCCTATTCATCACCGGTGCCTCGCGCGGCATCGGACGTGCCATCGCCCTGCGCGCCGCGCGCGACGGCGCCAACGTCGCCATCGCCGCCAAGTCCGCGATGGCCAACCCCAAGCTGCCCGGCACCATCCACAGCGTCGCCTTCGAGGTCGAGAGTGCGGGTGGCCGCGCGCTGGCGGTGAAGTGCGATATCCGCGAAGAAGACCAGGTGCGCGCCGCGGTGGCGGCCACGTCTGAGCACTTCGGCGGCATCGATATCCTCGTCAACAACGCCAGCGCGATCTGGCTGCGGGGCACGCTCGACACGCCGATGAAGCGGTTCGACCTGATGCAGCAGGTCAATTCACGGGGCAGCTTCCTGTGCGCGCAGGCCTGCCTGCCGCACCTGCTCAAGGCCACTGACCCGCACATCCTCACGCTGGCGCCGCCGCCCAGCCTGGACCCGCGCTGGTGGGGGCCGCACACCGGCTACACGCTGGCCAAGATGGGGATGAGCTTCGTGACGCTCGGGTTGGCGGCGGAGTTCGGGCCGCAGGGCGTGTCGGTCAACGCGCTGTGGCCGCGCTCGATCATCGCCACCGACGCCATCAACATGATCCCCGGTGTCGATCCCGCGCAGTGCCGGCGCCCCGAGATCGTTGCCGACGCCGCGCATGCGGTGCTGGCCTCCCATGGCGCGCGCTACGCCGGCCGCTTCCTGACCGACGAGGAAGTGCTCCGTGCCGCGGGCGTGGAGGCGTTCGACCGCTACGCCGTCGACCCGTCGCGACCGCTGCTGCCGGACCTGTTCCTGGACTGAGGCCGCGCGCCGTCAGCCCATCGGCGGCGGAAGGCGGTGCCCGCAGCCTCGGCAGAAGCACGCCTCCGGGTCGTGGCCTTCCAGCCCGCACTCCGGGCACCCGCGGTTGTCCACGACGCGCGTCTTGGGGTCGGCCTGGCGCAGGCTGCTGGCCAGCTCGGCCGTGTAGATGCCGGTCGGCACGGCAATGACGCTGTAGCCGATCAGGATCAGGATGCTGGTGACGAACCGGCCCAGCGTCGTGGCCGGCGCGATGTCGCCAAAGCCCACGGTGGCCATCGTGACGATGGCCCAGTACATCCCCATCGGAATGCTCTCGAAGCCGTGTTCCGGACCCTCGACCACGTACATCAGCGCGCCGAAGATCACCACGACCGTCAGTACCGCGCACACGAAGACGAAGATCTTGCGCCGGCTGCGCCAGAGGGCGCCCACCAGCACGCCGCCTTCCTCGACGTACTGCACCAGCTTGAGGATGCGGAACAGCCGCAGGATGCGCAGGATGCGCACCACCAGCAGGTTCTGGCTGCCGGGGAAACCCAGCGAGAGGTAGGTGGGCAGGATCGACAGCAGGTCGATGATCCCCCACATGCTGAAGGCATAGCGCAGCGGCCGCTTCACCACCGCCAGGCGCATGGCGTACTCCAGCGTGAACAACAGCGTGAAGCCCCACTCGATGCCGTACAGCAGCCCGGCGTGCTCGGCGTGGATCTCCGCGACACTGTCGAGCATCACCACCGACACACTGGCGATGATCGCCACGATCAGCAGCAGATCGAAGTTGCGCGACGGCGGGGTGTCGTGGCGGTAGATGATGTCGAACCAGGTGCGCCGCCAGCCGGTCTCGGTGGCGGGGTTCAACTGCGGCGAGAACAGCAGGCGCATTGGGACCTCCGGCCGGCGATTGTGCCGCAGTGGGCCGTGCAATCGGCGAGAATGCGCGCCCGCCCCGCGAACCGCCGCCATGACCGACTCCACCGCTGACCTCTACGCGCTGGCCGAGCGCTACTACGTCCCGGTGTACCGTCCGCGCCGGATCGTGCTGGACCACGGCCGCGGGTCGCGCGTGTGGGACCGCGAGGGCGTGGAGTACATCGACTTCGGTGCGGGCATCGCCGTCAACGCCCTGGGCCACGCGCATCCGGCGCTGCTGGCGGCCCTGCACGACCAGGCCGGCAAGCTGTGGCACACCAGCAACGTGTTCGTGAGCGAACCGCCGCTGCGGCTGGCGCAGGCGCTGGTGGAGGCCTCGGGCTTCGCCCGGCGCGTGTTCTTCTGCAATTCCGGCGCCGAAGCCAACGAAGCGGCGATCAAGCTGGCACGGCGCTGGGCCACCGCGCAGGGGCGTGGCCCCGAGCGTCGCACCATCCTCAGCTTCCGCGGCAGCTTCCATGGCCGCACGCTTGCCGCCGTCACCGCGACCGCGCAGCCCAAGTACCACGAGGGCTTCGAGCCACTGCCGCCGGGCTTCGCCTACAGCGACTTCAACGACCTGGCCGCCGCCGAGCGCGCCATGGCCGATGGCAGCGTCTGCGCGGTGCTGGTCGAGCCGGTGCAGGGCGAGGGCGGCGTGACGCCGGCGACGCCTGCGTTCCTCGCCGGGTTGCGTGCGCTGTGCGACCGCCACGGTGCGCTGCTCGTCTGCGACGAGATCCAGTGCGGCATGGGCCGGACCGGGCACCTGTTCGCCAGCCACGGCTACGGCGTGACGCCGGACGTGGTGACGCTGGCCAAGGCCCTGGGCAGTGGATTCCCGATCGGCGCGATGCTGGTGGGCCCGCACGCGGCGGAGTCGCTGTCGTTCGGCGCACACGGCACGACGTTCGGCGGCAACCCGCTGGCGGCGGCCGTCGCCGGGGCCGCGCTGAGGGAGCTGTCATCCCCGGCACTGATGGACAACGTGGCGCGCCAGGCCGCTGCGATCCGCGATGGCCTCGCGGCGCTGGACGCCGAGTTCGACGTGTTCGACGAGGTGCGTGGCGCCGGCCTGATGATCGGCGCGCAACTGCGCCCCACGTACGCCGGACGCGCCGGCGAGATTCTCGATGCCTGCGTCGGACAGAGCCTGCTGCTGCTCCAGGCGGGGCCGGACGTGCTGAGGTTCGTGCCGGCGCTCAACATCGGCGACGACGACATCGCCGAAGGCATGCGCCGGCTGCGGTGCGCGCTTTCAAACCACCTCGCGCTCGGCTGAGCCGCGGGCCGGGAAACGGCGGGTCAGTCGAAGCCGGCGTCGGAGAGGGTGCGCCGCAATGCCGCCGGTCCCTCCGCCTGGCGGGCATCCAGCCCGAGTCGCGTCGCCGCCGCGACGTTCGTGACCGAGTCGTCGACGAACAGCGTGTCGCCGGCGGCCACGCCGAAATGCGCCAACGCGCGTTGGAAGGCCACCGGTTCGGGCTTGCGGGCGCCCAGGACCCCGGAAAGCAGCACGGCACCCTCCAGTCGCGGAAACCAAGACGGCACCAGTTCGCGGATGACCTCGCCCATCAGCGGGCCGTTGTTGCTGAGGATGCCGACGGCCGTGCGTTCGGCAAGGAGCGCCACCCGCGCCTCGGTGTCCGCCGTGACATGTGTCGATGCCCGTCGCGCCGCGCACCATGCATCGGCATCCACCGGCACTTCGAGTGCGTCGCCCAGCTGGCCCAGATACTCGAGCGTGGACAGCATGCCGGCGTCGTAGCGGGCTTCCAGCCCGTCATCCATCAGCGTGCGACGGACGCGCTCCGCGGAACAGCCCGCGCTTCGCGCCAGGTGCGCGAAGCGCACCGCGTGCGAGTAGCTGGCCAGCACGCCGTCGAAATCCAGCAGGACCAGGCGCGCACGCCGCATCGTCAGCCCTTCGCGACCTCGGCGAACGCGGCCCGCGCGGCATCGACGGTGGCGGCAATCTCGGCCTTGCCATGCGCGCTCGATACGAAGCCGGCCTCGAACGCGGACGGCGCCAGGTACACGCCGCGATCGAGCATCGCGTGGAAGAAGCGGTTGAAGCGCGCGCTGTCGGAGCCCTTGGCGTCCTCGAACGTTTCGATCGGGCCTTCGCGGAAATACAGCCCGAACATGCCGGGCGCGCGCACCGTGTGGAACGTGACGCCCGCGTCGCGCGCAGCCGACTCCAGCCCATCGCACAGCGCATGCGTGCTGCGCTCCAGTGCCTCGTGGAAGCCGGGTTCGCGGATCAGCTCAAGCGTCGCAAGGCCCGCCGCCATCGCCACGGGATTCCCGCTCAACGTGCCGGCCTGGTAGATCGGGCCGGCCGGCGCCACCTGCGACATCAGGTCGCGCCGGCCTCCGTACGCGCCCACCGGCATGCCGCCGCCGATGATCTTGCCGAAGGTCGACAGGTCCGGCGTGATGCCGTAGCGCTGCTGCGCACCGCCCAGCGCGACCCGGAAGCCGGTCATGACTTCGTCGAAGATCAGCAGGGCGCCGTGCTTCGTGCACAGGTCACGCAGATGCTGCAGGTAGCCGTCGCGCGGCAGGATGCAGTTCGCATTGCCGACGATGGGTTCGATGATGAGGCCGGCGATGTCGCTGCCGGCCTTGTCGAACAGCTCGGTGGCCGCATCGAAATCGTTGTACGGAATGGTCAGCGTGAGGTCGGCCAGCGCCGACGGCACGCCCGGCGAGTTCGGCAGGCCCAGCGTGAGCGCGCCGCTGCCGGCCTTCACCAGGAAGCTGTCGCCGTGGCCGTGGTAGCAGCCCTCGAACTTGACGATGCGGTTGCGCCCGGTCGCGCCGCGCGCCACGCGGATCGCCGACAGGGTGGCCTCGGTGCCGGAATTGACCATCCGCACCATCTCGCAGCTGGGCACGATGGCAGTGATGGCCTCGGCCATCGTTACTTCCAACGCGTTGGGCACGCCGAAGCTGAGGCCGTCGCGCATGGTGCGCTCGACCGCCTCGAGCACCTTCGGGTGCGCATGCCCGGCGATCATCGGGCCCCACGAGCCGACGTAGTCGATGTAGCGGTTGCCATCGACGTCGTGCAGATACGGGCCTTGCGCGCGCTGTGCGAAGAACGGCTCACCGCCTACGGACTTGAAGGCGCGCACCGGCGAATTGACGCCGCCCGGCAGCAGCTCGGAAGCGCGGGTGAACAGGGCATGGGAACGGTCGTTCTTCATGGGGTCTCGTCTGGCTGGGCCGCGGCGCCATGGCGGGCAGCGGTGAAGGGGTGGGCGAAGGCGCGCAGGTATCGCCGCACCGACGCAGCGGGGTCGGGCGCATCGAAGGCGCCACTGATCACGGCGACCAGGTCAGCGCCGGCGGCCACCAGAGAAGGCGCATTGTCCGGGGTGATCCCCCCGATCGCCACCCGGGGCACCCCGAGGACGGCGGATGCCTCGAGCAGCGCCGGGTCGGCGCGGCGCGCGTCGGGCTTGGTGGGCGAGGGAAAGAACGCGCCGAACGCAACGTACGTGGCGCCGAGATCGACCGCGCGACGGGCGAGATCGATGTCGTCGTAGCAGGAGGCGCCGACGAGCGCGCGGTCGCCGAGCGCACCACGCGCCACGCGCAGGTCGCCATCGTCCTCGCCCAGGTGCGCGCCGGCCGCACCGATATCGGCCGCGAGGCGCCAGTCGTCGTTGACGATCAACGGCACGTCATGACGCCGGCAGACATCGAGCAGCACGAGCGCCTGCTCCCGGCGAAGCGCGGCATCCGCCGCCTTGTTGCGGTACTGCAGCCACGCAGCACCGGCGTCCAGCACCGCCTCAGTACATTCCAGCAGGCGAGCCGTGTCGGGTTCATCGGGCGTGATGGCATAGAGACCGGTGCGCGGCCAGCGCTTGTTCATGCGCGACCTCCGCTCTGCATGAGTTCGAGAAGCTCCTGCATAAAATCCTGGAAAACCGTACTGTTCAGCGAGTAGATGATGTGGCGCCCGTTCCGGATGGCCTGCACAAGTCCCGCATCTTTTAGCACATTTAGATGGTGCGAGATCGAGGGTGCCGTCATCTCGAAG
>CAMPJI010000029.1 GCA_946886865.1 uncultured Lysobacterales bacterium | reverse complement strand
GCTGGGCGGGTTCGCCACGGTGATCGGCGAGGACGTGACCATCGGCCACAAGGCCATCGTCCACGCCTGCCGCATCGGCGACGCGGCGCTGATCGGGATGGGCGCGATCGTGCTGGACGGCGCGGTGGTGGAGTCGCACGGCTTCGTCGGCGCCGGCGCGGTGGTGCCGCCGGGCAAGACCGTGGGACGCGGCGAGCTGTGGCTGGGCAACCCGGCACGCAAGGTGCGGGTGCTGTCCGAAGCCGACATCGAGGGCCTTTACTACTCGGCGCAGCACTACGTGCGCTTGAAGAACCGGTACCTGGGGATCGCCGAGGACTGAGTCGGTCGCAACGCGGCGACTGCAGGAGCGGCTTCAGCCGCGATGCTTTTCCGACCATCGTGCCGATGCAAACCGGGAACTCGTTGTAGGAGCGACGTAAGTCGCGACCCACCGGCCGGCGGAGTTGCGGTCGCGACTTACGTCGCTCCTACAAAGGAATCCGAAATTGACGAATCGGCCCAAAAGCATCGCGGCTGAAGCCGCTCCTACAACGGCGGCGGGCTGCGCCGCGGCTACGGATCGGGCAGGGTGAGTGCTTCCAGTGCCGACAGCCGTGCGAGTGCATCGCTGCGGTCAACGCCGCACATGTCCTCCGAAGGCCGCAGCGAGGCGCAGAACGCCGGCCGCTCGGGCCGGCCGAACAGGCGGCAGCGCAGGTCGTCGTCCAGTTGCACGCACGGGAGCCCGGCCGGCTTGCCGTGCGGCATGCCCGGGATCGGCGAGGCGATCGACGGGGCGATGCAGCAGGCCGCACAACCGGCGCGGCAGGACACGGGGTCGGGCACGGCGCTCAATCGGCAGGTTTCAACGGGGTGCGCGTTCGCACGGCGGTCTCAATCGGCGGTGACCAGCACGTCGTCGTTCGCGCGCAGCATCGCGTACACCGGATCGGTCTCCGGGCGCACGCCGTGCCAGCGCTGGAAGCTCTCCGCCGCCTGCTCGACCAGCATGCCCAGCCCGTCGATGGTCTTGTCGGCACCTGAGGCGCGCGCCCACGACAGGAAGCCGATCGCCGCCTCGCCGTAGCTGAGGTCGACGGCGTCGCCGCGTGGTGCGAACAGCCCGCCGGGCAGGTCCAGCGACGCGCCGCCGCGCGCGGCGGACGTGGCGTTGATGACCAGGTCGAACACGCCCAGCGTGCCGACATCATCGAGGTAGCGCGGATGCACGCGGCCGGGCTCGCCCAGCGCGTCGGCCAGCGCGTCGGCGTGGGCGCCGTTGCGGTTCACGATGTAGAGGTCGGCGACACCGGCATCCAGCAGCGCCGGCGCCACGCCGCGCGCCGCACCGCCGGCGCCGATCAGCAGCGTGCGCCGGCCACGCAGGTCCTGGCCGTGGCGTTCGGTGAGGTCGCGCACCAGCCCGGCGCCATCGGTGTTGTCGCCTTCCCAGCCGGTGGCCGTCCGTATCAGCGTGTTGACCGCCCCCGCGCGCCGGGCGCGCTCGCTCAGGTGGTGGCAGATGGCGGCGGCGTGCGCCTTGTGCGGCAGGGTGATGTTGGCGCCGCGCCCGCCCTGTGCGGCGAAGTCCGCCAGCACCGCGTCGAAGCGCTCGGGTTCGGCGTCGATCGCGGTGTACGCCAGCGCGATGCCGGCCTGGCGGCCGAACGCGGCGTGGATGCGCGGCGACAGCGAGTGCGCCACCGGATGGCCGATGACGGCGTAGCGGGCAGGAGACATCGGACACCTCGCTGGACGGATGCGCTGCGGACGGCCATCGTGTGCGGCCACGCGGTTGACCCCTTGGACAGGACTACGCATGACACGACGCGCCCCGGCCTTCGGGCCTTCCAGTCTACTCGCGCTGGCGCTGGTGCCGACCGTCGCGCAGGCCCTGGCCGAGTTCGGCATCGAGGGCATGGGCGTGGTCTCGACCCGCGCGCATGAGACCGGCGCGACGGTGTCGCCCGACGGCCAGCGCATCGTCTTTGCCAGCGAACGCGACGGCGGCCACGGCGGCTCCGACCTGTGGCAGGCGGTGCTGCGCGACGGGCGCTGGCAGGACGCCGCGCCGCTGGCGCTCAACACCGGGGCCGACGAGGTCGAACCGGCCTTCAGTGCCGATGGCGCCTGGCTGTATTTCGCCTCCGACCGAGAGGGCGGCGTGGGCGGCTTCGACCTCTACCGCGCATCGGTGCAGGACGGCACGGTGGGCGCGGCCGAATCGCTGCCGCGAACGGTCAACTCGGCCGGCCACGAGCGGGCGCCGATGCCGGTGCCGGACGGCACGCGCCTGCTGTTGGCCAGCGACGGCCATGGCGGCGCCGGCGGGCTGGACCTGTTCGAGGCGAGGCGGTCGGATGACGGATGGTCGACGCCGGTGGCCCTGTCGGCCCTCAACACGCCGGCCGACGATGCCAGCGCGGCGTTGCTGCCGACTGGAGCGCTGGTGTTCGAGCGCGCGGATGCCGCCGGGACGGCGCGCCTGCACCGCGCGACGTGCGGCAACAACGGATGGACCTACGCCGGGGTGCTGGCACTGTCCTTCAACACCGAGGGCGGGATGACCCGGCGGCCGGTGCCCGACTGGAACGCGCCGGACGAGCTGCTGGTCGCCGGCAGCGCGCGCGCCCCGCGTGCCGGCGGGCTGGACCTCTACCGGATGCGGGCGCCGCGCGCCGCGCCGGGCGACGCCTGCGCGTGAGCGCGCGGCATGGGCGCGCCGCGTGCGTGGATCAGCCCTCGCGCAGCCAGCGCGCGGCGTCCATCGCGTAGTACGTCAGCACCGCGTCGGCGCCGGCGCGTTTGATCGCCACCAGCGCCTCCAGCGCGCAGGCGCGCTCGTCGAGCCAGCCGTTCTGCGCGGCGGCCTTGAGCATCGCGTACTCGCCGCTGACCTGGTAGACGAACGTCGGGACGCCGAAGGCGTCCTTCACCCGGCGCACGATATCCAGGTACGGCAGGCCCGGCTTGACCATCACCATGTCGGCGCCTTCGTCCAGGTCGAGCTCGACCTCGCGCAGCGCCTCGTCGGTGTTGGCCGGGTCCATCTGGTAGGTCGTCTTGTCGGCCTTGCCCAGCGCCGCGGCGCTGCCGACCGCGTCGCGGAACGGGCCGTAGAACGCGCTGGCGTACTTGGCGCTGTAGGCCAGGATGCGCGTGTGCACGTAGCCGTCCATTTCCAGCGCGCCGCGGATCTGGCCGATGCGCCCGTCCATCATGTCGCTGGGCGCGACCACGTCGGCACCGGCGGCGGCATGCGACAGCGCCTGCCTGACCAGCGCTTCGACGGTGGCGTCGTTGAGCACGTAGCCGGACTCGTCCAGCAGGCCGTCCTGCCCGTGCGAGGTGTACGGGTCCAGCGCGACGTCGGTGATCACGCCCAGCTGCGGGAAGCGCTGCTTGAGCGCGACCACGGCGCGCTGCACCAGCCCGTCCTCGGCCCATGCGGCCTCGGCGGTGGTGGACTTGGCCTCCGGCGCGGTGACCGGGAACAGTGCCAGCGCCGGGATGCCAAGGCCGCAGGCCTCCTCGGCCACGCGCAGCAGGTCGTCGATGCCGACACGCTCCACGCCCGGCATCGAGGCGATCGCCTCGCGGTGGGCGTGCTCATGCACGAACACGGGGTAGATGAGGTCGTCGGTGGTCAGGACCGTCTCGCGCATCAGCCGGCGCGAGAACCCGTCGCGGCGCATCCGCCGCGGGCGCGTGTAGGGGTAGCTCATGGGGCGGGATTCTACGTGCCCGGAAAAAAACCGGCGCCCGAAGGCGCCGGTTCCCATGCAGGCCGTCCGTGGCCGATGCCCCGATCAGAACCGCGTGCGGGCCGCGCAGCTCACGATGCGCCCGCTGAAGCGGCGCTCCAGCAGCCCCTGCTCCTGCAGGCGGTTGCGGTAGTCGGTC
Source organism: uncultured Lysobacterales bacterium (assembly GCA_946886865.1). The sequence goes on along the minus strand of CAMPJI010000029.1, from coordinate 23,157 downwards.
ATGCACTGCACGTACTCGCCCTTGCTGTCGCTGTAGTTCAGGCACACGTTGTTCTGCGCCTGCACGTTGGCACCGACCACCAGGCCACCCTCCTGCAGCACCGGCACGAACGTGTCGCAGCTGCCCATGAAGGCGTTGCCGGTGTTGGTCGGCCAGCCCTCGTCCTGGTACAGCGCCGGGGTCAGGTCCAGCCTCAGGTTGGAATCGAGGTCGGCACTGATCGCCGGCTCCATCAACGCGTTGGGCGAGTGCGAGACGTCGTAGTGCGAGAAGCTCGACCCCGTCGCCAGCGCCGCCGGCGCGTACAGCCGCGCGCGACCGGCCGCATCGGCACCGGCCAGGCGGCCCGGCACTTCGCCCAGCGCCACCGACACACCGGGCAGCGCACCCTTGATCGCGTTGCCGTCGGCCTGCGAGACCATCAGCGACGGGATCGTGGCCTCCACGCTGGCATCGCCTGCCATGCCGATCACGCCGGCGGCGTTGTTGGCGACGATCACCGCGGTGGCACCGGCGTCCTGCGCGAAGCGGACCTTGATCTCGAATGCGCAGCCGCCACGGTCGACGATCGCCACCTGCCCGGCATACGCACCCGCCGGCGAGGCCTGGCAGCTGAACGTCGGCGTGGCGCTGCCGTCGTTCGCCAGCACCACGTTGCCGCTGAAGTTGGCCGGCGTGGCGGGCGGGCCGAACTGCGCCGTGCCGTACTCGTAGTTGGCCGAGAGCGTGCCGCTGGCGATGAGGTTGACCAGCGGGCCGAGGGCGACCGGGGCCTGGTCGGTGACGTTGGCACCGGTCCACACCAGCTGCCCGCCCACGACGGCGGCCGCGCGGCCGGCGTTGCTCAACGCGTTCCATGCCTGCCCCGAGGCGTTGTCGCGCACGTTCGTGCCGTATACGTCGGGGAAGCCCAGGAACGGCGCGCCGCTGGCCAGGCTGGTGAAGCCCTGGAAGCCCAGGCCGTGGCCGATCTCGTGCATCACCACGTCGAGGAAGTTGATGCGCCCGGACGGGGTGTTGCCGTCCAGGCCGTAGTACCAGCCCGATGCTTCCAGACAGCCCGGCGAGCCGAGGTTGGCATTGAAGCGGCTGTTGATCTCGTTGGTGGCCGGGTCCAGGTCCTCGCCGAACAGCGCGTTGGCCAGCGCGCCGCCGTACCACGTGGCCGGCAGGAGCGCGCCCTCGAAGTCGCGGTGGACGGTGGTCGCACCGGCCGAGCCGAGCACGCCGCTGGTGGCGGTGCAGCTGAGCGGCTGGAAGCTGGCCTGCACGTTGACCGGCGGGCCGGACTCCAGGATGGCGCCCCACAGGTCGGCGGCGAACTGGTAGGCGATGCGGCGCTGCTCGCCGACGGTGGTGCCCGGGTTGCCGCCGACGGGCGCGGCGGGGGTCGGGTCGTTGAGGCCCTGGCCGGCCGGGTCCATGTTGACCGGGACGATGGTCGCGGCCTGGGCGTTGCCGATGAGCAGGGCCGGGGCGAGCGCCAGGGACAGGGCGAGTGCGAGGGGCTTATTCACGGGCCACCTCCGGCTGCGCCGGGACCGGGGCACCGGCCTCGTCCAGGGGGCGGTGCTGCAGCACCACGCGGCCGTCGGCGGCCTGCGTGGCGACCAGTGCGCTCATGCGGTCTTCCGGCACCTCGGCCATCACGCCCGCGCCAGTGGCGTGGCGGCGCAGGGTCTGGCGGGCTTCGGTCTCGTTGCGCGGCGCGCGCCGGCCACGCGTGGTCGTGACGCTGGCCGGTGCCGCGCCTGCGGCATCGCGCAGCTGTCGGATTTCGGCGGCCGTGGGCGCGCGCAGGCGTCCGGTGGCGGGGTCGACGGCGACCTTCACGCCGGCGAAGTAGCCGGTCGCGGTGTCGTCGGTGGTGGGAGGTTCGGCGGCGGTGGCCGCGGCGGTAAGCGAAAGGCCGGCCGACAGCAGGGCCAGCCGCAGGGTGCGGGTGTTCATCGTGACGTGTTCCTTGGACAGGGAGACCTCAACCACCGGACGCGCGGGGGCGCTCCGGAGGGGCGATGACAGCTGTGGGTCGACGCGGGATACGCGGACAGGATCCCCTTCCGCGCCGGAGGCCAGTCTGCTCCCGCCGCGCGCGCGGCTTCAACGCACGGACACGGGGTTTCTGCGTTCATGCGACGAACGGCATGCCCGGTGTTTCGCGTGTGCAACGTGCCTCACAAAAAAAGCCGGGCAATGCCCGGCTTTTCCGACATGCACCGGTGTGCGGTGCGGGCATGCAGCGCCGGTCAGACCACGCCGCCCCCGATCATCAGCCGCACCACGCCGACGATGATCACGATGCCGTTGAGCACCAGGCCGGCCTTGGCGCGACCGCGGTTCTCCGAACGGGTGATGGCGATGCCGATGGCCGCGATCACCGCGCCGATCGCAGCAAAGGGAATCAGGAACCAGTTGCCCCACCCGAGGAACGGGATCAGCGCGACCACCATCCACACCATCGCAACGATGCCCCACAGCAGGCTGATCAGCCCCATCGTGTCTTCTCCACGCCCGGCCGGTGCGGCCTTCGATGGCGCAAGACTAGTGCGTGGGCAGGGTGGCGCCAAATGCCGCGTCGCCCCTTGGACCGGCACAGGCAGCGGCGGTCAGCCGTGGACGCCGTCGATCTCGATGCGCAGTTCGCGCCGGCAGATCGCCGCGTGCAGCACCACGCAGTCCACGGCCGGATCGAGGCGGGCCGCCAGCAGGTCGCGCACGTGCCCCAGTTCCGAGGCGTCGCGCACGTACACCTTCAACCGCGTTCCGGCCCCGAACCGCGCGGGCAGGTGCGGGGCGCGGGCACGCGCGGCGGCCACCAGGCTGTCGAAGTTGGCCAGCGTCTCGTCCAGCTGCGCGGCCACGCAGTCGGCGTGGCGCGATTCGTGGCCGACGACCGCGGCGGTGCCCGACAGGAGCAACGGCATCACGCTGCCGGCCGGCGGCAGCATCGCGCGGGCGAAGCTGGGCGGCTGCGGACCGTACTGGCGCGGGTAGCGGTAGGCGCTGACCTGGCGTGGGTTCTCCAGCGGCGTGCCCGGCACGCGGGCGGCCAGCAGGTAGACCTGCAGGCGGCGCACGCCGTCGACGCGACCGATCGCCGTGGCCGCCGGCAGCGCGCCGGGGTCGAACGGCCCCAGGCCGGCGGCACGCCCGACGCAGAAGCGGCGGTAGCGCTCGGCGTCGCCCTCGCCGGCGGTGATGCCGTCGAGGTAGTTCCACATGCGCAGCAGGTGCGGGTAACCGCGCCCGGCCACGAACGCCGACAGCCGTGCATACGCGGCCTGCGCGGCGCGTTCGATGTCGTCGTCGCGCGCGTCGTCGTCCAGCGCGTCCTCGTCCAGCTCCAGCGCCGCGAACAGGAGGGCGCCATCGTCCGACCAGGCCACCGCGCCGTCGCGGCCGCAGCGCACCGGGGCATGGCCGCGCCAGACCTCCAGCGGCGCGGTTCCCGAGGGCTCCAGCGCCACGCGCAGGTAGCGCGGGTCGTCATGCGTCGGGGCCGCCGTGCCGAAACCGAACACCGCCAGCACCGCGTCGTCGTCCAGCAATGCCGGAAGCGTGGCGCCGGTGTAGTCGACCGCCAGGCGGGGCAGCGCCGGGGCGTGGGCGGGCAGCGCGCTCATGCCCGGCCGTCCACGGCGGGGCGGGGCAGAGAAGGACAGCCAGCTACAACGCCGGCAGACGACGCAGGCCCGGGGCGGTTGCGGCCGGGCCGGTCGGCACCGACGCCGGCACGGGCGGCCGGCACGCGAAAGCGATTCATCCGCGCATGATAGCCGCGCGCCCGCGCCGCCGTGCCCCACCGTCTGATCGCCGCGCTTGCGCGCGCGGGCGCGATGCCGGATCGTGGCGCCCCGAAATCGTCACCGGACCGCCCGATGTCTGAACAGACCCCCGCCGAACGCGAACTGGCCGAACTGCTGGTCGAGAGCCTGAACTTGGAGGGCGTGGAGCCCGCCGGTATCGACCCGGAGGCACCGCTGTTCGGCGACGGCCTGGGGCTGGACTCGATCGACGCGCTGGAACTGGCGCTGGCGGTGTCCAAGCGCTACGGCTTCCAGCTGCGCTCCGACAGCGACGAGAACCGCCGCATCTTCGGCTCGCTGCGCGCGCTGTCGGCGCACGTCGAGCAGCACAAGACCGCCTGAACGCGCCCCGCGACGGCGCCGGCACCGCCCGCGCCGCACCCGCGACCGGCGACGGCCCCGCGTCGATGACCAGCACCGTGCTCCGCCTCGCCATGCTGGTGGCCTACCCGCTGCTGGCGCACTGGGCCAGCGTGGGCGGCGGCGACATGGCCGCGGGCCTGGCCCTGGTCGACCTGGTCGCCCTGGTGCTGGCCGACGCGCTGCTCAAGCCCGCGGCCTGGGCCTGGGCGCTGCTGGCCGCCAGTGCGGCCGGCCTGTGGCTGTTGATCGGCACGCCGTGGCCCGCGTTGCTGCTGCTGGCGCCGCCGATGCTGTTCACCGGGTTTCTGGCGTGGCTGTTCGCGCGAAGCCTAGCCTCCCCGCGCGGCGCACTGATCACCCGGATCGTGGCGGCGTTGGAGCGTCGCGAGCCGGGGCAGCTCGCCCCCGACCTGCTGCGCTACACCCGGCGGCTGACCGCTGCGTGGGCCTGGCTGCTGGCGCTGCTGACGCTCGCCAACGGCGTGCTGGCCTTCGTCGTGGTGCCCGATGGCGTGTGTGCCCGGCTGGGGCTGGCCTCGCCCTGGCCGGTGTCGCAGGAGGCGGGCTCCCTGTTCGCCAACATCCTGAATTACGGCGTGCTGGGCGGCTTCTTCCTGGGCGAGTACGTGGTCCGGCACCGCCTGTTCCGGGATCGTCCGTACCGCAACTTCGTCGATTTCATCCGGCAGATGGGGGCGCTGGGCCCGGGGTTCTGGCGCGAGTTGTTCCGGTAGGCCGCGCGATCGATTGTGGGCGTGGCCTCAGCCGCGATCCGGCCTTGCACGAGCGACGCGGGTCGCGATCGCACCGGCGTGCAGGTTTCACCCGCATTCGACGGGGCCGGTTCGCGGCTCACGTCGCGCCCGCCGTCCGCTGGATGGCAGCGGCGGGACGCGGCGCATCGGCCTCCATCCACCCGCGTCGCTTATCCTGTCCGGCCGCTGCCACCGACCCGCCCCATGCGCTTCACCATCGATCCCGACCACCCCTGCCTGCCGGGCCATTTTCCCGGCCACCCGGTGGTGCCCGGCGTGGTGGTGCTGGATCGCGTGGTGGACGCCATCGAGGCCGGTCACGGCCCGCTGGGCGCACTGCGGTTTCCCCAGGTGAAGTTCATGCAGCCGCTGCTGCCGGGCGAGACGGCCGACGTCGAACTCGACGTGCCCGCGCCCGGCCGCTGGCGGTTCCGCGTGCGCCGCGACGGCACGCTGCTGGCGAGCGGCGAGGTGGCCGCGTGAGCGCCGCGCCACGCGACTGGACCCGCCAGCGCGAAGGCGGCACCCGGGCCGCGCTGCGCCTGATCCGCGCCATCGCCCGCCACGGCGGCCGCGCCGCGGGCCGCGCCTGCCTTTTCCCGATCACCGCCTACTTCCTGCTGCGCCGCGCGCCCGAGCGCGCCGCCTCCCGCGCCTACCTGTCGCGCGCGCTGGGCCGGCCCGCGCGGCTGGGCGACGTGGCGCGCCACATCCACACCTTCGCCTGCACCATCCTCGACCGCGTGTTCATGCTCAGCGGGCAGATGCAGCGCTTCGACATCCGCACCTCGGGCCTCGAGGGCCTGCATGCGCAGCTCGACCGCGGCCAGGGCGTGCTGGTGTTCGGCTCGCACCTGGGCAGCTTCGACGCGTTGCGGGTGCTGGCCGCCACGCGCCCGGACGTTCAGGTGCGCGTCGTGCTGGACAAGGGCCACAACCCGGCGATGACGCAATTGCTGGACGCGCTCAACCCCGAACTGGCGCGCACGGTGATCGACGCCGGGCAGGACGGGCCGTCGATCGTGCTGGCGATCAAGGCCGCCACCGATGCCGGCGCGCTGGTCGCGCTGCTGGTGGACCGTGCGCGCCCGGGGGAGCCGTCGCTGCCGGCGCCGCTGCTCGGGCAGGCCGCGCCGTTCCCGGTGGCGCCGTGGCTGATCGCCGGTGCGCTCAAGGTGCCGGTGGTGCTGGCGTTCGGCCTGTATCGGGGCGGCAACCGCTACGACCTGGATTTCGAGGTGTTCAGCGAAGGCTTGAACATCACCCGGCATAACCGGGCGGCCCAGTTGGCCGGCCTGGTCGCGCGCTACGCGCAGCGGCTGGAGGCCCATGCCCGCCGCGCGCCGTACAACTGGTTCAACTTCTACGACTTCTGGCAGAGCGATGACCCCCATGCGCCATCCGTTGGCATGCACGACCCCGCACCGCCCGCACGCATCGAGCCGTCGCCGGCCCTGGTCCCGGCCCGGCCTGCGGGCGCTGACGTTGGCGCTGCTGCTGGCGCCGGCGCTGGCGGTATCGGCGTTCGCCGCTGAGCCAGGCGCCGCGGCCGCCACGCCGGCCTCGCGCGCCGATGCGGAGTGGATCCTGGCGCGGCTGGCACGGCCTGCCCCCATGCGCACCGGCTTCGTCGAACTGCGCGGCTCGGCGCTGCTGAAGGCACCCCTGCGCCTGACCGGCGAGTACCGCAGGCCCGACCGCGACACGCTGGTGCGAGAGGTGCGCGCGCCCTATGCCGAGACCACCACCCTGCGCGCCGGTGATGTGCGGATCGAACGCGATGGCCGCCGCGCGCGGACGTTCTCGCTGTCGCGCGCCCCGGAGCTGGCGGCGCTGCAGGCCAGCTTCGGCGCGCTGCTGTCGGGCGACCGCGTGCGGCTGGAACGGCACTACACCATCGACACCCGCGGCAGCCGCCGCGCGTGGACGATGGCGCTGACCCCGCGCGACGCCGCGGTGGCCGCCCGGTTGCGGGGTATCACGCTGCACGGCCGCGGCGCCGAACTGCGCTGCATCGAGACCCGCCCGGTGCAGGGTGACGTGCAGCGCACGCTGCTGGCCGGCGCCGCGCGCGCGGCCGCAACGGTGGCCGATGCCGCGGCGCTGGCCGCACTGTGCAGCGGCACCGACGCCGACACGCCATGACGCCGCGCACCCGGCTCGCACTGGCGCTGCTGTGGCTGGCGGCGCTGCTGCTGGCCGGCTGGGCGGTCTCGCGGACGCTCCAACTGAGCGGCGACCTGCGCAAGTTCATGCCGGCGCCGCAGACGCCGGCGCAGACCCTTCTGATCGACGAGCTGGGCGAAGGGCCCGGCTCGCGGTTGCTGCTGGTCGCGCTGGAAGGCGACGCACCGGACACGCTGGCGGCCATCTCGCGCGCGATGCGCGCCAGCCTGTCGGCCGACGAGGCCTTCGCGCTGGTGGCCAATGGCGATGACGCCGGCCTGGACGGCATCCCCGACACCCTGCGCCCCTACCGCTACCTGCTGTCGACGACGCTCGACACCCAGCGCTTCGATGTCGCCACGCTTCGCGAAGCGTTCGACCAGCGCGTGCAGGACCTGGGCTCGCCCGCCGCCGCGCTGATCGAACCGCTGCTGCCCAGCGACCCGACCCTGGAAACGCTGGCCGTCGCCGAAGCGTTGCAACCGGCGGGCGCACCGCAACGGCTGCACGGGGTGTGGTTCGACCGCGCCGGGCAGCGCGCGCTGCTGGCCCTGGAAACCCGAGCCGCCGGCTTCGACCCGACCGGCCAGGCGGCGGCGGTCGCCGCGGTACACGCCGCGTTCGATGCCGCCAGAGGCGCCGGCCCGGCGACGCTGGCGATGACCGGCCCCGGCGCGTTCTCGGTGGAGATCGGCGCGCGCACGCAACGCGAGGCCAGCCTGATCGGCACCGTCGACTCGATCGTGTTCGCGCTGCTGCTGATGCTGGCCTACCGCAGCTGGCGCGCCCCCCTGCTGGGCGCGTTGCCGCTGGCGACCGGCGGCCTGGCGGGGCTGGCCGCGGTGGCGCTGGCGTTCGACGGCGTGCATGGCATCACGCTGGCGTTCGGCTTCACCCTGATCGGCGTGGCGCAGGACTACCCCATCCACCTCTTCAGCCACATCCGCCCCGACGTATCGCCGCGCGACAGCGTGCGCGGGTTGTGGCGCACGCTGGCGACCGGCGTGGTGGCGACCTGCATCGCGTACCTGACGTTCCTGGTGTCGGGCGTGGAGGGGCTGGAGCAGCTGGCGGTCTTCACCATCGTCGGCCTGGGCACGGCGGGACTGGCGACCCGCTTCGCGCTGCCGGCGCTGATCGTGCCGGGGCAGTGGAACCCGATCGCGACCCCCGGCCTGGCGACGGCGTGGCGCGCGATCGACCGGCTGCCGCGGCTGCCCGCCACGGCCGCGCTGGCACTGGCGGCGGTCGCCGTCGCGGTCGCCGCGCTGGCACCGGGCCGGTTCTGGGAAAACGACCTGTCGCGCCTGACGCCGGTGCCGGCGCCGGCGATGGCGCTGGATACGCAGCTGCGCCGCGAACTCGGTGCGCCGGACGTGCGCTACGTGATCGCGATCGAGACCGCCAATCCCGAGGCCGCGCTGCGTGCCGGCGAGGCGATCGATCCGCAGCTCGACCAGCTGCGGGTCGCCGGCGCGCTGGACGGGTTCGACCTCGCCTCGCGCTACCTCCCCAGTGCCGCCACGCAGCGCGCGCGCCAGCAGCGCCTGCCGGGCGACGCCGAACTCAAGTTGTCGCTGGCCGCGGCGCTGGCCGACAGCCCGTTCGTCGCCGACGCCTTCGATCCGTTCGTGGCCGATGTCGCCCGCGCCCGTGAAGCGCCGCCCCTCGGGGTCGGGGACCTCGCCGACACCCCGCTGGCCACCGGCGTGGACGGCCTGCTGCTGCAACGCAACGGCGGCACGACTGCGCTGGTATCGCTGACCGGGCTGCACGATGCCGGCGCCGTGGCGCGCGTCGCGCAGGCGCACGGCGGCCAGCTGCTCGACCTCAAGCAGGCCAGCGAATCGCTGGTGGCCGAGTACCGGGGCCGCGTGCTGGGCGCGCTGGGACTGGCCGCCGTGCTGCTGGGGCTGACCGTGCTCGCCTCGCTGCGCTCCGTGCGCCGCACCTTGCGCGTGCTGGCGCCGATGGCGCTGACCACGCTGATGGTGCTGGCGGTGCTGCGCGCACTCGGCGTGGAGCTCAACCTGTTCCATCTGGTGGCCTTGATCCTGGGCGCAGGCCTGGGCCTGGATTACGCCCTGTTCTTCGACCACGCCGGCGATGACCGCGACGAGCAGCTGCGCACGCTGCACGCGGTGATGGTCTGCAGCGTCATCACCTTCGCCGTGTTCGCGCTGCTGGCGGCTTCGTCGATCCCGGTGCTGCGCGCGATCGGCGGCACCGTCGCGCTGGCGGTGGTCTGCAACTTCGTGCTGTCGCTGCTGGTCACGCGCCGGCCGGTGGCGGCGTACGCACCCGGACCGACGGCCGCCCCATGACCGGAACCTCCCCCGTGACCGACCCCATCGACCGCACCCGCATCCTGCAGCTGGTCCCGCACCAGGGCGCCATGTGCCTGTGGGATGCCGTCGAGGCGTGGGACGCGGGTTCGATCCGACTCCGCTCGGGCACGCACCGCGACGTCGCGCATCCGCTGCGCAGCGGTGACCGCCTGCGCGCGCTGCACCTGTGCGAGTACGGCGCGCAGGCCATGGCCGTGCACGGCGGCCTGCGCGCGGCCGCATCCGGCGGGACCGCGCAGCCCGGCATGCTGGTCGCCCTGCGCGGCGTCGAATTGCACGTCGAGCGCGTCGACACGCTTTCCGGCGACCTGGAATGCGAGGCGCAGGTGCTGGTGGAAGGCGAGGGCAGCCAGCAGTACGGCTTCCGTATCACCCACGCCGGCACGCTGCTGGCCGAAGGCCGCGCGGCGGTGATGCTGCGCCCGGCGCCGTAGCCGGGCATCTCCCTGTAGGAGCGGCTTCAGCCGCAAAGCCCGCGCCACTCACCCCTGTAGGAGCGACGTAGGTCGCGACCGGCAGCCGGATTCCATCGGGCCGTCGAAGCGGCGACGCAGTCCGGCACACCATCGCGGCTGAAGCCGCTCCTACAGAATGCTGCGCCGCGTGCATCGCGACTCGCCTCGCCCGGCATGCACCACAATGCCCGCCTGCCGACACCGGAATGCGCCGATGACCCCAGCTCCTGCCCCCACCCTCCGCCGCGCCCTCGTCACCGGCGGCAGCGGCGACATCGGCAGTGCGATCTGCCAGCGCCTGGGCGAAGACGGCTGCCACGTCATCGTCCATGCCCATGCCAACCTCGCGCGTGCACAGGCGGTGGTCGATGCCATCCACCATGCCGGCGGCAGCGCGCAGGCGGTGGCGTTCGACGTCACCGACGGCGACGCCACGCGCGCGGCGATGGAGGCGCTGCTGGCCGACGGCCCGATCCAGGTCGTGGTCAACAACGCCGGCATCCACGACGACGCGCCGCTGGCGGGCATGGGCGACGCGCAATGGAAGCGTGTCATCGACATCTCGCTGCACGGCTTCTTCCACGTCACCCAGCCGCTGCTGCTGCCGATGGCGCGCACGCGCTGGGGCCGCGTGGTCAGCATCTCCTCGGTGGCGGCGGTGCTGGGCAACCGCGGCCAGGCCAACTACGCCGCGGCCAAGGCCGCGCTGCACGGCGCCAGCAAGTCGCTGGCACGGGAAATGGCCTCGCGCGGGATCAGCGTCAATGTGGTCGCGCCGGGCGTGATCGAGGGCCGCATGGCCGGCGACGCGTTTCCGGCCGAACTGATCAAGCAGACCGTGCCCGCCGGCCGCGCCGGCACGCCGGACGAGGTGGCGGCGCTGGTGGCGTTCCTGTGCTCGGACGCGGCCGGCTACATCAACGGGCAGGTGATCGGCATCAATGGCGGCATGGGCTGACGCCCTGGCTGAACTCTTCAGACGCGTGCGACCTCGGTCGGGGCACAGTCACCCCGTGCCGACAGCCCCGGCGTAGCATCGCGGCACGATCCACGCCCCGGAGGCGCCCATGCTCCGCATTCTCACCGCCGCGCTGCTGGCTCTGACCCTGGCCGCCTGCGCCACCTCGCACATCATGACCGGGCAGGCGCGCGCGCCGATCGACCCCGCGCAGGTGCGCGTCTACTTCGACCCGCCGCCGGCCGGGTACGAGGAGATTGCGCTGCTGGAGACGCGCAGCGGCGCGTTCACCTACGGCGAGCAGAACAAGAGCGACCAGGTGATCGAGAAGCTGCGCATCGAAGCGGCCAAGCTCGGCGCCAACGGCGTGCTGTTCCAGGGCACGTCCGACAGCTGGGGCGGCAGCGGCGTCAGCGTCGGCGCCGGGGGCGGCCGCTACGGCGGCAGCAGCTTCAGCAGCGGTGGCATCGGCGTCAGCATCTCGCCGACGCAGAAGTACGCGCGCGGCGTCGCCATCTTCGTGGCGAACCCGCCGCCGATGAACGCACCCGCGCCAACGCCCGGCGGCTGAAGGAGCGCCGCATGGCGGGCGAGGCGAAAACCAGGCCGGGCGGCGGATCGGTCGAGGCGTTCCTGGCCGCACAGGATCCCGCCCGGCACGCCGATTGCGAGACGCTGGTCGCGCTGATGCGCGAGGTCACGGGGTGCGACCCGGTACTGTGGGGGCCGTCGATCATCGGCTTCGACACCTACACCTACCGCTACGAAAGCGGCCGCGAGGGCGACTGGCCCATCGTCGGCTTCTCCCCGCGCAAGCAGGCGCTGACGCTGTACGTCATGCCGGGCTTCGACGCCTACGAGCCGCTGCTGGCGCGGCTGGGAAAATTCAGCACCGGCAAGTCGTGCCTGTACCTCAAGCGCCTGTCGGACGTCGACATGGACGTGCTGCGCCAGCTGGTGGACGAGTCGGTCGCGGCAATGCGCGCGCGGTACCCGCGCAACGCGTGACGTGCCTCGCGCGCATGCGTCGCCCGCGTAAGCAGGAGCGGCTTCAGCCGTGAAGCGCGCGCCTCCGGCTCGTAGGATCGATGTGAGTCACGACAGGACATGACGGCTCCACTGCCTGGCCGCGACTCACGTCGCTCCTGCAGGAATGCCGCTGCCCGTGTCGGGGCTACACGTGCTGGTCGAACATCACGACGTTGCCGTCAGGGTCCTCGAGGAGGATGTGCGCCGGACCGCTTGTGTCCGGATCCGCGCGCGTGGCGATATCTACCCCCTGCGCGTCGAGCGATGCCTGGATCTCACGCACGTCGGTGAACGACGGCAGCGGCTGCGCGGCCTGGTCCCAGCCCGGATTGAAGGTGAGGATGTTCTTCTCGAACATGCCCTGGAACAGGCCGATGACGGTCGAGCCGTTCTTCAGGATCAGCCAACCCTGCGAGGCGTCGCCGCCCATCGAGGAAAACCCGAGCGTCTCGTAGAACGCGCGGGATGCCTGCAGGTCCTTCACCGCAAGGCTGACGGAGAACGCACCGAGCTCCATGGGTCACCTGTGGGGTTGCCGGGCACGCGCCCGCGGCCAGCCTAGCGCGTCACGGCCGGACGGATGCAGCGTGCCGGAGCGGGCCCACGCCGGGCAACGCCAGTCGCAGCGCAGTGTTGGGCAGGCAGGGCGACGCGAGTGATCAGACGCGGCGGCGCTCTGCGGCCCTGCTCCTGTAGGAGCGGCTTCAGCCGCGACCGGGATGGAACGCGGGTTTCACGGCGCGGTGTTCGCGGCTGAAGCCGCTCCTACAGCGGGACCTGCTCCGCCGACTGAAGGTGCGGCGCTACGCCGCCTGGTACCAGCGCGGCGCCAGCGACTCCCCGGCGTCCGGGCCGGTCCCGGCCAGCGCGGCTTCGAGTGCGTCGCCGTCGATCCCCGAATGCGCGGCACGTGCCCGCGCCAGCACCTCCGCCGCCAGCGCCTCCATCCGGGCGAGGTTGGCGTGGATGCGCTCGACGAATGCCGCGTCGTCCAGCGGGTCGTTGAGCGCACGGTTCATCTCGGCGAACCACGGGATGCGGCTCTGGTCGAGCATGGTGTCGGTGGCGATGTCCACGGGCCGGCCGGCCTCGGCGTTGCGCCGCCCCCACTCGCGCAGCAGCGCCTGGACGTGGACGTTGAGCTCCCCACCGCGCTGGAAGGCGGCGCGGGTGCGGCCCAGCGCGGCGATGTCGCACTGGCGGCCGGCGAAGTAGAGCTGGGCCAGCAGCGCCCAGTAGAACGTGTAGTCCCAGATCACCTTGACCGGCATGACCTGCGCGTCGCCGAACAGCGGGTACTGGTCCTGGTAGAGGGTGAGCGTGTTCTCGTAGAACGCGAAGTACAGCTGCTGGTAGATCTGCGCGAACGGCGCGAACGACAGCCCGGCGCGGTCCTTGGCGATGAGGTCGCAGATGTAGGTGTTGCCGATGGCGATGAAGTCGCTGCCGGGCGAATAGAACGGGTCCAGGAACAGGCCGGCCTCGCCGGTCAGCGCCCAGCGGTCGCCCGAGAACACCTGCGTGCAGCCGTACGAGAAGTGGCGCAGGAAGAGGAAGTCCTGCAGCGCCGGTTGCGCCTCGTCCAGTGCGCGCGCCGCGCGCGGCTGGTGCACGCGCAACCAGGCCATGGCCTTGTCATGCGTGTTCATGGTGTCCAGCGGGTGCATCGCCGCGTCGCAGACGATGCCCAGCGAGTGCGCCCCCGAAGCCAGCGGGATCAGCCAGAACCAGTAGCCCGGCCCGCACAGGTGGTTGGTCGAGCGCCAGCGCTCCGGCGGCGTGCAGCGCGCGCGCCAGGCCGGGTCGTCGGACCAGTCGTCGGGCTTGATGAAGCCGTCCACGCGCCACCACACGGCGTTGGCGTCGTGGTGGTTGGGCTGGGCCAGGTCGCGCTTGCGCTTGACCAGGCCCGCGCGGCCGGCGGCATCGACCAGCCAGCGCGCGGTGAGCTGGCGCGCGTCGCCGCCGTGGTCGAAACGTACCGTGTGCGGGCCGTCGGCCTCGTCGAGGTCGAAGCCGCGAACGGTAGCGCCGTCGATGAAGTCCACGCCAAGGCTGCGCGCATGGTCACCGAGGAAGTTCTCGAAACGGCCGCGGTCGATCTGCCACGACGGGGTCGGCAGGATCTCGCTGACCCCCAGTTCCAGGGTGCGGTCGAAATCCTCGCGGCCTTCGCTGAAGAAGAAGCGGAACCCGAACTTGCGGATCTGCTCGGTCTCCAGGTGCTCGCGCAGGCCGAGCACGTCGGCGAAGTAGTGCGCGCCGATTTCCACGGTGGATTCGCCGACCTTGAACGCGGCCTCGCGCACGGGGTGGGCGCGGCGCTCCAGCACCGTGACCTTGATGCCCGGCTCCTGCCGCTTGAGCTGGATCGCCAGCGTCAGGCCGGCCAGCCCACCGCCCAGGATGACCACGTCGGTGTCGTGCGGGGCGGCGGTCGGGTTCATCGGGTCTTGGCCGGGTGTGCGGGCGGGTAGCTGGCGAACTCGCCGTCGGGGTCGTGGATCAGCGGCGGGTTGGCACGGATGCGGCGGTACACCTCCAGCATCCCGCCGTGCGCCAGCACCTGCCCGACGATGTGCGAGGTGATGCGCGAGAAGTCGCGCAGCGGTTTGAAGTGGCTGGCGCGGAACTGCTGCTCGGGGTCGTCGCTGGCATGCACGCAGGCGTAGCGCGACTCGATCGGCACCGACACGCAGCGCGTGCCCAGGGTGCGCGCGGCGGAGATCAGGATCTGCGCCTCGTAGACGAAGTCCTCGCCGGGCACGTCGCCCAGCGCCAGCACATCGGCCGGGTAGTAGCGCTGGCCGCTCTGGGTGTCGGCGATGCGGTAGCCGGTGCCCCAGGCGATGCCCCAGTCGCCGAACTCGTTGGCCAGGCGGCGGTAGGTCGGTTGCTGCTCGCGCTTGCGCAGGCGCGCGCCGATGACGATGTGGCGCGGGTGGTAGCGCGCGGCCTCCAGCAGGCGCGGGATGTCGCGGGCCGCGTGCTGGCCGTCGCCGTCCATCGTCACCACGCCGGACACCCCGCGCCGCAGCGCCTCGGCAAAGCCGGTGCGCAGGCTGGCGCCCTTGCCCATGCGGCGTTCGTGTCGGATCAGCGTCACCGGCAGGTCGGCGATGGTGTCGGCGGTGCCGTCGTCGGAGCCGTCGTCGATGACGATGACGGTCGGGCATTCGGCCAGCGCGCCCTCCACCACCCCGCGCAGGCGCAGCGCCTCGTTCAGGGCGGGGATGACGACGGCAATGGAACTGCGATCAGGCATGCAGGGGCTCGTTGGCAATCTTGGGAGGAGCCGGCGCGTGCGCCAGCGACAGGTCGAGCACGCGCCCCGGCCCGGCCTCGAGCGTGGCGTGGCCGCGACCGGCGGCGAGCGCGTCGAACAGCGGCAGCATCGTCGCCATCGCGTTGCCGGCGGCGAAGCGGGCCAGCGGGCCGTCGTGGTCCGGTGGCGCGCCATCGGCCAGGGTGGCGGCCAGCGTCATGGGATCGCGGCCGAGGGACGCATCGCGCGCCAGCACCAGGGCGCCCCCGAGCAGCCCCTCGCTGCGGGTCACGCCCGCCAGCGGGCCGGCCGAGGCGCCGTCGTAGCCGACCAGCAGCACCGCGGGCGCGCCGTCGGCCAGCTGCGCCAGTGCCTCCAGCAGGCCCTGCGCGAAGCTGGCATGCAACGCGCTGATCGCGGTGGCCGCGGCCATCGCGCCGGCGCCGATGGTCCAGTAGCCGGCCGCGGCGTTGTGCACGGAGTTGTGGAAGCGGATCGGCGAGATGGTGCGCGGCGCGGACGCGAGCGTCTCGCACATGTAGTCGGTGATGCCCAGTTCACCGTGCGTGGAGGCGAACACCGAGGGCAGCGTAGCCGGGTCGCGGCCCGCCGCCTGGCACGCGGCCAGCGCCACCTCCAGCGCGACGGCGACGGTCTCCGGCGCGCGGCGGCGCTCGTTGGGGGCCAGCAACTGCGGCGAGGGCCGGGTGGGGGCCTCGAGCGGCACGGCGGCGGTGCGCGCGTACGTCACCGCGCTGTCCCACGTCGGCAGGCCGCGGGTCCAGAAGGCGATGCCTTCGATGCGGGCGGTGAGCGTTGTCATGCGCGGCCGAACACCAGCGAGCAGTTGTTGCCGCCGAAGCCGAAGGAGTTGTTCATGGCGTAGCGGATCTCGCGTTGCGCGTTGTCGAAGCGGATCTGCGGGCCGCAGGCGGGGTCGGGCGTGTCGCTGTGCAGGATGCCGGGCAGCAGGCCGGTGTCGAGCGCCAGCAGCGCGATCACCGATTCGACGATGCCGGCCGCGCCCAGCGTGTGGCCGGTCCAGCCCTTGGTGGAGCTGGCGTGCAGGGTGTCGGGGAACAGCGCGGCGACGGCGGCGGCTTCGATCGAGTCGTTGGCCGGCGTCGCGGTGCCGTGCAGGTTGAGGTAGCCGACGTCGCCGGCATCAATGCCGGCGCGCGCGATCGCCTGGCGCATGGCCAGCTGCGCGCCCGCGCCTTCCGGATGCGGCGCGGACATGTGGTGGGCGTCGCTGGATTCCCCATACCCGCGCAGCTGCAGGCCGGTGTCGCCTGCCGTCGCGCGTTCGACGACGGCGAAGCCGCCGGCCTCGCCCAGCGACAGCCCGGTGCGCGCGGTGTCGAACGGCCGGCACGGGTCCACCGCCACCAGCTGCAGCGAGTTGAAGCCGTAGATGACGCTGCCGCACAGGGTGTCGACACCGCCGACCAGCGCGGCATCCGCCAGCCCGGCGTTGATCAGGCGCGCGGCCTGCGCGAACACCTTGGCGCTGGAAGAGCACGCGGTGGCCACGGTCACGCACGGGCCGCGCAGCCCGGTGGCCTGCTGCACGAAGTCGCCGAGCGAATGCGGGGTGTGGACGATGGGGCGGGCGAGGTCGTCGGGAAAGCGCGCCTCGCTGCCCGCGCCCTCGAGGCGGCGGTAGGCCTCCTCGCTGGCGCCGATGCTCGATGTCGAGGTGCCGACCACCACCGCGACCCGGTCGGCGCCATGGCGGGCGACCTGGTCCTGGATGGCGTCGAGCACGCCATCGGACTGCAACGCCATCCACGCCAGGCGGTTGTTGCGGCATTCCCACTGCGCCAGATGCGCGGGCAGCGGCGCGTCCTCGACGCCGTCGACGCGGCCGATCCAGCAGTCCAATGGCGCTTCGCCGTCGGGCAGGGGGCCGAAGTCGTTGCGGCGCAGGCCACCGCGACGGGCGTGCAGCGCATCGGCCAGGGCCTGCCGGCCGTGGCCGAGTGCGGTGGTGGCGCTGTAGGCGCGCACCGCCAGCGGCGGCATCGGCGCGGGGGCGGGCGTCGGCGATGCGGGAGGCGCGGAGTCGGCGGGCACGACGTTCCTGAACAAGAAAACCGGACGAAGCGCCGAGTATAGCCAGCCCCCCGTGGAGGCCCGGGGCATAGAATCGGCAGGCGTTCCGCCTTCGTTTCACCGCCCCGCAGGCCCGAGCCCACCCGTGTCCACCCGACTGGCCCACCGCCTGGCGCTCAGCGCCGACCGCGACGTGCTGCATGCCGCGGCCGTCACCGCGGCCGCGTGCGTGCTGAGCCTGGGCCTGGTCTACGTGGGCTACTTCGTCCACGTGCTGCGCGTGGCGCGCAAGGCGCCGTGCCTGCCCGACCGCGGGGAATGCCTGCTGCTGTTCGGCAAGCATGCGCCGGGTGGGCGGCTCGACATGGATTTCGAGGCGCGGCTGGACCGCGCGGTGTCGCTGTGGCGGCACCGGCCGCCCGGAAGCGTCGTGCTGCTCGGCGGCGGCGCGCCCGGCGAGCCGAGCGAGGCGGAGCTGGCGCAGGCGGGCCTGCTGGCGCGGGGGGTCACGATCGACCTGCCCATGACGCTGGAATCGCAGTCGCGCGACACCCTGCAGAACCTGCGCAACGCGCGCATCGTGCTCGGCGAGGGCTTCGGCCAACGGGTGACGCTGCTCAGCAGCCGCTACCACCTGGCGCGTTGTGCGCTGTTCGCGCGCAACCTGGGCTTCGACGCGGAGGTGTGCGCCGCCGAACCGCGCCTGCACCTGGGCCCGCAGATGCTGATGCGCCTCGCCGGCGAGGCCGCCTACGTGTGCCTGACCGACATCGGCACGCGCTGGGCGCGGCTGATCGGCCACCGGCGGATGATCGAGCGGAGCAGTTGAGGCGCGTCCATGTCGACCAACCCGGGCTGTTGTAGGAGCGACGTGAGTCGCGACCGGGAACCGGCTCCGCGCTCAAGTGCGAACGAGCGCGAGCAAGGCAACCCTCCCCTGCAAGCAAGGGAGGGGGTAGAAGCACTGTAGGAGCGCCTTCAGGCGCGATCGCCATCCAGTGGGCCTGCGACGCGGCCCGCACTCGCGACATCGCGGCTGAAGCCGCTCCTACAACCGCCAATCATCACCGCTGCAGGCAGCGGCCGAAGAAGTCCTCGGTCAGCCGCAGGCGGTGCAGCAGGTCGGCACCGCGCAGGCCGTGCTTGGCGCCGGGGTAGGTCATCAGCTCGAACGGCTGGCCACGCTGTTGAAGCGCGCTCATCAGCACGGTGGAGTTGCTGAAGAGGACGTTGTCGTCGGCCATGCCGTGGATCAGCAGCAGCTCCGGCGCGTCCGGGCCGACGAGGCCGTCGACGTGTTCGAGCACGCGCGCGAAGCGGTAGCCGTCGACGTTGGCGTCGGGCAGGTTCATGTAGCGCTCGGTGTAGTGCGTGTCGTACAGCGCCCAGTCCGTCACCGGCGCACCGGCCACGCCGCACGCATAGGCGTCGGGCGCCTGACCGAGCAGCATCAGCGTCATGTAGCCGCCGTTGGACCAGCCGTAGACGCCGATGCGCTCGCCATCGACCCACGGCTGCGCGCGCAGCCATTCGATGCCGGCTCGCTGGTCCTCGACTTCCACCGTGCCCTGCCTGCCGTACAGTGCGCCGCCGAACGCCGCCCCACGTCGCGGGGTACCGCGGTTGTCGACGGAGAACACCACGTAGCCGTGCTGGGCGAGGTACTGGTTGAAGTCCGGCGCCCAGCTGCGGCGTACGGTCTGCGCGGCCGGGCCGCCATAGACGTACACGACGACGGGGTGGCGCCGGGAGGGGTCGAAGCCGGTGGGCCTGATCACGCTGTAATGCAGGTCGGTGCGGCCGTCGGCGGCCTTCAGCGTGCCGAACTCGATGGGCCGGTGCGCCGCGCGGTACGGGGCGTACGGGTGTTCCGGGTCGGCCAGGTCGTTGTCGACCAGGGTGGCGATGCGGGTGCCGTCGTTGCGGTGCAGGGTCAGCTGCGGCGGCGTGGACGGGTTGGACCAGTTGTCGACATAGACGCTGGCGTTGTCTGCGAAGCTGGCCGAATGCACGCCGTCCTCGGTCGACAGCCGTGTCACGTCGCCGCCCGCCAGCGGCACGCGGTAGACCTGCGTGTCCAGCGGCGAGTCCTTGCCGGCGGCGAAGTAGACCTGGCCCGCCGCCTCGTCCAGCGCCAGCACGCGGTCCACCGGCCAGTCGCCCGACGTCAGTGCGGTGGCGGCGCCGTCGGCATCGATGACGTACAGGTGCTGGAAGCCGCTGCGCTCGCTGCTCCACAGCAGGCGGCCGTCGGACAGGAAGCGCAGGTCGTGGTGCAACGGCACCCACGTGTCGCTGGTTTCGGTCAGCAGCGTGCGCTGCGTGCCGCTGGCCAGGTCGGTCTCGACCAGGTCCAGGCGCTGCTGGCCGCGCGACTGCCGCTGGAAGGTGAGGCGCTGCGGGTCGCGCCAGTCCACGCGCGCCAGGTAGATGTCGGGGTCGTCGCCCAGGTCGACCCATTGCGGCGTCGCGCCGGCGCGCGGTGCGATCACGCCCAGCCGCACGCGCACGTTCGGGTCGCCGGCCGAGGGATACCGCTGCTCGATGACTTCGGTACGGTCCGGGTAGACCTCATAGCGCTTCTGCACCGGCACCGGGGATTCATCGATGCGCGCGAACGCGATGGCCGAGTCGTCCGGCGCCCACCAGTAGCCGGTGTGGCGGTCCATCTCCTCGTCGGCGACGAACTCGGCCACGCCGTTGCCGATGGTGTCGCTGCCGTCACCGGTCAACTGCACGGCATCGCCGCTGGCCAGCTCGATCACCCACAGGTTGCGGTCGCGGATGAAGCTGACGAAACCGCCCTTGGGCGACAGCTTGGGGTCGGTGGCGAAGCCGCCGCCGTCGGTCAGCTTGCGCACGGCGTCGCGACCGGCCTGGCGCAGGTCGACGAGGTAGAGCTCGCCGCCGAGCGGGAACAGCACCGACTGCCCGTCCGGCGCCCACTGGTAATCGACGATGCCGCTGAGCGCGGCGGTGCGCTGGCGCTCGCGGCGCGCCTTTTCCTCGTCCGACAGCACCTCCTCGCCCGGCAGCACGTCGTCGGCGTCGACCAGGCGCGCGCTGGCGCCGGCGGCGATGTCGTACGCCCACAGGTCCAACCGGTTGCGGTCGTCCTCGCGTCCACGCAGGAAGCCGACGCGGCGGCCGTCCGGCGACACCTTCGGCTTGACCAGGCTCGGGCCCGACAGCGGCGCATCGCCGGCCAGCGCCTCGAGGGTGAGCTTGCGGCCGGCGTCGGGGGCGGTCTGTGCGCTGGCGGGGCTCATCAGCAGGCTCGAACAGGCGAAAAGGGCGGCGATCCAGGCACGGGTCATAGGTCGTTCATTCAGCCGGACAGGCCCGTGAGTGTACGTGGGCGGCCTTGGACGCCGATTCGGGGGCTGTGGCGGCCCGGATCATTCAAGTTCCTGAAGGAATGACCGAAAACTGAACAGGGCTTTATGCTTTAGTGATGCCCCCGTGAAAGGCATGCGCGCCCTGCGCTGCCGCCAATGGAGCCCCGCCGATTTCCACGCCCGCCGCTACTGCTGCGCACGATGCCCTGCGCGCCGCCACCGGCGCTGCCCACCAGCGCGTGGACGGCGTGCTGGGGGGCGGCCTGCGCTCGGCCGCCGACTACCGCGCCTACCTGCGCGGCATGCACCGGTTCGTCAGCGACGGCGAATCAGCATTGGCCCGGGTGGCCAACACCCTGGGGCGGCAGCGCGACCGGCTCGAGCGCGACATGCGGGCGCTGGATGTCGTGCGCCTGCCGGCCACCGCGGGTCCGGCGGCCGTCGTCGACCGCCCGGGCCAACTCGGCTGGAGCTATGTCGCCGCCGGCTCGTCGCTGGGCGCCCGCTTCCTGCTTCGCGAGGCACGCGTGCTGGGTTTCGACGCCGGCACCGGCGCCGACTTCCTTTCAGGCCATGCGGGCGGTGACGCATGGCCTGTGTTCCTGCGTGAACTGGACGCCGCCGCCCTGAGTGACACCGACCACCCGCGCCTGTGCGCAGCTGCCACGGAGGCCTTCGGCCATGCCGAGTTGGCCCTGCGAAGCGCGAAGGAGGCCCTGGAATGACGACCGACACCCGAACCGATGCGCTCGACCCCCGCCCCCTGCCGTCCGCCACGCCGGGCATCGAGGACTGCGCGCGCGAACCGATCCACCTGTCCGGTGCGATCCAGCCGCACGGCTACCTGATCAGCGTGTCGCTGCCGGACTGGACCGTCCGGCAGTGCTCGGCCAATGTCGAGTCGCTGCTGGAAGTCCCGGCCGCGCAGCTGCTCGGCGAGTCGCTGGCCGACTACATCAACCAGGACGTGCTGGACGTGGTCGCCGACACCGTCAGCTTCGCCGAACCCGACGCGCCGCCGCAGCGCGCCGGCGTGGGCAATATCGGCCCGTTCGGCGTGCTGTGCGACCTGGGCGTGCACGTGGCCAACGGGCTGGTGCACATCGAGATCGAGCAGCAGCCCTTCAACCAGCGCGGCCATGCCCCCACCGGCGTGGCGCAGGCCATGATCGGCCGCGTGGCCGCGGCCGAGGACGCGGGCGATTTCCACCAGCGGGCGGCCGAGCAGGTGCGCCTGCTGACCGGCTACGACCGGGTGATGGTCTACCGCTTCCGCCACGACGACGCCGGCGAAGTGATCGCCGAGGCCCGCGCCGATGACCTGGAGCCGTACCTGGGCCTGCGCTACCCCGCCTCCGACATTCCGCCGCAGGCGCGCGCGCTGTACCTGCGCAACCGGCTGCGGGTGATCCCGGACGCCGGCTACGTGCCGGTGCCGGTGATCCCGGGCCGCACCGCGAAGGGCGAGCCGCTGGACCTGAGCCAGCACGCACTGCGCAGCGTGTCGCCGGTGCACCTGGAGTACCTGCGCAACATGGGCGTGGCCGCCTCGATGTCGATCTCGATCATCAGCGGCGGGCGCCTGTGGGGCCTGATCGCCTGCCACCACCGCGAACCGCGGCCGGTGCCGCCGGGCGTGCGCGCGGCGGCGGATCTGTTCGGCATGTTCGTGTCGATGCGCGTGGCCGCGCGCGAGCAGGACGAGACCATGCAGCGCTACGAACGCGCGCAGCAGGTGCGCGACGCATTGGGCTCGCGGCTGTCGCTGGCGCGCGACTTCCGCGCCGCGCTGGCCGAGGAGCTGCCGCTGCTGCGCGACACGCTGGACAGCGACGGCGCCGCGCTGTGGCTGGACGGGCGCTGGAGCCAGGACGGGCGCGTCCCCGGTGCGCTGGCGATCGAGCCGCTGCTGGCCTGGGTGGACCGCCTGGGCCGCCCGGTGCTCGCCATGACCGATTGCATGGCGGACTGGCGCACCGACGCCCTCCAGGCCGAGGGCCTCGCGGGCCTGCTGGCGATCAATCTGGGCACGCCGGAGGACTGGCTGTTCCTGTTCCGCCGCGAGCAGGTCGAGGACGTGCGCTGGGCGGGCGAACCGGCCAAGGCGCTGGTTGCCACCGATGACGGCACCCGGATCGCGCCGCGCAAGAGCTTTGCCGAGTGGAAGCAGACCGTGCACGGCTGCAGCATCGACTGGAGCGACAGCGACCGCCGCGGTGCCGAACGCCTGCACCGCGTGCTGCGCGAGCAGCGCCGCCGGCTGCTGGTGGACGACGATGACACCGGCAACCTGGACCGCCTGCGCCAGCACCAGGCCCTGCGCGACCAGAAGGCGCGGCTGCAGCAGCTGTCGAGCCTGGTCGACGGCCTGGTGCACCTGGACGAGGCGCAGACCTCGCGCCTGGACCGGCGCATCGCCACCCTGGAGGCCGACCTGCGGCAGCTGATCGAAAGCCCCAGCGACGACCTTGATGCGGCCGCCGCGGGCGCCTCGCGGTAAGGCCTGTCACACCGGCGCCGAGCCGGGCGGCACGCCGGGTCCGACGCGGGTCCGGCATGCCGCGGGCCGTAGCGGCCACGGTGGCGGGCCGCTACCCTAGCGCGCCCGCCCCCGACCCC
>CAMPJI010000028.1 GCA_946886865.1 uncultured Lysobacterales bacterium | reverse complement strand
GTGCGCATCTCGG
This sequence comes from uncultured Lysobacterales bacterium, assembly GCA_946886865.1. Next base: position 27,734 of record CAMPJI010000028.1, on the reverse strand, counting down.
CGATCTTGCCCAGGTGCAGCACCATGCCGCCGATCAGCTGCACGTCGTAGTGGCGCATGCCCAGCACGCGGCGACTGGCCTCGCGGCAGACGGCGAATGCCTCGGGCAGGATCTTGTCGAGCGATTCGCCACCGGCGATGCGCTGCTGGAACTCGGGGGTCTTGGCCTGCAATTCTGCGTCGGAGAGCTTCTCCATCTCCGGCTCGAGGGCGTTGATCCGGACAACGGTGCGCTGCAGCTGGCGCAGCAGGCGGTCATTGCGGCTGCCGAAGACGCGGGTAAGCAGGTTGTTGAGCATTTCAGTACCGGAATCGGGAAGCGGAAGGGGAATCGCCGACACACGGACTCGCCGTCATGCCGAAACCAAGACCATCGAAATCATGGCCATCAAACACATGGCAATAAAAAGGGGCGCCGAGCGCCCCATGGCATCGCGCATTGTAGCTGGGGGCGAAGGGCCGCGCTTACAAGCCAAAGGCTTGTGCGGCCCCGAGCGCCCTTAGCAGCTGCGCTGCGGAGGGCCGGAACGAAGTGGGGCGCTTGCAAGCCGCAGGCTTGCGACCCGCTGAGCGCCAGTAGGGGCCTTTGCCCCGAAGGGCCGGAACGAGGTAGGCGCGTGCAAGCCACGGGGCAGGCACGGCCACGCCGTAGGTCGGCCCCTCTCCCTGCGCGCAGCGGAGGGCGTCACAGGCCGGTTCTGAAAGCATCAAACGAAAACGCCCCGGCCGGGGCCGGGGCGTTCTGGTGTCCGATGCCTCGACTCGCGAGGCCCGGCCATCAACCCTGCAGCGGCGACGCCTGGTTGAGGAACTTGCGCGGGTTGACCACGCGGCCGTTCTCCCAGACTTCGAAGTGCACGTGCGGCCCGGTCGAACGCCCAGTGGAGCCGGCCTTGGCGATCTCGCCACCGGCGCGGATCAGCTCGCCGACCCGGCGGGTCAGGCGCGAGTTGTGGGCGTAGCGGGTGACGTAGCCGTTGCCGTGGTCGACCTCGACCACCTTGCCGTAGCCCGAACGCACGCCCGCGAAGCTGACCACGCCGTCGGCGACCGACAACACCGGATCGCCCGTGCGCGCATGGAAGTCGATGCCCTTGTGCGAGGCACGACCGCCGCCGAACGGGTCGGACCGGTAGCCGAAGCCCGAGGTGATGTAGCTGCCGGCGATCGGGGCGCGCGAGGGCACCGCGTTCATGTCCAGCTGGCGGTTGAACAGCAGCGCTTCCAGTACCGTCAACTGCTCGCCCGACGCCTGGAACTGCATTTGCAGGGACGCCATGTCCTGGCCGATCTCGGCCTTGCTGATGTCGCGGGTCGGGCCGCTGCCGCCCACGCCCAGCGGCTTGTCGAAGTCGAATTCGCCATCCTGCAGCTGGCCGATGCGGGTCAGGCGCTCGCCCAGGGCGTTGAGGCGGTTGGCCTCGGCCTGCAGCTCACCCAGGCGCGCGGCCAGGGCATTGATCTCGCGCTGCGCGTCGCGGCGGGTGCTCTCGATCTGCGCCTGCTGCTCGCGCACTTCGGCGCGCAGCGATGCGGTGTAGCCGATGCCGGCGCCGGCGCCGGCGGTGAAGCCGACGCCCAGCAGCAGCGCCAGGGCCATGCCCGGACGGCGCTGACCGTGCCGGCCGGCGATGTGCAGGGCATTCTCAAGCACTGCACGCGATTTGTTTACGATGGTTTGATAGGTCATAAGTCCGATGTCTGATTTCAAGCCCAAGCCCCCGCGTCCACCCTCATCCCCGCTGCCGGCGCTCGATGCGCTGTTGGCGGAGCCTGCTGGCGACCCGATCCGGCGAGCCCTGTGGCTCGACGGGCTGGACCGTCGGTTACGCCCCCTCCTGCCGGATCCGCTGGCCGCGCATGCGCGACTGGCAAACTTCGAAAACGGCAGGCTCGTGTTTTTGGTCGATGCACCGGTGTGGCGCGCCAAACTGAGGCTCGCAACACCAGAACTGCTCGATGCGGCCCGATCCCTCGGGCTTTCTGCAACTGAAGTGGTCATCAAGACCGCCGCGCCGATGTCCCGCCCCTTGCAGGCCACCGCTCCAGCCATTCCCCTGTCCGCGGCCGCCCAATTGGCATTCAAGACCGCGTTGGCACCATCGGAGAGGTCCGATCCTTCGGACTCCGGTGATGCCGCCTGATCGCGAAACCGTTGGCATGGTTCATGCCGGTGATGGCTCCGTGATCAAGTGAGGGGGCATGCTAACGGCGCCTGCCGGCCTGTTTGTTAAGGCTTCGGAAGCGTTTTAGAAGGATTTGGTTAAAAAATCGTTACGCCGTCACGAGGTGTTCACCTCTGTGACAGGGCGCCCGATTCGAAGTGCCCCGCGTCACGCAGGACTGGAGACGCACCCGTACGTCTCTTGGTAGAGCGCCACGCTCCACAGGAGCGCCGGGGTCGGATCAGGCGGTCTGCGGCGCCCCGAACACCATCGGGGCCGGCTCGTCGCCCCGGAAGGAGACTTCCTCCCACGCCGAACGCTCGGCCATCAGTGCCCTCACCAGCGTGTTGTTAAGGGCGTGGCCGGACTTGAAGCCCTCGTAGGCACCGATGATCGGATGCCCGGCCAGGTACAGGTCGCCCACCGCGTCGAGGATCTTGTGGCGGACGAACTCGTCGGCGTAGCGCAATCCGTCGTCGTTGAGGACGCGGAACTCGTCGAGCACGATCGCGTTGTCCATCGATCCGCCCAGGCCGAGGTTGCGCTCGCGCATGTACTCCAGGTCGCGCATGAACCCGAACGTGCGGGCGCGGCTGACTTCCTTGACGTAGGAGGCGGTCGAGAACTCGACCTCGGCCCGCGACTGCGAGGCGGGAATGGCCGGATGGTCGAACTCGACCGTGAACCCGATGCGGAAACCGTCGTGCGGCTCGAACCGGGCGAACTTGTCGCCGTCCCGTACTTCGACCGGCTTGATGATGCGGATGAACCGTTTGGGCGCGTCCTGCTCCTCGATGCCTGCCGACTGCAGCAGGAACACGAAGGGACCAGCCGAGCCGTCCATGATCGGCACTTCAGGCGCCGACAGTTCTATATAGGCATTGTCGATACCCAGTCCGGCCAGGGCCGACAGCAGGTGCTCGACGGTCTGGACCTTGGCCGGACCGCAGCTCAGGCCGGTGCACAGCACCGTTTCGCTGACCAGGTCGGCGCGCGCCGGCACTTCAACGACCGGGTCGAGATCGACGCGGCGGAACACGATGCCCGTCTCCACCGGGGCCGGGCGCAGGGTGAGGAAGACTTTCTCGCCACTGTGCAGGCCCACGCCGGTGGCGCGGATCACGTTCTTGAGGGTTCGCTGGCGCAGCATGGGTCGGGGGACAGGCCTTCGAGTGCGTGGATGCGTGTTGGCAACGGCCTTGGCGCGGCGCGGGCCCCATGGCGGAGCGGGCGCTTCAAAACGGCGGAAGAGTACCACGCAGGTGCCTGAACCTGAACGGAAAGGACGCACCGTCCCACCCGTGTCACCCGCGCTGCTGAAACTGACCGGCCGACCGTGATCGGCCGGTCAAAACGCCCCCGGGTTGTCCCGGGGGCCAAGACTACGGACTCGGACGGACGGTCAGTCGGCCTGGCGGCGCAGGAACGCCGGGATATCCAGGTAGCTGTCGCTGCCGCCGAAATCCGCCGCTGCCGGCGCGGACGAGGGCGCCGAGGCCTCCGACGCCCCCGCCGAACGGCTGCGCAGCTGGCCGAAGCCCGCCGGCGGCGCGTTGTGGCTGGGCGCGTAGCCGTCGGCCACCGCGTCGATCGGCAGGCCGGTGGTGCCGTCGCGCACCAGCTGGACGTGGCTGACCGCGCGACCGGACTCGCGCTCGTTGGGGCGGCCCTGGCGGGCCACGGCACGGTTCAGGCCGGTGGCGACCACGGTGACCTTGACCTCGTCCTGCATGTCCGGGTCCAGCACGGTGCCGATGACGACGGTCGCGTCCTCCGAGGCGAACGCCTCGATGGTGCGGCCGACCTCGTCGAACTCGGCCATCGTGAAGTCCGGCCCGGCCGTGATGTTGACCAGGATGCCGTTGGCGCCGGACAGGTTGATGTCGTCCAGCAACGGGTTCTGCACGGCGGCCTCGGCAGCGGCCTGCGCGCGGTCGTCGCCGCGGGCCGAGCCGGTGCCCATCATTGCCAGACCCATCTCGGACATGACGGTGCGCACGTCGGCGAAGTCGACGTTGATCAGGCCGGGACGGACGATCAGGTCGGCAATCCCCTGCACGGCGCCCAGCAGCACGTCGTTGGCGGCACGGAACGCCTGGATCATCGTGGCGTTGCGGCCCAGCACGGTGATCAGCTTCTCGTTGGGGATGGTGATCAGCGAGTCGCAGTGGTGGCTCAGCTCCTCGATGCCCTTGAGCGCGACCTGCATGCGGCGGCGGCCCTCGAACGGGAACGGCTTGGTGACCACCGCCACGGTCAGGATGCCCATCTCCTTGGCCAGCTGCGCCACGACCGGCGCGGCGCCGGTGCCGGTGCCGCCTCCCATGCCGGCGGTGATGAACACCATGTCGGCGCCCTGCATCGCGTCCATCAGGCGCTCGCGGTCTTCCAGCGCGGCCTGGCGTCCGACTTCCGGGTTGGCGCCGGCGCCCAGGCCCTTGGTGACGTTGCTGCCCAGCTGCAGCTGCAGCTTGGCGCCGCAGTTCTTGATGGCCTGCGAGTCGGTGTTGGCGGTGATGAACTCCACGCCGTCGACGTTGCCGCTGACCATGTGCGCGACCGCGTTGCCGCCGCCGCCGCCCACGCCGATCACCTTGATGATCGCGTTCGGGGCCATGCTCTCTACCAGTTCGAAATGTGCCATGTCCGAGTCCTCTTATATGGTGCTAGTTATGTGCGTGGGGGTTGCTGCCGGGGTACCGCGTCTTCGTCGTCGCCTGCCTGCCTGCCGGGACCGCATCGAACGTGCCGGGGCCATCAGAATTCCCCCCGGTACCAGTTCTTGAGCTTGTTGAAGAAGGAGCCGGCGCGCCCCGTGGGCAGCACCGGGCGGCGCGGGTTCTCGATCTGGCTGCCCATCAGCAGCAGGCCCACGCCGGTGGCATGCACCGGGTTGCCAACGACCTCGCCCAGGCCCGTCACGTGCTGCGGGATGCCCACGCGCACCGGCATCTGCAGCATCTCCTCGGCCAGTTCGACCACGCCTTCCATCTTCGCGGCGCCGCCGGTCAGGACCATGCCGGCGCGGACGTGCTGCTCGAAGCCGCTGCGGCGCAGTTCGGCCTGGACCATCTCGAAAATTTCCTCGTAGCGCGCCTGCACCGCCTGCGCGAGGGATGCGCGCGGCATGCGGCGCGGCGGGCGGTCGCCGACGCTGGGCACCTGGATCGATTCCTCCGCCGTCGCCATCTGCGCCAATGCACAGGCGTAGCGGACCTTGATCTGCTCGGCTTCCGGCGTGGGCGTGCGCAGCATGTGCGCGATGTCCTCGGTCACCTTGTCGCCGGCAATGCCAAGGCTGGCCGAGTGCGCGATGGCGCCGTGCACGAACACCGCGATGTCGGTGGTGCCGGCACCGATGTCGACCAGCACCACACCCAGTTCGCGCTCGTCGCTGGTCAACACCGCATGGCTGGAGGCCAGCACGCCCAGCACCAGGTCGTCGACCTGCAGGCCGCAGCGCTGCACGCACTTGCTGACGTTGGCCGCGGCCGACTGCGCGCACACCACCAGGTGCGCGTGCACCTCCAGGCGCACGCCGGTCATGCCGACGGGGTTGCGGATGCCCTCCTGCGAGTCGTCGAGCACGTAGTCGCGCGGGATGGCGTGCAGGATCTTCTGGTCGGCCGGGATGGCAACGGCCTTGGCCGCCTCCAGGACGCGGTCGAGGTCGCCGAAGCTGACCTCGCCGTCGCGGATCGGCGCGATGCCCTGCGAATTGCGGCACTGGACGTGGCTGCCGGAGATCGACGCGTAGACCGAGCGGATCTCGCAGCCGGCCATCAGCTCGGCTTCCTCGATGGCGCGCTGGATCGACTGCACGGTCGACTCGATGTCCACCACCACGCCGCGGCGCAGTCCACGCGACTCGTGGCTGCCGATGCCGATGACCTCGATCGGCTGGGCCGGGCCGCCGTTGGCCGGCGTGTACTCGCCCACCAGCGCCACCACCTTGGAGGTGCCGATGTCGAGCCCGACGATCAGGGATTTGTCGCCCTTGCGATTCATGACAATGCCTTTGATGCGGCGGCCGGGAATGCGGTGCCCGGCGCCGGGGTCGTACGGGAAGCGAATGCGTTGGAACCGGCGTCCACATCGGTGCCCGATTCGACAGGGTCGGGCTGCGGCTCGACCGCCTCCCACGTCAACGCGAAGCCGTTGGTGTAGCGCAGGTCTGCGCGCGCCAGCCGCTGCGTCGGCTGGGCCAGCAGCTGCGGCACCAGGCGCACGAAGCGGCCGATGCGGGCGCGCGCTTCGGCGCGACCAACGACCACCTCGGTGCCGCCTTCCAGGCCGAGTGTCCAGCTGCCGCGCGCGTCGAGTTCGACCTCGCGCACCTGCAGTCCGGCACCCGCCATCAACGTGCGCGACTCGTTGTAGAGCTCGACCACGTCCTGCACGCGCGACTCGGGGCCCGAGAGCAGCGGCAGTCCCGCGGGCACTTCGATCCCGCTGACCGGGAACAGGCGCCCCTGCTCGGACAGCAGCCGGTCCTCGCCCCAGCGCGCGAACGGGCGGTGCTCGGTGACCGTCACCTCCAGCACGTCCGGCCAGCGCTTGCGCACTTCGGCCGACTCCACCCACGGCAGCGCGGCGACCGCGGCCTGCGCGGCGTCGAGGTCGACCGCAAAGAATCCTTCACGCGCGTGCGGCACCAGCACTTCGCGCAGCCGCGCCTCGTCGACGCGCTCGAACGTGCCGGTCGCGCGAAGGCGCTGCAGCGGCCAGCGCTCGCTGCCGACCCAGCCGTTGATGACGGCGACCACGGGCAGCACCACCAGCGACACCGCCAGCAGCCAACCCAGCAGGCGCAGCAGCGCGCTCACAGCGACGTCTCCAGCACGCGCCAGCACAGCTCTTCGAACGGCACGCCGACCTGGCGCGCGGCCTTGGGCACCAGCGAGTGGCTGGTCATGCCCGGCGCGGTGTTCACCTCCAGCAGGTACAGCCGGCCGGTGTCGCGGTCGCGCATGACGTCGACGCGACCCCAGCCGTGGCAGCCAGCGGCGACGAAGGCGGCCAGGGCGAGCTCGCCGATCGCGCGCTCGTCGTCGCCGTCCAGGCCCGGGCACAGGTACTGCGTGTCTTCGGCGATGTACTTGGCGTTGTAGTCGTACCACTCGCCCTTGGGCACGATGCGGATGGACGGCAGCGCGGCGTAGCCGTCGCCGCTGGCCAGCACGGCGACGGTCAGCTCGTCGCCCTGCACCATCTGCTCCATGAGCATTTCGCCCGGGTAGCGCGCCGCGAGTGCGACCGCCTCGTCCAGCGCGCCGTCGTCGAGCACGCGCGAGACGCCGACGCTGGACCCCTCGCAGGAGGGCTTGACGATGACCGGCAGGCCGAGCGTGCGCGCCGCGGCATGCACGTCGGCACCCTTGGCGAGGCGCACGTAGCGCGGCGTCGAGAGGCCCTCGGCCAGCCACACCTGCTTGGTGCGGATCTTGTCCATGCTCAGCGCGCTGCCGAGCACGCGCGAGCCGGTGAACGGCACGCCCAAGGCTTCCAGCAGCCCCTGCAGCACGCCGTCCTCACCCCCGCCCTTGTTGCCGTGGAGGATGTTGAAGACGCGGTCGACCTTGCCGGCACGGATGGCATCGACCAGCGCGGGGATGCCGTCGACCTCGAAGGCATCGACACCGCGCGCACGCAGTGCTTCGAGCACGTTGCGGCCGGAGTCCAGCGACACCTCGCGCTCGGCGCTGGTACCGCCCATCAGCACGGCCACGCGGCCGAACCCGGCCGGGTCACTGAGCTTCAGCGGTGCGAGCGCGGCGGTCATGCTCCCTCCTCCGCATCGTCGGCAGCTGGCCTGAAGCCGGTCACGACCAGCTGCTGCGCGGCGTGGCCGATATCGCCCGCGCCCATCATCAACAGCAGGTCGCCGTCGGCCAGCACGTCCGGCAGCACGCTCGACAGGTCGGCGGCGCCGGGCACCACCACCGGGTCGACGCGCCCGCGTACGCGGATCGCGCGTGCCAGTGCCTTCGAGTCCGCGCCCGCGATGGGCGCCTCGCCGGCGGCGTAGACCTCCGTCAGCACCAGCACGTCGACGCCCGAGAGCACCGCGGCGAACTCGTCGAACAGGTCGCGCGTGCGGCTGTAACGGTGCGGCTGGAACGCGACCACCAGGCGCTTGTCCGGCCAGCCGCCGCGCGCCGCTTCGAACACCGCCGCCAGCTCCTTGGGGTGGTGGCCGTAGTCGTCGACCACGGTGACAAGCCCGCCGTCGGGCGTGGGCACCTGCGCCAGCAGGTTGAAGCGGCGGCCGATGCCGGCAAAGCTTTCCAGGGCGCGCTTGACGGCATCGGGCTCGACGCCCAGCTGCCAGCCCACCGCCGCGGCGGCCAGTGCGTTCTGCACGTTGTGGCGTCCCGGCAGCGCCAGCATCACCGGCGTGCGCGTGCCGTCGGGCAGGCACAGGGTGAAGCGCATGCGCGCACCCTGCTGGGTAACGTCCTCGGCGCGCACGTCGGCGGCTGGATCGAAGCCGTAGGTCATCACGTGGCGCGGCGTCTTCTGCGCCAGCGCGGCCACGTCCGGGTCGTCGATGCACAGGATCGCCAGTCCGTAGAACGGCAGGCGATGCAGGAATTCGTCGAACGCCGCCTGCACGTTGGCGAAGTCGCCGCCGTAGTTCTCCAGGTGGTCGGCGTCGATGTTGGTGACCACCGCGATCTGCGGCGTCAGGCGCAGGAAGCTGCCGTCGCTCTCGTCGGCCTCCGCCACCAGCCACTGGCCGCCGCCGAGCTTCGCGTTCGAGCCCGCCGCCAGCAGCTGGCCACCGATGACGAACGTCGGGTCGATGTCGCCCTCGCCGAGCACGCTGGCGGTCAGCGAGGTGGTGGTGGTCTTGCCATGCGTGCCGGCAATGGCGATGCCGCGCTTGAAGCGCATCAGCTCGGCCAGCATTTCCGCGCGCGGCACCACCGGGATGCGCTGTGCGTGCGCCTCCATCAACTCCGGGTTGTCGGCCTTGATGGCGCTGGACACCACCACGCAGTCGGTGCCGAGGACGTTGGAGGCCGCATGGCCGCGATGCACGGTGACGCCCTGCGTGACCAGCCGCCGGGTCACGGCGTTGTCGGCCATGTCCGAGCCCGAGACCTTGTAGCCCAGCGTGCACATCACCTCGGCGATGCCGCTCATGCCGACGCCGCCGACGCCGATGAAGTGGACGCGCGGGAAAGCCTTGGCGAGGTCGCCGGTGTACTGCAGGCGGCGGCGGACGGTCACGCTCATGCGCGCGCCCCCGCGGTGTGGCGTTGGATCGTATCGAGGGTGATGGCGGCGACCTTCCGTGCGGCGTCGGGTTGGGCGAGCGCACGCGCCGACTGCGCCATGCGCAGCAGGTCGACACGCTCGGAGAGGATTTCCAGCGTGGCCGAGAGTCGCTCGGCCAAGGTTTCGCCCTGCGGCAGCACCTGCGCGGCGCCGCGGTCGAAGAGGTATTGCGCGTTCTTGGTCTGGTGGTCGTCCACCGCCTGCGGGAACGGCACCAGGATGCTGCCCACGCCCACCGCGCAGAGCTCGGCCAGGGTGAGGGCGCCCGCGCGGCAGACCACGACATCGGCCCATGCGTAGGCCTCGGCCATGTCGGCGATGAAGGGCTCGACCGAGGCCACGACGCCCGCCTTGGCATAGGCCTGCGTGGCGGCGTCGCGCATCGCGTCGCCGCACTGGTGGCGCACGTCGAATGCGACGGTGCCGCGCAGCCGACGCAGCGCATCGGGCACCGACTCGTTGAGCGCGCGCGCGCCTTGGCTGCCGCCGAGCACCAGCAACCGCAACGGGCCGGCGCGGTCGGCAAAGCGTGCGTCCGGACCCGGTACGGCGGCGATCTCGTCGCGCACCGGGTTGCCGACCACCGACTCGATGCGGTCAGGGAAGGTGTCCGGGAAGCCGGTCAGCACTTCTTCCGCCAGGCGCGCCAGCACGCGGTTGGTCATGCCGGGCGCGCGATTCTGTTCGTGCACCAGCAGCGGCACGCGCGCCAGACGCGCGGCGAGGCCACCGGGGCCCGCGGCGAAGCCACCGAAGCTGATCACCGCCGCCGGCCGTCGCGCCTGCAGCACCGCGCGCGCCTGCCGTACCGCGCGCCAGACCTTGAACGGCGCCGCCAGCAACGTGGCGATGCCCTTGCCACGGATGCCGCGCACGGCAATGGTCTCGATCTCGATGCCGTGCTGCGGCACGAGGCGTGTTTCCATGCCGCCGTCCGCGCCCAGCCAGACCACCGGCATGCCGCGCTCGCGCAGGGCCTTGGCCACGGCCAGGCCCGGGAAGATGTGGCCGCCCGTGCCACCGGCCAGGATCATCACCGGACGCTGCATGCCGACGACCGCGCTCATCCCGCCCTCCCCAGCGTCGGCTCGACGCGCTGGCGCAGGCGGCTGGTGCCGCGGACCGTATCGACCGAACGGGCCGCCACCGGCGCCGCGCCGGGCAGCGGCGAGGCGGTGGCCGGCGTACCGGCGGACGGCTGCGCCGCCTCGCCACGCAGGCGTGCCACCTGGCGCTGGGCGCGGTCGAGCTCGTAGGACACACGCAGCAGCAGCCCCACCGCGACGCAGCTCATCAGCGTGCTGGAGCCGCCATAGGAGATCAGCGGCAGGGTCAGGCCCTTGGTCGGCAACAGCCCCAGGTTCACGCCGATCGACACGAAGCTCTGCAGGCCGAACCACAAGGCGATACCGAACGCGCAGTAGGCGGAGAAATGGCGGCGCATCTCGGCGCACTTCAGGCCGACCCAGAACGCGCGCCCGACCAGTGATGCGAACAGCGCGACCACCAGGCACACACCCGCGAAACCGAGTTCCTCGGCGATCACGGCCATGATGAAGTCGGTGTGCGCCTCGGGCAGGTACTGCAGCTTCTGGATCGAGCTGCCGAGGCCGACGCCGAACCATTCGCCGCGCCCCACCGCCATCAGCGCGTTGGTCAGCTGGTAGCCGCTGTCGAAGGGGTCCGCCCACGGGTCCATGAAGGAGGTCAACCGGCGCACGCGGTAGGGCTCAGCGATGGCGACCACCGCCAGCAGCGGCAGGCCGACCAGCACCGGGCCGAACATACGCGGCATGTTGACGCCGCCCAGCACCAGCAGGCCGCCGGTGATGGCCAGGATCAGCGAGAGCGAGCCGAAGTCCGGCTGCAGCGCCAGCAGCACCACCAGCACGATGGCCACGCCGATCGGCTTGAGCATCGCCGGCCACGTCGCGCTGACTTCCTCGCTGTAGCGCTTGAGATAGCTGGCCAGCCACACGATGTACATGACCTTGACCGCCTCGACCATCTGGAAAGTCGAGATGCCCGGCACCCGGATCCAGCGCTGCGCGCCGTTGACGCTGTGGCCGATGCCCGGGATGAACACCAGCAGCAGCGACGCGATGCACAGGAGCAACAGCAGCTGGCCGCGCTGCTCGAGCACCTTCAGCTCGGTACGCGCCATCCAGAACGCCATTCCCGCGCCGGCCGTGAGCATCAGCAGGTGCTTGCCGAGGAAGTAGAACGGACCGACGTCCAGCCCTTCGGCGATCGCGATCGAGCTGGAGCCGACCATCACGATCCCCAGGCACGCGATCGCGCACGCCAGGCCCAGCAGCCACGGATCGAAGCGGCCGGAAATGGCGTCCAGGCGGGTGGCCTGGCGCGGGTTCGCGGTGGCGGCGCGGTCGGTCATCAACGCACCTTCAGCGTGGCCAGGCCGACGAGGACGAGGATCACCGAAATGATCCAGAAGCGGACGATCACGCGCGGCTCGGGCCAGCCCTTGAGCTCGAAGTGGTGATGGATCGGGGCCATGCGGAAGATGCGCTTGCCGGTCAGCTTGAACGAGGCGACCTGCGCCATGACCGACAGCGTCTCGATCACGAAGATGCCGCCCATGATCACCAGCACCAGTTCCTGGCGGACGATCACGGCGATGCAGCCCAGCACCGCGCCCAGCGCCAGCGCGCCGATGTCGCCCATGAACACCATGGCCGGGTAGGTGTTGAACCACAGGAACCCGAGCCCGGCGCCGGCGATGGCCGCGCAGATGATCACCAGCTCGCCCGCGCCCGGCACCTGCGGGATCTGCAGGTACTCGGAGAACACCGCGTTGCCGGAGGCGTAGGCGAACACGCCCAGCGCGCAGGCCACCAGCACCGTCGGCATGATCGCCAGCCCGTCCAGGCCGTCGGTCAGGTTGACCGCGTTGGAGAAGCCGACGATCCAGAAGTAGGCGATGGCGACGAAGCTGAAGGCCACCAGCGGCAACGCGACCGCCTTGAACAGCGGGATGTAGAACGTGGTGGCGGCCGGCGCATCGGCAGTCATGTACAGGAACACGCCGGCGCCCAGCCCGAAGATGGACTGCAGCAGGTACTTGGTGCGGGAGCGCATGCCGTTAGGGTCGCGGCGGACGATCTTGATCCAGTCGTCCCACCAGCCGATGGCGCCGAAGGCCACCATCACCGCCAGCACCAGCCACACGTAGCGGTTGCGCAGGTCACCCCACAGCAGCACCGAGGCCAGCACGGTGATCAGGATCAGCGCGCCGCCCATGGTCGGGGTGCCGGCCTTGGAAAAGTGCGATTGCGGGCCGTCGGTACGGATCGGCTGGCCGCCCTTGAGCTGGCCCAGCCGGCGGATGACCGACGGCCCCCACCACAGCGACAGTGCCAGCGCGGTCAGTGCCGCGAGGATGCCGCGCAGCGTGAGGTAGCCGAACAGGCCGAAAATGCTTTCCAGCTGCTGCAGCCAACGCGAGAGTTCAAGCAGCATCGGTGTCCCCCTTGCCCGTGTGCGGCGCATCCGACAGCAGCGCCGCGACGATCCGATCCATCGCGCTGCCACGCGAGCCCTTCACCAGTACCCGGACTGGTGTTGGCGCATGGGCGATAAGTGCTTCGCGCAGGGCCCCGGCGAGCGAGGCGTGGTCGGCATGGACGCTGCCGCCCTCGCCGAACGCGTCGGCGGCCGAGGCGCTGAGCGGCCCCAGTGCGAACAGCCGGCGCAGGCCAGCGCTGCGCGCGCGACGGCCGACTTCGGCGTGCATGCCGGCAGCGTCGTCGCCGAGCTCGCGCATGTCGCCCAGCACCAGCCAACCCTCGGCCGGACCCGCGGCCAGCGTGTCGATGGCGGCGGCGACGGAACCCGGGTTGGCGTTGTAGCTGTCGTCCACCACCGTGGCGTGCGCGCCCCAGCGGTGCGCTACCAGCCGGCCCTGCACCGGCTCGGCGGCGGCCAGGCCGGCAACGATCTGCGCCATGTCGGCGCCGGCGGCCAGGCCAATGGTCGCGGCGGCCAGCGCGTTGAGCACGTTGTGGCGACCCGGCATCGCGATATGCGCCTCGGCCTCGCCCAGCGGCGTGGCGAGCACGAAGCGGCTGCCGGTATCGTCGAGACGGATGTCGCGCGCGGTGACGTCGGCGCTGGCCTCCAGCCCGAACCGCAGCAGCCGGCGCCCGTGCGCGCGCTCGGCGAAGAATGGTGCGAAGGCGTCGTCGGCGTTGATCACCGCCACGCCGTCGGCCGGCAATGCGTCGTAGATGGCGGCCTTGGTGTCGGCCACGCCCAGCAGGCTGCCCATGCGCTCCAGGTGCGCGGGCGCGATGTTGTTGACCAGCCCGATGTCGGGGCGCGCGATGGCGGTCAGGTAGGCGATGTCGCCCGGCTGCCCCGCGCCCATCTCGTAGATGGCGAACGTCGCGTCCTCCGGCGCTTCGAGCACCGCCAACGGCAGGCCGATCTCGTTGTTGCGGTTGCCGGGGTTGGCATAGGTGGAGGCCACCTGCTGCAGCACCGCCAGGGTCAACGTCTTGACGCTGGTCTTGCCGTTGCTGCCGGTGATGGCAACCACCCGCGTGTCGCGGGCCCGCTGGACGGACGCCGCCCAGTCGGCCAGGGCGCGCTGGGTGTCGCCTACGACCACCTGCGGCAGGTCGATCGGCAGCTCGCGCGACACCAGGGCCGCGGCGATGCCGGCGCGGCCCGCGGCCTCGACGTGGTCATGCCCGTCGAAGCGTTCGCCCTTGAGCGCGACGAACAGGGCGTCGCCGGCTTCGCCCAGCGCACGCGTGTCGGTGGCGACCGATGCGATGGTGCGGTCGGCGCCGACGAGTCGCCCGCCGGTGGCCTGCGCGATCCGCGACAGCGTCATCGGCGTCATGGCCGTGCCTCCAGCTGGCGCCGCGCCACTTCGGTGTCGTCGAACGGGTGCTGCACGCCGGCAACTTCCTGGTACGGCTCGTGGCCCTTGCCGGCGATCAGCACGATGTCGTCGGGCCCGGCCTCGGCGATGGCCAGCGCGATCGCGGCGGCGCGGTCGCGCTGCACCAGCGCGCGGCCGGGATTGCGCAAGCCCCCGAGGATCTCCGCGACGATGGCGTCGCCGTCCTCGTGGCGCGGGTTGTCGTCGGTGACGATCACGGTGTCGGCCTGCGACTCGGCGATGGCGGCCATCTGCGGACGCTTGCCGCGGTCGCGCTCGCCGCCGCAGCCGAACACGCAGACCAGCCGCGCCTGCGCGTGCGCGCGCAACGAGGTGAGGGCCTGCTCGAGCGCATCGGGCGTGTGGGCGTAATCGACCACCACCAGCGGACGCTGCCGGCCGGCCGCATCCACGTCGCCGCCCAACCGGTTCATGCGGCCCGCGACCGGCTGCAGGCGGCCCAGCGTTTCGGCAATCGTCGCCGGCGCCCAGTCCTGCGCATGCAGCACGCCGGCGACCGCCAGCAGGTTGTCGACATTGAACCGGCCCAGCAACGGCGAACGCACGGGATTCGTGGCGTCACCGATCTGCAGGTCGAACGTGATTCCGCGGTTGTCCAGGGTAATCGCCTCGGCGCGCACGGCGGCACCGTCGCGGCCGCGCGAACTGAGGCCGATGGCGCGCACGCCTGCGGGCAGCGAGGCATGCAGCTCGCGGCCGAAGGCATCGTCCAGGTTGATGGCGGCCGCGCGCAGGCCCGGCCACGCGAACAGCCGCGCCTTGGTGCGCGCGTAGCTGTCCATGTCACCGTGGTAGTCGAGGTGGTCGCGGGTGAGGTTGGTGAACACCGCGATGTCGAACTGCACGCCGTCCACGCGGCCCTGGTCGAGCGCGTGCGAGCTGACTTCCATGGCGATGGCCTGCGCGCCGTCGCGGTGCATCTGTGCCAGCAGCGCGTGCAGGCGCAGCACCAGCGGCGTGGTGAACCCCGTGGCCACGAGGTGTCCGTGGAGGCCGGCGCCGAGCGTGCCGATGCTGCCGGCGGTACGGCCCCGCAGCGCCCACGCCTGCACCAGCAGCTGCACGGTCGAGGTCTTGCCGTTGGTGCCGGTCACGCCCACCACGTCCATGGCCTCGGTGACGTTGCCGTGGAAGCGGTGGGCCAGTCCGCCCATCCGCGCCCGGAGGCCGGACACGGCGATCGCGTCGGCGGGGGCGGCCAGCCCCTCGGGTGCCGGCGGCTCGAACAGGATGGCAACGGCGCCGGCCGCGCGCGCCTGCTCGACGAACGACAGCCCGTGCGCGCCGCCGCCCTCGCCCTCGACGGCGACGAACGCATCGCCAGCGCGCAACTCGCGCGTGTCCTGTGCAAGCCCGCCGACGTGCAGGCCGGCGGGGATGCCGGAGACGTCGGGCAGCAGGTCGGACAGGCGCACCGCGCTCATGGCGTCGCTCCCGTGGACAGCGCAGGCGGCGCCGACACGGCGGCCTGCACGACGGGCACCACCGGAGCGGTGCCTGCTTCGGCATCGGCGGCCTTGCGGCGCTTGGCATCGGCTTCGGCCTGCGCCGCGAGCCACGTGTCGATGTCGTCCGGCGGCACGTCCATCAGGCGCAGCGCGCCGTCCATGACGTTCTTGAATACCGGCGCCGACACCAGCCCGCCGTAGTAGCCCTTGCTGGCGTCCGGGTCGTCGACCACGACCACCATCGAGAAGCGCGGGTTCTCCACCGGCACGACGCCGGCGAAGAACGACACGTAACGGCGCGAGTAGCCGCCAGTGTCGTTGAACTTGCGCGCCGTGCCGGTCTTGCCCGCGACGTGGTAACCGAGGATCGCCGCCTGCGTCGCGGTGCCGCCTTCCTCGGTGACCGTCTGCATCATCTGCATGACCTGGTCGGCCACCTGCGGCGACAGCACCTCGCGCACCTCGTGGCGCTCGCCCTTCACGAACGTCGGCGTCACGCGCTTGCCGCCATTGCCGAGCGCCGCGTAGGCGGTGGCGATCTGCAGCGGCGTGGCCGACAGGCCGTAGCCGTAGGACATGGTCGCCTTGGTCGAGCCGTACCAGCGCTCCGGCGGCGGCAGAACGCCCGAGGACTCGCCGGGGAACCCGCTGCCCGGCTTCTGGCCGTAGCCGAAGCTGCGCACGAACTCGTGGAAGTAGTCGTCCTCGAGCTTCTCGGCCAGTTTCACCGCGCCCAGGTTGGAGCTCTTGGTGATCAGGCCGGTGACCGTCTGCATCCCGTAGTTGCGGAAGTCGCGGATGGTGTAACGCCCCAGCGACATGTAGCCGGGCGAGACGTCCACCGGCGTGTCGGGCGTGACCACGCCGGCGGTCAGCGCCGCCGCCACCGTGATCGGCTTCATCGTCGAGCCCGGCTCCACCACGTCGGTGACGGCGCGGTTGCGCCGCGCGTCGGCATTGCGCGGGTCGACGGCGTTGGGGTTGTAAGTCGGCAGGTTGACCATGGCGAGGATCTCGCCGGTGTCCACGTCCATCACCACCGCCGAACCGGCGCTCGCGCCCGTGCGCAGCAGCGTGCTGCGCAGCTCGCGGAACGCCAGGTACTGGATGCGGCGGTCGATGGTCAGGGTGAGGTCGTGGCCGGCCTCGGCGGCACGGATCAGTTCCACGTCCTCGACGAAGCGGCCGCGGCTGTCGCGGATGACGCGCTTCGCGCCCGGCTTGCCCCGCAACCAGTCGTCGAAGGCCAGCTCCAGCCCTTCCTGGCCGCGGTCGTCGATGTTGGTGAAGCCCAGCACGTGGGCGAGCGCCTCGCCCTGCGGGTAGAACCGGCGGAACTCGCGCTGCGAGAACACACCCGGGATGCCGTGCGCCAGGATGCGCCTGGCCGCCGTCGGGCTGATGCGGCGCTTGAGGTACATGAACTCCTTGCTGCCGCGCTGGCTGATCTTGCGCGTCAGGTAGTCCACGGGCACGTCCAGCGCCTCGGCCAGCTCGGGGATGCGCTCGGGGTTGGCCAGCAGCTCCTGCGGGTTGCCCCACACCGACTCCACCGGCGTCGACACCGCCAGCGGCTCGCCGTTGCGGTCGGTGATCATGCCGCGCGAGGTCGGGATCGCGATCTCGCGCAGGATCCGCTCGTCGCCCTGCTTGCGGTAGAACTCGTTGTCGACCACCTGCAGGTGGAACGCGCGCCCCACCAGCGCGACCGAGCACAGCGCCATCGCGCCGCCGACCAGCAGCACGCGGCTGCGGACGTTGTAGCGCATGCGCGTACGCACGCCACCCGGACGCGCGGCGAAGCGCGTCTTCAGGCGCTGCCACGGGGTGGCGCCGTCGGCGCGATGCGGGGGGCGGCCGGGCACGCGGCTCATGGACGCACCACGACGGTTTCGTCGGCTTCGGGAAAGCGCATGCCCAGGCGGTCACGCGCCACCTGGTCGATCCGGTTGCTCTCGGCCCACGTGGCCTGCTCCAGCTGCAGCCGGCCGAAGTCGATGTTGAGCTCGTCGCGCGCCTTCTCCAGCGCGGTCAGCTCCACGAACAGCTGGCGGTGCCGATGGCGCGCGTGCACCACCGCCAGCGCGGACACCACGTTGGCGGCGATCAGCACGGTCAGCAGCAGGCGCAGGCTCATGCCACCCCCCCGCCGGTATCCAGCCGCTCGGCGATGCGAAGCACAGCGCTGCGCGCACGCGGGTTGTCGCCGGTCTCGTCGGCCTGCGCCTTCATCGCCGAGCCGATCGCACGCAGCGACGGCACGAACGTCTCGGCCTCCGGCAGCCGGCGGTTGGCCGGCGGGGCCTTGGCGTGGCGCGCGATGAACTGCTTGACGATGCGGTCTTCCAGCGAGTGGAAGCTGATCACCGCCAGGCGGCCGCCGGGCTTGAGCCGCGACAGCGCGGCATCCAGTCCGGTTTCCAGGTCGGCCAGTTCGCGGTTGATGAAGATGCGGATGCCCTGGAAGCTCCGCGTGGCCGGGTGGATCTTCTGGTCGCTGCGCGGCATGACCCGCGCGACCAGGCCCGCCAGCTGCGCGGTGCGGGTGAGTGGCTCGGCGTCGCGCTGGGCCACGATGGCACGGGCGATGCGGCGGCTCATGCGCTCCTCGCCGTAGGTCCACAGCACGTCGGCGATCTCCTGCTCGGTCGCCTCGGCCAGCCACTGCGCGGCGCTGATCCCGGCGTCCGGGTCCATGCGCATGTCCAGCGGGCCGTCCTTGCCGAAGCTGAAGCCGCGTTCGGCGACGTCCAGCTGCGGCGACGACACGCCCAGGTCCAGCAGCACGCCATCGAGCCCGCCGGCGGTGGCGTCCCAGCGGGCCAGGTCGGCGAAACTGCCGCGGAAGATGGACACGCGCCGGTCCGCACCGAACTCGCGTTCGGCCACGGCGATCGCCTCGGGGTCCTTGTCCATCAGCAGCAGCCGGCCTCCGGGGCCGAGTTGGTCGAGCACGCCGCGGGCATGCCCGCCGCGGCCGAAGGTTCCGTCCAGGTAGGTTCCGTTCCCGTCCACGCGCAGGCCGTCCAGGACCTGCGAGAACATCACGGGAAGGTGGCCGGAGGGCGCCGAGGCGCGGTCCACGCCACCGCCCGTCATAGCTGCAGGTCGAGCAGGTCCTCGCTCAGATCCTCGTCAGTGATGGTCTGACGGATCTGCGCGTGGTGCGCCTGCTCGCTCCACAACTCGAACTTGTCGCCCATGCCCAGCAGCACGGCCTTCTTCTCGATGCCCACGGCCGCGCGGTGGCTGGCCGGCACGGTGATGCGGCCATTGCCGTCGGGCTCGACGAAGGTGGCCGCACCGACCAGCTTGAGCTGCATCACGCGGCTGGTCTTCTTGGCCTTGGGCAGCTTGTTGACCTGGTCGCGCACGCGCTCCCAGACCTGCTGCGGGTAGAGGTAGAGGCAGCCGGACTCGAAGGGGTTGTAGGTGATGACCAGGCGGTTGCCGCAATCGCGCGCGACGACGTCACGGTGGGCGGTGGGCACCGCCAGCCGGCCCTTGTCGTCGATCGTGATCGCGGTCTCGCCCTGGAACATTGAGCACCTGTGGGAGCCTGCCTCTGCCGGGCGGGTCTGCCTGTCGATGGAAACGCCCCGAAAGAGCGACTCCGGCCACGGAAAACCACAAAAACCCTGGTTTCCCCTCGGAAGCCCACCTTAGGCACGCCCCACAGGGTTGTCAACAACTTTCCGGGCCGGTTTTCACTAGGCGCGTCAATGACTTGCAGCGAACTTCAGAGTCTTATTCAAGACTTATCCACTAACCGTTGTTTCGTCTCATTTTTTGAGATATCCACAGGCTCGGGCGCCGTCACGTGGCATTCACGGGAATCGGCCGGTGACCTTGGTGCGCCGCAGCACGGCGGGCGGCGACGCGCCTTACGTCGCGGTCGATATCGTCCCCAACGGGATGAACCGGGAGATGACGCGGCGGATCGCGGCTGAAGCCGCTCCTACAGAAGGACGCCGAACCAGGTACCCGCGCTGCATCGTGCCGGGTACCGGGCTCGAGGCTCACGCAAACGCCCGGCCGGGGCTACACGCATCCGGGCCGGGGTGCTCTACAAAAGGTGGCGGAGCCGGCCGATAAGCCGGGTTCTGTCGTGGGCAGCCATTCCTCTAGGCGCCGCGTCGCCGCGACGCTCAAGCAACCTACCCGGAGGCACCGCGGGCCGCGGCATTGCCTCCCTATTTGGTCTTGCTCCCGGTGGGGTTTGCCGTGCCGGTCTGTTGCCAGACTCGCGGTGCGCTCTTACCGCACCGTTTCACCCTTGCCACGCACGTCTTGCGACACCGTTCGGCGGTCTGCTCTCTGTTGCACTTTCCGTCGGCTCGCGCCGCCCAGGCGTTACCTGGCACCGTGCCCTGTGGAGCCCGGACTTTCCTCGGCATGCTTGCGCATGACGCGGCTGCCTGGCCGACTCCGCCGGCAGCGATTGTACGGGAGCGGGCGTGCCAACGCGGCGGGTACGGCGATCCGGTTCAGTGGGCTGAACGCGCTGCCACGCCGGGGCGTACCCGACCTTCCCTATTCCCTGTTGCCCATTCCCGCGTCACCCCCGTACAGCGCCTTTCGTGGCGCGCCGGTCAACTCGGCCGCGAGCTTGGCCGCCGTCGAAGGCGGCAGGTGCGCGGCAAGCGTGGCGTAGACGCGGCGGCCTTCGGTGACGCGCGCATCGGCGTCCTCGCCGGCGCCCTGCACCATCACCACGAACTCGCCCTTGCGCTGGTTTGCGTCGGCGCCGACCTGCTCGACCAACTCGCCCAGTGTCTCGCCCAGCACGGTTTCGAACAGCTTCGTCAGCTCACGTGCCAGCACCGCCGGGCGCTCGGGTCCGAACGCGGCGGCCATGTCGGCCAGCGACTCCTCGATCCGGTGCCCCGACTCGTAGAACAGCAGCGTGCGGGGTTCCGGCACCAGCCGGGCCAGCCGATCGCGCCGGGCCGCGCCCTTGGCCGGCAGGAAGCCTTCGAACACGAAGCGGTCCGACGGCAGGCCCGCCACGCTCAACGCCGCGATGGCCGCGCACGCACCCGGCACCGGCGACACGCGCAGCCCGGCCGCGCGCGCGGCACGCACCAGTCGATAGCCCGGATCGCTGACCAGCGGCGTGCCCGCGTCCGACACCAGGGCCAGCGATTCGCCTTCCAGCAGGCGCCTCACCAGCGACGCGGCCTGTGCGTCCTCGTTGTGCTCGTGCAGTGCCATCAGCGGGCGCTCCACGCCAAAGTGCGACAGCAACTGCCGGGTGTGCCGCGTGTCCTCGGCGCAGATCGCATCGACCGTGCGCAGCGTCTCCAGCGCGCGGACGGACAGGTCGCCCAGGTGGCCGATCGGGGTGGCGACGACGTACAACGTGCCGGCCTTTGGCGCTGCGCCTGTCTGCATCGTGCTTCCACGTGGGGGATGGGTAGAATCGTACCCCTTTCACGCGAACGCCCCCGAGGCAACGGTTGCCGATGAGCCCTTCGATGACACGCGCTACCCCGCTCGCCGTGCGCACGGTGCTGGCCGCACTGGTGCTGGGACTGGTCGCCGGTTGCGGCGCGGTCACCACCCGCACCGCACCCGCGCCCGAGCCGGTGGTGCAGAGCCCGGTGATCGCCGAGGCTTCGCAACTGGCGCGTGACGCCGCCGGCCTGTCCGGCACGGAGCGGACCCGCACCGACGCGCGCATCGACACCCTGCTCTCGCAGCTGGACGACGGAACGCTCGCGCGCGAAGCCGCGGCCATCCCCGAAGGCGACCCGCTCTACAACTACGCCGGGCGCGCGCTGCTGCGCCGCGGCCAGCCGCTGCCGCGGCCGTTCGACCGCATGCAGTGGCAGTTCGATGCCGGCAACCGCCCGCCGGCCGACAGCGATGGCTACCGTCCGCCGATGCGCCTGGCCGTGCTGCTGCCGTTGTCCGGCGACCTGGCAACGGCCGCCTCGCCGGTGCGCGACGGCCTGCTGGCCGGCTACTACGGTGAGCGCCGTCGCCGCCCGGAAATCACCTTCATCGACACCCACGGCACCGCGGGCGGCACCCTGTCGGCGTATGACCGCGCGGTGGCCGGCGGCCATGACTTCGTCGTCGGCCCGCTCGGGCGCGATGAAGTGGACGCGCTGTTCGGGCGCGGCACCCTGCAGGTGCCGGTGCTGGCGCTCAACCGCGGCACCGTCGCGCCGCCGGCGGGCAACGCCAGCTTCGCGCTGTCGCCGGAAGACGAAGGCGCCGCGGCGGCCGACTACCTGCTCGACCGCGGGGCGAAGCGTGTGCTGGCCGTCGGCGGCGAGTCCGATACCCAGCAGCGCGCGATCGCGTCCCTGCGCGAGCGCCTGGCCGAACGCGGCGGCGTGGTGACCGACGTCGTCGGCTCGCGCACCGAGGACTTCTCGGTGTTCGCGCAGAAGGAAGGGGGCGTCGATGCGGTGTTCCTGGCCGTGCGCGGCGAGGATGCGCATGGCGTGGTGCCGAAGCTGGCGATGGCCGGACTGGCCGGCAAGCCGCGCGTGGCGACCTCGCAGCTGCTGTCGGGCACCGGCAAGGCCGAAGAGGACAGCGTGCTGGACGGCATCGCGTTCCCGACCATCGCCTGGAACAACCGCAGCATCCGCGGCCTGCCCGGCATCGAGAGTGCGGCCGCCACGCTGCCGACCGCCAAGGGCGGCGGCGCGCGGCTGTTCGCGTTCGGCTTCGATGCGTGGCTGTTGACCGCCTACCTCGAGCACCTCGCACTGAGCGCCGACGGCCGCGTCGACGGCGCGACCGGCACCCTGCGGATCGACGGCTTCGGCCAGGTGCAGCGCACGCCGGCGTGGTCGACCTTCATCGGCGGCCGACAGGTGCCGCTGGCCGGTGCCGAGCGCTGACACACGCGACACCGGGGCCGCGGTCGAGGCCGCGGCCTGCGCACACCTCAAGCGCGCGGGGCTGCGCGAAATCGCGCGCAACGTCGGCTACCGGTTCGGCGAACTGGACCTGGTGATGTGGGACGCGACGGGCCGATCGGAATCGCTGGTGTTCGTCGAGGTCCGCCACCGGCATGACGACGCGTTCGGTGGCGGTGCCGCCTCGGTGACGCCGGCCAAGCGGCGCCGGCTGGTGCGCGCGGCGCAGGCGTTCCTGCAGTCGCACCCCCGCTACGCCGACGCCTCGTGCCGCTTCGACGTGGTCGAAGCCTCCGGCGACGCCGGCTCGCCCCAGTTGAACTGGCTGCGCGACGCGTTCCGCGCCGACGATTGCTGACGACACCAGGCGCCCGACCATGACGCTGCCCGACGCCCTGCTGCGCGAACTCGCCGACCTGCTCGGCGACGGCCTGCGCACCGACCCTGGCGAACGTGTCGGCTACGGCTACGACAACTCACGGCGCGAGGCGCTGCCCGACGCGGTCGCCCTGCCGCGCGGCCGCGCGCAGGTGCTCGAGCTGGTGCGCGCCTGCCGCCGCCACCGCGTGCCCGTGGTGGCCCGCGGCCGCGGCACCAACACCACCGGCGCGGCGGTGCCGGTCGACGGTGGGGTGGTGGTGTCGTTCGAGCGCATGGACCGTATCCTCGACATCCGCCCCGGCGACCGCTGCGCCGTGGTCGAGCCCGGCGTGCTCAATGGCGACCTCCAGGCCGCGCTCGCACCGCATGCGCTGTTCTGGCCACCGGATCCCACCAGCGCCGCCTTCAGCACCGTCGGCGGCAACCTCGCCTGCAACGCCGGCGGCCCGCGCGCGGTGAAGTACGGCGCCAGCCGCGACAACGTGCTGGCCCTGACCGCCGTCACCGGCGCCGGCGAGCTCATCACCAGCGGCACGGCAACCACCAAGGGTTCGACCGGGCTGGACCTGCACCGGCTGCTGGTCGGCAGCGAAGGCACGCTGGCGTTGATCGTCGAGGCGACGCTGCGCCTCACGCCGGCGCCGCCCGCGCGCCGCGCGCTGCGCGCGGTCTATCGGGATGTCTCCAGTGCCGCGCAGGCCGTGGCGCGACTGATGGCGCAGCCGGTGACGCCGTCGATGCTGGAGTTCATGGATGCGCACGCGGTGCGGCTGGCGCGCGATGTCGGCGGCGCCGACCTGCCGCCCGACGCCGGCGCATTGCTGATGATCGAGGCCGACGGCGACCCCGCCCGCCTGCCCCACGACATCGAAGCGCTCATGCGCGCCGCCGGTGGCGACGGGCTGGTCTCGCTGGACGACGCGGCCGACGAAACCGCGCGCACCCGGCTGTGGGCCGCACGCAACGCCCTGTCGCCGGCGCTGCGCACGCTGGCGCCGGGCAAGATCAACGAGGACGTGGTGGTGCCGGTGTCGCGCATCCCCCAGCTGGTCGACGGCGTGCAGGTCCTGGCGCGCGAGTTCGACCTGCCGATCGTCTGCTTCGGGCACGCCGGCAACGGCAACCTGCACGTCAACCTGATGTACGACCCGGCCGACGCGTCGCAGTTGCAGCGCGCCCAGGCGGCCCTGGCCCGGGTGTTTGCCCTGGCCATCTCGCTGGGCGGCACGCTGTCGGGCGAGCACGGCATCGGCCTGGCCAAGCGCGACTTCATGCCGCAGGCCGTGGATGCGCCGACCCTCGCCCTGATGCGGCAGCTCAAGTCGGTGTTCGACCCCGACGGCATCCTCAACCCGGGAAAGCTGCTGCCGCCCGCTTGAGGGGGGATGGCACCGGGGCGCTGACCGGATACGGGTCGCGACTTGCGTCGCACCCACGCATCAGCCCTCGAAATGCGAGTAGCCGCTGCGACGGGGATGCCACCCGGTTCCGTCGGCACGATGCGCGTGCACGCCTTCGCCTTCCGTGACGCGACCGATGCGGGTGATCCCCAGGCCAAGGCGTGCGGCCAGCGACACGATGCGGTCACGCGCCTGCACGGGCGCGGTGAAGCAGAGCTCGTAGTCGTCCCCACCGGTCGCCTGCAGGGCACGTCGTGCCTCTGCGTCCAAGGTCGCCTTCAACGGATCGGAGGTTGGCAGCGCATCCACGTCGATGTGGATCGAGACGCCGCTGGCCCGCGCGACGTGGCCGAGGTCCGCGAGCAGCCCGTCGGACACGTCGATCGCCGCATGCGCAATGCCGGCAAGCGCGAGGCCGATCGCAACGCGCGGCTCCGGACGATCCAGCCGGCGGCGCAATGTCGCCACAGGCTCCGCCTCAGCCACTGGCCCCTGCGCGGCGAGAAGGAGCGACAGTGCCGCGGCCGCGTCGCCCAGCGTACCGGTCACCCAGACATCGTCCCCGACGCGCGCGCCGTCGCGGCGCAGCGCACGGCCCGGTTCGACGAAGCCGTGCACCGTGACGCACACCGACAGCGGACCTCGGGTGGTGTCGCCGCCTACCAGCGACACGCGGTAACGGTCCGCCAGGTCCAGGAATCCGTCGAGAAAAGCGTCCAGCCATGCGGCGTCGGCCTCGGGCAACAACAGCGAGAGCGTGCACCACGCCGGTTCCGCGCCCATGGCGGCGAGGTCGGAGAGGTTGACCGCCAGTGCCTTCCAGCCGATGTCGGCAGGCGCGGTATCGACCGGGAAATGCACACCGGCGTTGAGCGTGTCCATCGCCACGACCAGCTGGCGGCCCGCCGGCGGCTGCAGCAGCGCGGCGTCGTCGCCAATGCCCAGCACCACGTCGTCGCGGGTGCTGGCGCGCTGGCGGATGCGTTGGATCAGGTCGAATTCCAAGGCCGTTCCCTGGGGCGTGCCGCGTTCGGGTTTCGCTCCTCCCCCTGCGAGGCTAGGGGAGGTTGGGAGGCTGCTCTTGCCGAGTGGACCTCGCGCGCGAAGCACCCTCCCCGACCCGCCCCTGCTCACAGGGAGGGCGCAACAGCTAGCGCGCGGCGCCGACCTCGACCGAACGCCAGTCGGCGGCGGCATGGTCCAGCACGCCGTTGACGTAGGTGTGGCCGTGCTCGGCGCCGAAGCGCTTGGCGATTTCGATGGCCTCGTTGATCACCACGCGGTAGGGCACGTCCGGGCGGTGGCGCAGCTCGTAGGCGGCCAGGCGCAGCACGGCGCGCTCGATCGCGTCGACCTGCTCGATGTCGCGGTCCAGGAACGGCGCCAGCGCGGCGTCCAGGTCCTTGCGGTGTTCGTCGACACCGCGCACCAGGTCTTCGAAGTACGCCAGGTCGGCCGGCTCCTTGGCCTGCTCGTGGGCGAACTGCGCGATCACCTCGCGCGCGCCGGTGCCCGACATCTGCCAGGCGTACACCGCCTGCAGCGCACGGCGGCGGGCACGTGAGCGGGCGACGGGGTCGACGCCATCAGGGCGGCGGCGGTTCATCGCGACACCTCCGGCAACTGCTGCATCAGGTGGCTCATCTCGATCACGACCAGCGCGGCCTCCTCGCCCTTGTTTCCATGGCTGCCGCCGGCACGCGCCTGCGCATCCTCGAACCGGTCCACGGCCAGCACGCCGTTGGCGACCGGCACGCCGGTGTCCAGCGCGACGCGCATCAGCCCGTCCGAGCAGCCGTCGGCCACCTGCTCGAAGTGGCGGGTATCGCCGCGCACCACGCAGCCCAGCGCGACGATCGCGGCATGGCCGCCGCTGCGCGCCAGGCGGCCGGCGACCAGCGGGATCTCCCAAGCGCCCGGCACCCGGACCACGTCGACCGCGTCATCGTCCACGCCGTGCTCGGCAAACGTCTTGCGGGCGCCGGCCACCAGGGTGTCGGTGATGCGCGGGTTCCAGCGGCTGGCGATGATGGCGTAGCGCGCGCCGGCGGGGCGGCGCAGGTCGCCTTCGATATGGGGCATGGGCATCGGGTCTCGGCGGGGGGCGCTAGTGTAGCCGGCCCGGGGCCGGCGCTCGGCGGCGCCGGGCCGCACGCGGCCGGGCGCGGCCTGCAGCCACTCAGAGCGCGACGTACTCGACGACTTCCAGGCCGTAGCCGGCCAGGCCGACCTGCTTGCGCGGCGTGCCGAGCACGCGCAGGCGCCCCAGCCCGAGGTCGGCCAGGATCTGCGCGCCGGCGCCGTTGCGACGCCATTCGGCGAGGGCGTGGCCGGGCGCGGGCTCGTCGTCGGGCTGCACCGGCGCCTGGATGCGCGCCAGCAGCGCATCGGCATTGGCGTTCTCGCCCAGCAGCACCAGCGCGCCGCCGCCCTCGGCGGCGATCGCGGCCAGCACCTCGCCCACGGCCGGGCCGAAGTCCGGGCGGCGCCAGTGCAGCGCGTCGGCCAGCGGGTTCTGCACATGCACGCGCACCAGGGTCGGCTCGGCCTTGTCGGGCGTGCCGCGCACCAGCGCGAAGTGCAGGCCGTGGCTGAGGCGGTCGCGGTAGGTCACCAGCTGGAACGGGCCGTGCTCGGTCTCGATATCGCGCGCGTCCACGCGCTCCACCGTGTGCTCGGTCTCGAGGCGATGGCGGATCAGTGCCTCGATCGACCCGATCTTCAGCCCGTGTTCGGCGGCGAACGCCTCCAGCTCCGGTCGCCGCGCCATCGAGCCGTCGGGGTTGAGGATCTCCACCAGCACGCCGGCCGGCTCCAGCCCCGCCAGCAGCGCCAGGTCGGCCGCGGCTTCGGTGTGGCCGGCGCGGTTGAGCACGCCGCCGGGCTGGGCCATCAGCGGGAAGATGTGGCCGGGCTGGTTGAGGTCCGACGGCGAGGCGTCCGGCCGCACCGCGGTGCGGATGGTGTGGGCGCGGTCGTAGGCGCTGATGCCGGTGGTGACGCCCTCGGCCGCCTCGATGCTGACGGTGAAGTTGGTGTGGTGCTGCGAGGTGTTGTCGCGGACCATCGGCGGCAGGCCCAGCTGCCGGCAGCGGTCGCGGATCAATGACAGGCAGACCAGCCCGCGCGCGTGGGTCACCATGAAGTTGATGTCCGACGGCTTGACCAGCTCGGCCGCCATGATCAGGTCGCCCTCGTTCTCGCGGTCCTCGTCGTCGACGATCACGACCATGCGGCCGGCGCGGATTT
>CAMPJI010000027.1 GCA_946886865.1 uncultured Lysobacterales bacterium | reverse complement strand
TATCCCGAACCCGTGCCGATTTCCAGTACGCGCGAGGGCGCCACCTGCAGCAGCGCTTCGGTCATCTTCGCCACCACCCAAGGCTGCGAGATGGTCTGGCCATGGCCGATCGGCAGCGCGGTGTCCTCGTAGGCGCGCATGGCCAGCGCCTCGTCGACGAACAGGTGCCGCGGCACGGTCCGGATCGCATTGAGGACGCGCTCGTCGGCAATGCCGTTGTCGCGCAGGCGATCGACCAGCCGGTCGCGCACCCGCTGCGAGGTCATGCCCGACCCGATCGCCTCGGGTTGCAGTCGCATGCGCAGGCTCACGATGCACGCTCCAGGGACTGCTGAAGTCCATCCACCCAGCTGGCGACCTGTTCCAGGGCCTGGTAGCGGGTCAGGTCCACCTGGATAGGGGTGATCGAGATATGACCTGTGCGCACCGCGTGGAAATCGGTGCCCGGGCCGGCATCCTGCTCCGGACCGGCGGCGCCGATCCACCACCACTGGCGGCCGCGCGGGTCTTCCTGTGGAATGCAGTCCTCGGCGCGGTGGCGGTTGCCCAGCCGGGTGACTTCGAAACCGGCGATCTCGTCCCACGGCCGGTCCGGGACGTTGACGTTGAGCATGGTGTCGGCCGGCAACGGATCGCTGCGCAGCCGGGCGATGATTTCCGCCGCCGCGCGCGCCGCCGTCTCGTAGTGATGCCCCACATGGTCGGCCGTCACCAGCGACACCGCCACCGAGGGCAACCCGAGGAACCGGCCCTCCATCGCGGCTGCGACGGTGCCCGAGTAGATGACGTCGTCACCGAGGTTGGCGGTGTTGTTGATGCCCGACACCACGATGTCCGGCTCGTCCTTCAACATGCCGGTGATCGCCACGTGGACACAGTCGGTGGGCGTGCCGAAAACCCGCCACGTGGCCTCGTCCTGCTGTACCACCCGGATGGGCATGTCCAGGGTGAGTGAGTTGCTTGCGCCGGAACGGTCGCGGTCCGGGGCGATGACGACCACCTCGTGGCCGGCCGCGCGCAGGCCTTCGGCGAGCACGCGGATGCCGGGTGCGTCGACCCCGTCATCGTTACTTACGAGAACTTGCATGGACTCCCTTGGACGGTCGCGTGCGGTGCATGGTCGGGCGCCGATTCGCCATCGACCCGGCCGAGCGCCGCGTCCGCGCCATGATAGCCGATGCTCCGGAGCCGACCGCCCGCTGCCCGGCGCGCCGCTTGCAGCATGGAGCTCGCGCGCTAGTCTGATGCCATGGCCCGACACCCGCCCGCACCGGACAAAGACGACGGGGACCCGAAGGACGACGCGCTGCTGTTCCGCGACGCCGTGGGCCCGGTGCGGG
The DNA here is from genome assembly GCA_946886865.1 of uncultured Lysobacterales bacterium. Next base: position 27,357 of record CAMPJI010000027.1, on the reverse strand, counting down.
ACGTCCGCGCGGCGCCGCGCGTCCCGGGGGCACCGCCGCCCCGCGCGCGGGCGCGGATGGCGGAACTGGATGAACTGGAGGCGGCGCGCTCGCTGCGCGATATTCAGGCCCCCGACCCCGTCGCGGCGGGCGACGTGTTGAGCCACCGACGCGACGCGGTGCCGCCGCACGTCTTCAAGCGCCTCAAGCGCGGCGAGATCGCCGCGCAGGATGAAGTCGACCTCCATGGCGCCACCGCCGACCAGGCCGAGCGCCTGTTGCGGGAGTTCATCGCACATGCCCACCGGGAGGCGCTTGGCTGCGTGCGCGTCGTGCATGGCAAGGGGCTGCACGTCCAGGCCCCGTTCGGGGGGATGGCCTTGCCGGTCGTCAAGAATGTGGTCGACCGCGTGCTGCGCCAGCGCGGCGACGTGCTGGCGTTCCATTCCGCACCGGCCGCGCAGGGCGGCACCGGTGCAGTGCTGGTGCTGGTGGCGCCGAGGCAGCGCTGACGCTCAGTCGTCGGTGCTGGCGACCAGGTCGCGGCGCGCTTCGGGCTGGTTGACCCAGACCACCTCGATACCCCGGATACGCGCGATCCGCTCGACTTCGGCGATGTAACGCTCTTCCGGCGTGGGCGGCGGGGACGCGCTGGAGCGCTCGTCCATCGTCGTGCAGGCCGACAGCATCACCACGGAAAGCGACAGCATCGCAACACGCAATTTCGCATTCATGACGGCATCCTCCGAATCGGTGCAGGCCTGCACCGGTCGGCCCGGCCCCTGCCGGGCTCACTTCGGCTTATACGCCGACTGTCGGTGGAGGCCAGTGCCCGGGGCACGCGGCCGACGAACGGCGGCGGGCGGCTGTCAGAACGGCGACTGGGCGGCGACCTCCCCCAGTTCGGCCAACACGGCCGTCGCGTAGCTGCCGGCGGGCAGACTGAAGGACAGTGACAGCGTGTCGGGCGCCGGCCGCGTCCATGCCAGGTCGGCCGGCCGCACCCTGAGGGCACGGCGCTCCTGCGACAGGCCGGCGCGCTCCAGCCCCTTCTTCAGCGCCAGCGATTCGTCGTCCTCCAGCACGGCATGCTCGATCGCGGCGACCTCGTCCGCGCTCCGCAAAGCGCCGCGCCCCCACAGCGGCCCGGTCGGGTGGATGTCCATTTGCTGGAGGCGCGTCTCCAGGGCGTCATCCAGTGGCTGGGGGCCGAACACACTGCGGGTGCCGTCCAGCATCCAGACCTCGCCCGCCAGCGCAGCGTCCCAGTTACTCCGCTCGATCCGTGCGGCCAACACGCGGTTGAACAGCTGCGATCGCGCAGCCGAAAGCAGAATGCCGCGCTGTTCGCGCCGCACGCGGCGCCCGGCGAACATCGAACGCGCCTGGGCGATGTTGTCGCCGTCGCGGCCAAAGCGCTGTTCGCCGAAGTAGTTGGGGACGCCGGCCCGGGCGATGCGTTCGAGCCGCAGGTCGATGGCTTCCGGCTCGCCCTGCACGTCGCGCAGCAGCAGCCCGAAGCGGTTGCCGGCCAGTGCACCGCGCGGCAGCTTGCGCGAATGCCAGTGGTGGTCGAGCACGCGCAGTTCGCCTTCGCGCTCCAGCAGCGCGATGTCGGGGGCCACGCGCCTGGGCAGGTGCACGCTGAAGCGCTGCACGGTCAGCGCGTGCCGGTCCTTCAGGCCGGCGTACCCGATCGCCATCTCCGGCACACCCGCCCACTCGGCGAGCAGGCGCGCGGCGTAGGCCGTGTTCATGCCGCGCTTCTCGACCGTCAGCAGCAGGTGTTCGCCGCTCCCCGCGGGTTCGAAGGACGGCAACTCGTGGACTTGGAAATCCTCCGGCACGCTGCGCATGCGGGCCGACAGCACCGCTTCGCCATGGGCGTGCGGCAGTAACACGTGGATGTCGCTCATGCCCGCACGAGCAGGCAGATGGCCTGCGCCGCGATGCCTTCGCCACGTCCGGTGAAGCCCAGCCGCTCGCTGGTGGTCGCTTTCACGCTGACGTCGTCGACGCCGATGCCCAGGTCGCCCGCAATGCCCTCACGCATCGCGTCGGCATGCGGGCCGACCTTGGGACGCTCGCAGATGACGGTGAGGTCGGCATTGCCCACCCGCCATCCGCGCTCCCGCAGCAGGCTGTCGCAGTGGCGGAGGAACGTGCGGCTGTCGGCGCCCTTCCAGCGCGCGTCGGACGGCGGGAAGTGGCGGCCGATGTCGCCCAGCGCCAGCGCACCGAGCATCGCGTCGCACAGGGCATGGAGCACGACGTCGCCATCGGAGTGCGCATCGACGCCACGGTCGTGCGTAACACGCACGCCGCCCAGCATCACGTGGTCGCCATCGGTGAAGGCATGGACATCGAAGCCCTGGCCAATGCGGAATGTCATCGAAACCTCAACCTTTTCGCGGCCCTGCCGCCCGGCGCCATTGTAGGAGCGGCTTCAGCCGCGATGGGGTCGCGTGCCCGCTCGGCACGTGCCGGCGACGCCGTCGCCCCGACCGCGCGACCTGGACGGCAACGCGCCCAGGCAGGTTGGATGGGTCAACCTGCGGATCGTGCGGACAACAGGAACTCGGACAGCCGCAGGTCGGCCGGTGTCGTGATCTTGAGGTTGTCCTCACGGCCCTCGACGAGCACCGGACGACCACCGGCGCGCTCAATTGCCATGGCCTCGTCGGTGATCGCCACGCCGGAGGCACGCGCCGATTCCAGTGCACCGACCAGGGCGTCGCGCCGGAAGGCCTGCGGTGTCAGTGCGCGCCAGAGCGCTTCGCGCGACTCGGTGGCGGCGATGCAACCGTCGCTGCCGGCGCGCTTGAGCGTGTCACGCATGGGCGCGGCCAGGATCGCGCCGTCCCGGGACTCCATTGCGGCCTCGATCAGCCGATCAAGATCCGACACCGCCAGGTTCGGCCGGGCCGCGTCGTGCACCAGCACCAGCGCATCGCCTGGCACCGACGCCGGCAGCGCATGGAGCGCGGCCCGCACCGAATCGGCGCGCTCGCCGCCGCCCTCGCATCGCAGCACCGGCTTTCCGCACAGCGTCGTCCAGCCCGGCCACCGGGTGTCCTCGGGTGAGAGCGCGACCATGGCGCCGTCCACCCCGGGATGCGACAGCAGCGCACGCAGCGCGTGTTCGAGAACACTGCGCCCCGCCACCTCGAGGTATTGCTTGGGCACGTCACCGCCGAAGCGCGTGCCGCGGCCCGCCGCCGGCACGACCGCCCAGACGGTTCGCGGGATCACGCCCGCCATTCAGTCGACGCCTGCTTCAGCGGCGCCCGGATCAACGGCCGGCGCCGCCATGGGCGACGCCGGCTCCACCACACGATAGAAGGTCTCGCCCGGCTTGATCATGCCCAGCTCGCTGCGGGCGCGCTCCTCGACGGCGGCCTCGCCCGACTTCAGGTCCTCGACCTCGGCCTGCAGCGCGTCGTTGCGTTGCTGCAGCCCGCCGTTGTCGTGCGCCTGCTGCTCGACCTGCGCCTCGAGCTTGGCGACCGAACGCCGGCCGCCTTCGTCGAGCCACAGGTGGTACTGCAGCCAGGCCAGCATCGCCAGCAGCACCACCATCAGCAGCCGCAGCCAGCGCATGGCCGGTGTGTCCCGTCAGCGCTTCAGGCTGACGAAGGCGTGGCGGCCGGCATAGCGGGCGGCCGCACCCAGCTGCTCCTCGATGCGCAGCAGCTGGTTGTACTTGGCCACGCGGTCGCTGCGGCACAGCGATCCGGTCTTGATCTGGGTGGCGGTGGTGGCCACCGCGATGTCGGCGATGGTGGTGTCCTCGGTCTCGCCCGAACGGTGCGAGACGACGGCCGCGTAGCCGGCGGCATCCGCCATCGCAATCGCCTCCAGCGTCTCGGTCAGCGTGCCGATCTGGTTGACCTTGATCAGGATGGCATTGGCGACGCGCTGGTCGATGCCGTCCTTGAAGATGCGCGGGTTGGTCACGAACAGGTCGTCGCCGACCAGCTGCACCTTGTCGCCGATCTTCCGGGTGAGCAGCTTCCAGCCGTCCCAGTCGCCCTCGTCCATGCCGTCCTCGATGGTGACGATCGGGTACTGCGCGGCCCAGCCGGCGAGGAAGTCGGCGAACTGCTCGGAGGTCAGGCGCTTGCCCTCGCCGGTCAGGTGGTACTTGCCGTTGTCGAAGAACTCGCTCGACGCGACGTCCAGGCCCAGCAGAATGTCCTCGCCCGCCTTGTAGCCGGCCTTGCCGATCGCCTCGAGGATGGTCTCCAGCGCTTCCTCGTTGCTGCGCAGGTCCGGCGCGAAGCCGCCCTCGTCGCCCACCGCCGTCGACAGGCCGCGGCCCTTGAGCACGGACTTGAGCGCGTGGAACACCTCGGTGCCGGCGCGCAGCGCCTCGGAGAAGCTGTCCATGCCGACCGGCAGGACCATGAATTCCTGCAGGTCGACGTTGTTGTCGGCATGCGCACCGCCGTTGATGATGTTCATCATCGGCACCGGCAGCGACACCGCGCGGCCATTCGCCAGGTGCTGCCACAGCGGCTGCTTCTTCGACGCGGCCACCGCGTGCGCGTTGGCCATCGACACGCCCAGCAACGCGTTCGCGCCCAGGCGGCCTTTGTTCTCGGTGCCGTCCAGATCGATCAGGCGGCGATCGAGCCCGGCCTGGTCGGCGCCGTCGAAGCCCGCCAGCGCCTTGGCGATCGGGCCGTTGACGTTCTCCACCGCCTGCCGCACGCCCTTGCCCAGGTAGCGGGTCTTGTCGCCGTCGCGCAGCTCCACCGCTTCCTTGGTGCCCGTGGAGGCACCCGACGGGACCATGGCGCGACCGAAACTGCCATCGGCCAGCGTGACCTCGGCTTCGAGCGTGGGGTTACCGCGGCTGTCGAGGATTTCGCGGGCGTGGATCTTGGCGATGGTCGTCATGGGCTCTGTCGAAAGTGGTTGGGAATAGCGTTCCAGCCACGGATCGCACGGATCGATCGACTCGGTCGACGGATCGCGTGCATCCGCGTCAAAAAAGTCAGGCCTCGCTCTCGAGGAAGCCGTTGCGCTTGGTGACCTCGTCGATGGCCATCAGCGTCTCCAGCAGGGCGCGCATCTTCGGCAGCGGCCACGCGTTGGGGCCGTCCGACAGCGCCTTCTCGGGGTCGGGGTGGGTTTCCATGAAGATGCCGCTGATGCCCACGGCCATGGCCGCGCGCGACAGCACCGGCACGAACTCGCGTTGCCCGCCCGACTTGCCACCGGCACCGCCGGGCAGCTGCACCGAGTGCGTGGCATCGAACACCACCGGGCAGCCGGTATCGCGCATCACCGCAAGGCTGCGCATGTCGCTGACCAGGTTGTTGTAACCGAAGCTGGCGCCGCGCTCGCAGACCATGATGTCCTTGTTGCCGGTCGCCAGCGCCTTGTCGGCGACGTGCTTCATCTCCCACGGCGACAGGAACTGGCCCTTCTTGACGTTGACCGGCTTGCCGGCGCTGGCGACCTTCTGGATGAAGTCCGTCTGCCGGCACAGGAACGCCGGGGTCTGCAGCACGTCGACGACGCTGGCGACCTCGTCCATCGGCGTGTACTCGTGGACGTCGGTCAGCACCGGCACGCCGAGCTGGCGCTTGACCTCCGACAGCACCTTCAGCCCCTCTTCCATGCCCGGCCCGCGGAAGCCCGACACCGAGGTGCGGTTGGCCTTGTCGAAGCTGGACTTGAAAATGAAGGGAATGCCCAGCGCGGAAGTGATTTCCTTGAGCTGGCCGGCGGTGTCGAGCTGCAGCTGCATCGACTCGATCACGCAGGGGCCGGCGATCAGGAAGAACGGCTTGTCGAGGCCGATTTCGAATCCGCAAAGTTTCATCAAGCGACTCCTCGCAGCGTTGTAGGAGCGGCTTCAGCCGCGATCGGTTGATGGAACGCGCGTGCCGGCCTGGGATCGCGGCTGAAGCCGCTCCTACGAAAAGCAGGCATCACTGGCGTCACGCCTTGGCTTCCTTCAACAGCCCGCCCGCCTGCCCTTCGTTGGCCTTGTGCTCGCGCGCGGCGCGGATGAAGCCGACGAACAGCGGGTGGCCGTCGCGCGGGGTGGACAGGAATTCTGGGTGCGCCTGGCAGGCCAGGAACCACGGGTGCACGCTGCGCGGCAGCTCGACCATCTCCACCAGCAGGTCGTCCATCGACTTGGCGCTGATCACCAGGCCGGCGTCCTCGAGCTGGGTGCGGTAGCGGTTGTTGAACTCGTAGCGGTGGCGGTGGCGCTCGCCGACCACGTCCTGGCCGTACAGCTCGCGCGCCAGCGTGCCGGGCTTGAGCCGCTGCTCCTGCAGGCCCAGGCGCATGGTGCCGCCCAGGTCGCTGTCCTCGCTGCGCCGCTCGACTTCGCCGGCGGCGGTGCGCCATTCGGTGATCAGGCCGATCACCGGGTGCGGGCAGGCCTTGTCGTTCTCGGTGCTGTTGGCGCCGTCCAGGCCGGCCACGTGGCGCGCGTAGTCCACCACCGCGGCCTGCATGCCGTAGCAGATGCCGAAGTACGGGATGCCGTGCTCACGCGCGTGCTGCGCGGTCAGCACCTTGCCCTCGAAACCGCGGTCACCGAAGCCGCCGGGCACCAGGATGCCGTCCACGCCTTCCAGCGCCTTGGCGCCGTCGCGCTCGACGTCGCTGGACTCCAGCCACTTCAGCTTCACGCGCGTGCGCTGGCGCAGCCCGCCGTGCTTGAGCGCCTCGCCCACCGACTTGTAGGCGTCCTGGTGGTCGACGTACTTGCCGACGACGCCGATCGTGACCTCGTCGACGGGGTGCTCGCTGGCGTCCAGCACCGCGTCCCATTCGGCCATGTCGGCCTCGCCCGCGGGCAGCCGCAGGCGCTCGATGATCAGCTCGTCCAGGCCCTGGGCGTGGAAGTTGGCCGGCATCCGGTAGATGTTGTCCAGGTCCAGCGCGTTGATCACCGCGCGCTCCGAGACGTTGGTGAACAGCGCGATCTTGCGTCGCTCGCTGTCGGGCAGCGGCTGCTCGGAGCGGCACAGCAGGATGTCGGGCTGGATGCCGATCGAGCGCAGCTCCTTGACCGAATGCTGGGTCGGCTTGGTCTTGAGCTCGCCGGCGGCGGCGATCCACGGCACCAGGGTGAGGTGCATGAACAGCGCCTTGTCCGGGCCGCGCTCGCTGCGGATCTGGCGGATCGCCTCAAGGAAGGGCAGCGACTCGATGTCGCCCACGGTGCCGCCGATCTCGACCAGGCCCACGTCGAAGCCCTCGGTGGCCTCGGAGATGCAGCGCTTGATCTCGTCGGTGATGTGCGGGATCACCTGCACCGTGCCGCCGAGGTAATCGCCGCGGCGCTCCTTGCGGATCACGTTCTCGTAGATCCGCCCGGTCGTGATCGAGTTCTTGCGGCTGAGCCGGGTGCGGACGTAGCGCTCGTAGTGGCCCAGGTCCAGGTCGGTCTCGGCGCCGTCGTCGGTGACGTACACCTCGCCGTGCTGGAACGGGCTCATCGTGCCGGGATCGACGTTGATGTAGGGGTCGAGCTTCATCATCGTCACGCGCAGGCCGCGCGCTTCGAGGACGGCCGCCAGCGATGCCGCGGCGATGCCCTTGCCAAGCGAAGAGACCACGCCGCCGGTGACGAAGACGAGCGGAGTGTTGGGTCGAGGGGGAGTCATGGGGAAGCGCGCTTCCGGAAAGCGGCAGTTTACCGGCTGGGGCGCCCGGCGGCGAGTCCGCGGCCGCCGGGGCGAGGCGATCACGTCCCCCGGCCTGCAGCCATGCGCAGCAGCAAAAAAAGAACGGGCGCCCCGTCAACCGGGACGCCCGCGCTGTACAGCCTGGACGGCTTACAGGCCGTCGTCGCCTTCCTCGAGCTCCTCGGCGGCGGCTTCAGCGTCCAGTTCGGCGGACGCGGCCGCCTCGGCCGACGCGTCGGCATCGGCGGCGGCATCGACCGCACCGGTGGCGGCGTCCACGGCCTGGTCGGCCTTCGCCTTGGCCTGGTCGGCGGCCTGGTCAGCCTGGGCCGCGGCCTGCTCGGCGGCGGCGGCGTCGACTTCGGCCTGCGCCTCGGCAGACACGTCCTGGGCGAAAGCGAGCGGGGCCGCCAGCATGGCGGCGGCGAAGGTCGGGATCAGCAACTTGCGGATGTTCATTCTGTAAATCCTCCAGAACTCAAGTGACTCTCTCGGAACAGGGGTGGCAGCGGGCACGCGGTACACAGGGGGATGCGCGCCGATGCATCGTCAATGGCCGCGTTCCAGCGGCGCGCCGACCCTAGCCAGCCGCGGCCGTCTGGATGCTGAACAAACGAACCTTTAACAATCAACGACTTAGCGGGTAGATGTGGCGGTAACCGGTTACAGGTCGACCATGCCGACCTCTTGGCTGCCCGCGGTTCGCCTTGACCGCCCCAGCCCCCCGCTCCATCCTCGCCGGCCGCCTGCCGTACTGCGCGATTCCCACGAATGAACAACCGCTACAACGCCGCCGACATCGAAGTGCTGTCCGGGCTGGACCCGGTCAAGCGTCGCCCGGGCATGTACACCGACACCACCCGCCCCAACCACCTGGCGCAGGAGGTGATCGACAACGCGGTGGACGAAGCGCTGGCCGGGCACGCGCGCAGCATCGAGGTCACCCTGCACGCCGATGGCAGCTGCGAGGTGTCCGACGACGGCCGCGGCATGCCGGTGGACATCCACCCGGAGGAAGGCATCCCCGGCGTCGAGCTGATCCTCACGCGGCTGCATGCGGGCGGCAAGTTCAGCAACAAGAACTACACCTTCTCCGGCGGCCTGCACGGCGTCGGCGTCAGCGTCGTCAACGCGCTGTCCACCCTTGTGGAGGTGCGGATCAAGCGCGACGGCAACGAGTACCGCATGAGCTTCCGCGACGGCGACCGCGCCACGCCGCTGGAAGTGGTCGGCACCGTCGGGAAGAAGAACACCGGCACCCGGGTGCAGTTCTGGCCGGACCCGAAGTACTTCGACACGCCCAAGTTCAACCTGCGCGCGCTCAAACACCTGCTGCGCGCCAAGGCCGTGCTGTGCCCCGGCCTGACGGTCAGCCTGACCGACGCCGCCAGCGGCGAAACCGTGAAGTGGCACTACGAGGACGGCCTGCGCGACTACCTGCGCGGCGAGCTCTACGGCGATGCGCCCAACCGCGAGCTTCTGCCGCCGGAGCTGTTCGTCGGCAACCTCGACAAGGACACCGAGACGGTGGACTGGGCCGTGGCCTGGGCGCCGGACGGCGAGCTGGTGCAGGAGAGCTACGTCAATCTGATCCCGACCGCTCAGCACGGCACCCACGTCAACGGTCTGCGCACCGGCTTCACCGATGCGCTGCGCGAGTTCTGCGACTTCCGCAACCTGCTGCCGCGCGGCGTGAAGCTGGCACCGGAGGACGTGTGGGACCGCGTCGCGTTCGTGCTCAGCATCAAGATGACCGACCCGCAGTTCTCCGGGCAGACCAAGGAGCGGCTGAGCTCGCGCCAGGCGGCCGGGTTCGTGGAAGGCGCCGCGCACGACGCCTTCAGCCTGTGGCTCAACCAGCACGTGGAGCTGGGCGAAAAGATCGCGCAACTGGCGATCGAACGCGCGTCGGCGCGTTTGAAGACCGAAAAGCAGATCACGCGCAAGAAGGTCACGCAGGGCCCCGCCCTGCCCGGCAAGCTGGCCGACTGCACCAGCCAGGACCTCTCGCGCACCGAGCTGTTCCTGGTGGAGGGCGACTCGGCCGGCGGCAGCGCCAAGCAGGCGCGCGACAAGGACTTCCAGGCGATCCTCCCGCTGCGCGGCAAGATCCTCAACACCTGGGAAGTGGCCTCCGGCAGCGTGCTGGCGTCGCAGGAAGTGCACGACCTGGCGGTGGCCATCGGCTGCGACCCGGGCAAGGACGACATTTCCGGCCTGCGCTACGGCAAGGTCATCATCCTGGCCGACGCCGACAGCGACGGCCTGCACATCGCCACGCTGCTGACCGCCCTGTTCCTGCGCCACTTCCCGGCACTGGTCGCGGCCGGCCATGTGTTCGTCGCGATGCCGCCCCTGTTCCGCATCGACGTGGGCAAGCAGGTGATGTACGCGCTGGACGAGGAAGAGAAGCGGATCGTGCTGGAGAAGATCGAGCGCGAAAAAGCCGAGAAGAAGAAAGGCGCGGCCGGCGCGGTCAACGTCACCCGCTTCAAGGGCCTGGGCGAGATGAACCCCTCGCAGCTGCGCGAGTCGACCATCCACCCCGACACGCGCCGGCTGGTGCAGCTGACCGTGGACGATGCCGACCAGACCCGCTCGCTGATGGACATGCTGCTGGCCAAGAAGCGCGCCTCCGACCGCAAGGCGTGGCTCGAGAACAAGGGCGACCTGGCGACGCTGGAGGTCTAGGCCGGCTTGCGTCCTCTTGCAGGAGCGACGTGAGTCGCGACCCGTCGTCTCCCAGGGGTGCGAAGTCGCGACTTACGTCGCTCGTACAGGACGGGTGGAGCGTGGATCGCGGCTGAAGCCGCTCCTACAGGGGCATGGCGGCGAGCAGGTCGCGCAGGACGACCTGCAGATCCGCCGCCTTGGCCTCGTCGTACTCGAACGAGTCTTCGTCCATGTAAGTGCGCTGGCTGATCTCCAGCTGCACCGCATCGATGCCATCCGCCGGCCGGCCGTAGTGCCGGGTGATGTGGCCGCCCTTGAATCGGCCGTTGGCGACCCAGTCGTAGGCGGCCTGCGCGGCGAGCACGCCTTCCAGGCGCGCCTGCAGCGCGGGCGAGCAACTGGTGCCCGCGGCGGTGCCGAGGTTGAGGTCCGGCAGGCGCCCCTCGAACAGGAACGGCAGGTCGCTGCCGCGGATCGAGTGGCCTTCCCAGAGGGCAACCCGCCGGTGCAGGCCATGAAGCCGCTCGAGCTCACCGCGCAGCGCGTCGTGGTACGGGCGCCAGTACGTGTTGATACGTCCGATGATCTCGTCGGTGGTCGGCGCCTGTCCCTCGAGGTACAGCGGTTCGCCGGTGAAGCGCACGGTCGGGCACAGGCCCGTCGTGTTCTGCCCGGGATACAGCGAGGTGTCGTCCTCCGGCCGGTTGAGGTCGACCACGTAGCGCGAGTAGCGCGGTACGAGCACCGATGCGCCGAGGTCCCGGGCGAAGGCGTACAGCCGCGACACGTGCCAGTCGGTGTCGGGTGCACGGCGCGCCTGAGGCGTCATCCGCGCCGCGAGTTCATCGGGGATGGCACTGCCGTCGTGCGGCAGGCTCACGAGCAGCGGCGCGGTGCCGCGGTGCAGGGTGAAGGTGTCCATGGGGTTGATTGTCGCGCAGGTACCGCGTCCGTAGGCGCGGCTTCACCGCGATGGGCACGCTGCGCCCTTTCCAGAGCCTTGTAGGAGCGACGTGAGTCGCGACCACGGCCTCCGGGCGAGCACGGTCGCGACTCACCTCGCTCTACAGAAACATCTCGGTCTAGCGCAGCAACACCACTTCCTCGGCACTGGTGGGGTGGATGGCAACGGTGTCGTGCAGGTCATCCAGCGTGATGCCGCGTTTCATCGCCACCGCGAAGCCCTGCAGCATCTCGTCGGCCCCCTCGCCCAGCAGGTGCAGCCCGACCACGCGACGCTCGTCACCCACACACACCAGCTTGAACAGGCTGCGCTGCTGCGACTCCGACAGCGCGTGGAGCATGGGGCGGAAGCCGGTGGTGTAGGCCTGCACGTCGTCATGCGAGGCGCGGGCTTCGGCTTCCGTCAGCCCCACCATGCCCAGCGGCGGGTGGGTGAACACCACCGTGGGCACCTGCGACAGGTCCAACGTGTCGTCGCGGTCGCCGTACAGCCGGTCCATCAGCCGTCGAGCGGTGGCGATGGCCACCGGCGTCAACGCCGGGTCGGTGGTGACGTCGCCGACCGCGTACACCCCCGGTGCGCTGGTGGCGTGGCGCGCGTCGACGCAAATGCGTCCGCGCTCGTCGGTCTGGACGCCGGCCGCCTCCAGCCCCAGGCCACCGGTGTTGGGCGCCCGACCGGTGGCGAAGAGCACCGCGTCGAACGTGCCCTGGTCCTCCCCGCCCCCGCGCACGCGCCGCCGGCCACCCTCGCCCTCGATCGACTCCACTTCGCAGTCGAAATGGACGCGCACCCCTGCGTGGCGGTAGTCCTCCGCCAACCGGTCGCACAATTCCTCGTCGAACGCTTCGAGCAGCCGCGGCCCGCGTACGAACATCGACACGCGGCTGCCCAGCGCCTGCAGCACCCCGGCCAGTTCCACCGCCACGTAACCGCCGCCGATGATGGCCACCTCGGGGGGCGCGGCGGTCCAGTGGAAGAAGTCGTCGGAGGTGCCGCCCAGGTCCGCCCCCGCGACCGGCGGTTTGACGGCATGGCCGCCGGTGGCCAGCAGCAGCCGCGACGCCGACAGGCGCACGCCATCGTCGCACTCCACCGTTCCCGGGCCGACCAGGCGCCCGCGCATCGGCAGCACGGGGATGCCGGCCTCGTCCAGTCGTTGCCGGTAGCTCTCGTGGATGTTGTGGATGTAGCGCTGGCGGTGGGCAATGAATTCGGGCCAGTCCAGCGCGCAGGTTTCGGTCGCGAACCCGAGATCCGCGGCCATGGTCAGTTTGCGTGCGACATCGGCCGCCAGCCACATCGCCTTCTTCGGCACGCAGCCGGCGTTGACGCAGGTGCCTCCAAGCGCTCCGGGCTCCAGCAGCGCGACGCGCGCGCCGTGCGCGGCGGCGCGGAAGGCGCCGGCCAGCCCGCCCGAGCCGCCCCCCACCACGATCAGGTCGAAGTCGCGTGCCATGTCGGTCCTCCCCGGATGCCCATGGCATCGCGTCGAAAAGGCGGCAGTCTGACCGGGTTGACGTCAACGCCCCGCGTTCGATGCCTCAGCCGAAACGCTCCACGCGGTACGGCGCGGGATCGAGCGCGGGCGTGCGGGCACACACGAGGTCGGCCAGCAACTGCGCCGTGCCCGCGCTCATGCCCATGCCCATCATCCCGTGGCCGGTCGCCAGCCACAGGTTCGGGCGGTGCGGCACCGCCCCGATGATCGGGATGTCGTCGCAGCTCATGGGCCGCCACCCGTACCACCGCTCGCGGACCTGGGCGCCAACCGGCTCGTGCAGGTAGTCGGCCGCGCCGCGTTCCAAGGCGGCCAGCCGGCGCGCATTGAGGTGCTCGTCGAAGCCGGAGAATTCCATCGTGCTGCCCAGGCGGAACCCGTCGGGCCACGCGGTCACGCAGACGGCCCGCTCGCGCAGCACCAGCGGCCGTTTGGGCGCCAGCGCGGGCCGCGAGTAGGTGATCGAGTAGCCCTTGCCCGGCTGCATCGCGCCCGTCAGCGCCGGGACATCGATCGCCTTGGCAAGACGCGGTGACCACGCACCGGTGGCGATGACCGCATCGCGCGGCCGAAGCGCGCCGGCGGCGGTATGCAGCACCGGGCCCTCGCGGCTGTGGTCGATGCCGTCCAGCGCGCGGTGCTCGTCGATCACGCCCCCGCGCTCGCGCACCACGCGCGCCAGCTCGGCCAGATACCGGTCGGGCCGCAGCATGGCGTCTCCGGAGAAACGGATGGCACCGGCGACGCCGGGCTTCATCGCCGGCTCGATCGCCTCGTACGCCGGGCCGTCGACCACCTCCAGCTCGATGCCCAGTTCGCGCAGCAGCGGCAGCTCCTGCTGGCCGTGCGCGAACGCCCGGACATCGCGATACACGTAGTCCTCGCCGGACTCGACGAACCCGCAATCGATCGAATGCCGTGCCACCCAGTCGCCCAGGCGCGCGCGCGAGTCGCCCAGCAACGCGGCCTTGGCGATGGCCGAGGCGCGCCAGTCACGCCGGTTGCAGCGGCCGGCGAAGCGCCACAGCCAGCGCCACAGCACGGGGTCGAGTCGGGGCGGGATGTAGAGCGGCGCGTCGGGCGTCAGCATCCAGCGCAGCGCGCGCAGGACCACCCCCGGCGCCGCCAGCGGCGGTGCGTGGCTGGGGGTGATGGTGCCGCAGTTGCCGTGGGAGCTGCCGCCGCCGACGCGGCCGGCATCGACCACGCGCACGCCGCGCCCGGCATCCAGCAGCGCCAGCGCACATGACAGGCCGATCACACCGGCGCCGACCACCACCACGTCTTCGCGTTGTTCCATGCGCAAAGTCTAGGGCCTGCCGGCGCGCGGCCGCAGCGCGCGACCGGGACGCAGCGTGTCGACCGGTGCGATCAGCGTCCTGCAGGCGCCTCGCGCATGGCGGGAGCCCGTCCATACGTCAGCGCGCGCCACACCCACTCCACCGGCCCGTAACGGAAGCGCGCCAGCCACGCGCGGCTGGCGAGCACCTGCAGAACGAACAGCGCCAGCGCGAACGGCACCTGCCCGGCGCGCGGCAACTGCTCGAAGTACCCGAGCCCGTAACCGGCGAAGATCGTCGTGCACACCAGCGACTGCAGCAGGTAGTTGGTCAGGGCCATGCGCCCGGCCGGCGCGATCCACGCCAGCGCGCGTGCAGCGATGCCGCCGCCCTCCAGGCCGCGCAGCAGCCAGGCCAGGTAGCCCAGGCACATCAGCAGGTTGGCCACCGCAGTGAGCGCCGACGCCAGGCCCGACGTCAGGTCCAACCGGCCGAAGTCGACCGTCGGCACGTGCCACCACGCCAGCAGCATCGCCGCCAGGCCCAGGGGCAGCGCCACCCAGCGCAGCCCGGTGTACAGGCGGGGGAAATCATCCGGCCGCCGGATCGCGCCGCTGCGCACGAACCACGCCCCCAGCAGGAACATCCCGAGGATGTGTGCGCCCATCACCGGCAGGTAGCCGATGAACATCGTGAAGTCGTCCCAGCGCCGCGACATGGCCGCGAGGTAGTCGGCGCCGCCATAGGTGGCGCGCTGTGCGGCAAGCGCGTCGGCCATCGCGCGCTCCTGCTCGGCCAGGCCCTTGGCCATGTCCGCGGCGGCCGTCGGGTCCAGTTGTGCCAGCGACCCCATGGCCCCGCCCAGCGCCATGATGGCCGCCGGTGCCAGGTACAGGGCCACGCCCCACCACGGCAGGCGCCGGGTGGGGGTCGCAGCGAAGACCAGCAGCAGCACCAGTGCCATCAGCGCGTAGTTCACCAGGATGTCGCCCGACCACAGCAGCAGCAGGTGCAGCAGCCCGATCGCCAGCAGCGCAAGGCTGCGGCGCAGGTACGGCGCGGTGAACGGTCGGCCCGCGGCGCGGGCGCGTTCCATCATCACCGCAAACCCCATGCCGAACAGCAGCGAAAACAGGGTGTAGAACTTGCCCTGCACGAAGATGTAGATGAGCGTATCGGCGATCCGGTCTGCGCCGGTCAGGTTCGGGTCCACGCCCGTGATGGACCCGAACAGCGGGCCCACTAACCCTTCGATATTCATCAGCAGGATGCCCAGCAGCGCGACTGCGCGCACGGCGTCGAGGGCGACGATGCGCTCGCCCGGCGCGACGGGTGCGAACGTGGCGGGCGCCGCGGGCACGGGCCCGGGCGTGGTGGTGTGATGCATGTCCGCTCCCCAGCGGTGGCCGCCGGCGATCATGCCAGCCGCGCCAAGCCCGGTCTCCACCTAGTGCGCCGGGCCAACGAAAACGGCCCGCACAGGGCGGGCCGTCATCGGATACCGGAGGCTCGACCTCAGTGCTGGTGGCCGCCTTCGCCGTGCACGTGCTTGTGCTCGATCTCCTCGGCGCTGGCCTCGCGCACGTCGACGATCTCCACCTTGAAGTGCAGGTCCTTGCCCGCCATCGGGTGGTTGAGGTCGACGTCGACCACGCTCATGCCCACCTTCTGGATGGTCACGGCGCGCGGGCCGAAGTTGGTCGGCAGCACCGCCTGCATGCCCGGCTGCAGCTTGGCGCCCTGGAAGTGCTTCTTGGGGACGCGCTGGATCATGCCCTCGCGGCGCTCGCCGTAGGCTTCGGCCGCGGCCACGTCGACCTCGAACGTCTCGCCGGCCTCGCGGCCTGCCATCGCCGTTTCCAGGCCCGGGATGATGTTGCCGTGGCCCACCAGGATGGCCAGCGGATCGCCGCCGTTGGACGACTCCAGCGGCGCCTGGCCCTGCTCGGACACGGTGTAGTGGAAACGCACGACGCGGTCTTTCTCGATCTTCATGGCATACCCGGTGGTCGGCCTTCGCGGCCGGCATGTAAGGAGGCTCCCGGCGCGAAGGCGCCTGCCGCGGCAGCGGCGAGGGGGCGTGAGGCTTGTCGCGACGGCGGCCAGCCGCCAAGCTGTCGGCCGTGAACAAGGCTGCGCATTATCCCGGCAAGCCCCCGGCCACGCCACCGGCGTCGGCGCCGGGCCTTTTCCCTTGCGGTCTTGCACGCTTTGCGGGCCTCTCCGTTGCACTGGTGCTGCTGGCCGGCTGCGGCGGCGGACGCGAGACGGTGCGCACCGCGCCGGCACCGACGTCCACCCGCGATTGGCCGGAGGTGACCCCGGCCGACCCGGCCTCGGCCAACGCGGTGCTGATGCGCGCGATCAGCCTGGTCGGCACGCCGTACCGGTACGGCGGCAACACGCCCGAGGGCGGCTTCGACTGCAGCGGTCTGGTCAATTACGTCTTCAGCGACATGCTCGACGTGCGCCTGCCGCGCACCTCGCGGGCGCTCGCCGACTACCAGGGCCCCAAGGTGCCGCCCCGGCAACTGGCAACCGCGGACCTGGTCTTTTTCGGCAGTGGCGGCACCGTCACCCATGTGGGCATCTACGTCGGCGAAGGCCGCTTCGTGCACGCCCCGAGCACCGGCGGAACGGTGCGCCTGGACCACCTGGACGGGCACTACTGGCGTGACCACTACAGCGGTGCCAAACGCATCCTGCGCTGAAGATCGGCCGAATCGTGACGGATTTCTTTCTTCTTTAACGATTAATTAACGAAATTTGCACCTACGAGTTCCTTTGAGCGGGCATGATCGCCGCGTGATGAAACCGTGAGTCCCGTGTGACGACCTCCTCGATCCGCCGTTCCTGCAACGGCACCGGCCGCGCCGCCACCCGCCCGACCCGATGGGTCCGGGCCCTCCGCCTCTCCATCGTTCCCGCCCTGCTGTGCCTGCTGGCCCTGCCGGCCGGTGCGCAGGAGATCCCACCCGCCGGTGGGATGAGCGCCGACGCCGGCAACGCCGCCGGCATCGGCCGCAGCATGATGACCGACACGATGACCCTGTCGGATCGCGCGCTGATGCTGGCCACCGACTTCAACCGCATGGTCGGCCCGGGCGCCGACGCCGGCGGCCAGGGCAAGATCAAGACCCTGCTGCAGAGCGCGATGGCCCTGATCGGCACGCCCTACCGCTGGGGCGGCACCTCGCCCGACAGCGGCTTCGACTGCAGCGGCCTGGTCGGCTATGTGTTCCGCAATGCACTGGGCGTCGAGCTGCCGCGCGTCTCGCGCGAAATGGCCAAGCGGGGCCGCCTGATCGATGACCGCAACGCGCTGGCCGAGGGCGACCTGGTGTTCTTCGGCAAGCGCGGGCGCGTCGACCACGTGGGCATCTACGTCGGCAATGGCCAGTTCGTGCACGCGCCCAGCCGCGGCAAGGATGTGATGGTCTCGCGCATGGACACCGGCTACTGGGGCAACAAGTTCATGTCGGCGCGCCGGGTCGAAGGCATCTGACCGACATCGGCCCGACCGGGCCGCCCGGATTCAAGCGAAAGGCACCCCGCGGGGTGCCTTTTTCGTTCCGGGACCCGGGGGTCAGGTGTCGGTCGTCAGGCGCTCGCCTCGCGGTAGCGTTCGATGGTCTGCTCGATGCCCTTGCTCAGCTCCATGACCTTGGTGGCGTACGTCGCCAGGCGACGGTCCTCCTCCGTCTGCGGCGTCCACGCCGGGACCGGGGTCGGCTTGCCCTCCACCTCGTCCAGCGCCACGAACACGATCACGCAGTGCGTGCACAGCCGCTCGCGGGTGGCGTCGCCGCCCTCGATGCCCGGGTCGCGCGCGGTGACATCCACGGAGAAATGCATGCTGCTGGTACCGGTGTAGACCAGCTTGGTGCGCACCGTGACGAGGTCGCTGGTGCGGATGGGCGAGACGAAGCGGATGCCGCCGACCGCCACGGTCACGCTGTAGCGCCCGCTCCAGCCCACGGCCGCGGCGTAGCCGGCCTGGTCGATCCACTTCATCACCACGCCACCGTGGACCTTGCCGCCGTAATTGACGTCGGTGGGCTCGGCGAGGAACCGCAGGGTGAGTTCGCGCTGTTCTCCGGTCATGCGGCAGGTGCTCCTGGTAGGCGGCAATCGCCGCGGCACGCCCGCGCCGGGGTCGACATGGGCGGCCCGACCCATTCTCGTCGCACCCGCGTGCTTGCGAGGTCAAGCGCCAGCGGCGATCCTCACGCCCGGGACCTACCGGGGGCATGGCATGCGACAGGGACTGAGGACGGCCGTTGGCGTGGTCGCCGGCATCGTGGTGGCGTGGCTGGTGATCACGCTGTCCCAACTGCTCAGCGCCGCGCTGTACCCGCCGCCACCCGGCACCGATCTCACCGACCCCGCGGCGCTCGCCGACTTCATCAATACCGCGCCGGTGACGGCCATGGCGTGCGTCATTGCCGGCTACGCTCTGGCCGCGCTGCTGGGCGGCTGGGTCGCGGCGCGAATCTCGCGGCGGCACCCGCGCCTGGCGGCACTCATCGTCGGCGCACTGGTGCTGCTGGGCGTGGTGCTCAACTACACGATGATTCCGCACCCCACGTGGATGCTGGTCAGCGGCGTGCTGCTGCCGGTGCCGATGGCCTGGCTGGGGACACGACTGGCCCGCCCTGGTCGCACGCCGGCCGCCTGATCACGCACACCCGGCGCAAGCGCGGCTGGGCAGGCCGCCGCGCAGCTGGCACCCTTGTCGCCCCGTGCGCCCCTGCGTGCGACGCCTGCGACAGTCCCGATGCCCGACCTCCGTCCTTCCCGGCCGCTCGCGCTACTCGCGGCGCTGCTGCTATCGCTCCCGCTTGCCGCGCAATCCGTCCTGCCGCAGACGAAGGCCTACGAGGTGCCCGAAAGCTGGCGCCGCCCCATCCAGCCGTTCCAGATCGCGGCACGCACCTGGTACATCGGCACCGAGGGCCTGGCCTCGCTGGTCGTGAAGACCGATGCCGGCGCCGTGGTGATCGACGGCGGCATGCCGCAGGCCGCGCCGATGCTGCTGGAGCACCTGCAGTCGCTCGGCGTTGCGCCCGCCGATGTCCGGCTCATCCTCCACAGCCATGCCCACGCCGACCACGCCGGTCCCCTGGCCGCGCTGCGCCGCGCCACCGGGGCCACCGTGGTCAGCAATGCCGAATCCGCCGCGCTGCTCGCACGCGGCGGCAGCGATGACATCCACTACGGCGACGCGATCCAGTTCCCGCCCGTGAGCGCGGACCGCCTGGTGCAGGACGGCGAGACGATCGCGCTGGGCGGCGTCGCGTTCACCGCCCACTTCACTCCCGCACACACGCCCGGCTCGCTCAGCTGGACGTGGAACGACACCCGCGACGGCCGACCGGTGTCGATGGCCTACGCCGACAGCCTGAGCGCGCCCGATTACCGGCTGGTCGACAACCCGCGCTACCCGCGCATCGTCGAGGACTACCGGCGCGGCTTCGCCCGCGTGCGCGCCCTGCCCTGCGACATCCTGATCGCCCCGCACCCCGGCGGCGTGGGCTGGAGCCCGGCCGACACCGGCAATCCGCATCCCGCACCGCTGTCGTGCACGGCCTACGCCGACAAGGCCGAGGCCGCGTTCGATGCTGCATTGGCCGAGCAGCGCGAGGCCCGCGACTGATGCCCTACACCCCGATCGTCGCGACCCTGGGCTTCGTGCTGTCGCCGGACCGCACGCAGGTGCTGATGGTCCACCGCAACGCGCGCCCGGACGACCACCAGCTGGGCAAGTACAACGGCCTGGGCGGCAAGATCGAGCCCGACGAGGACGTGCTGGCCGGCATGCGCCGCGAGATCCACGAGGAGGCCGGCATCGATTGCGAGGAACTGGTCCTGCGCGGCACCGTCAGCTGGCCGGGATTCGGCAAGCACGGCGAGGACTGGCTGGGTTTCATCTTCGTGGTGACGCGCTTTGCCGGCACGCCGCTGGAGCGCAACCCCGAAGGCACGCTGGAGTGGGTGCCGGTGGACCGGCTCGACGAGCTGCCCATGTGGGAGGGCGACCGGCACTTCCTGCCGATGGTGTTCGACGACGACCCGCGCCCCTTCCACGGCGTAATGCCGTACCGGGACGGCCGCATGGTCAGCTGGCGGTACTCGCGGGCGTAGCGCCAGGGCGACGCGTGGGCGCCCCGCCACGCCGCGTCGCGACCGTTCGAGGGTCGGACCCGGTGTTGTCTCAGGTGGCCGATGCCGGGCCGCGCGCCTCAGTGCGCCCGGCCGCCGCGCGGCGGCGCTTCCATGTCGATCACCGGATCCTGCTGCCGCTGCATCGCCACCTGCCCGCCCAGCGACCGGTTGGACGCCTGCACCCTCGCATCGGACTCTTCGACCGGCGTCTGCCGCGCCTGCTCCATCGTGAAAGCGATTCGACGCGTGGCGGGGCTCTCGATATCCCCCTGCATGAGGAAGGCGTGCGTGCGCGTTCCGATCACCAGATGGTCCGCCCGCTCCAGCCCGGGTCCCGCGGCGGGGCCACTGAAGTCGCGCTGGGGATAGAGGCCGCGCAGTTCGTCCCGGTTGTCCCGGCAAGCCGCCAACGCATACCGGCAGAAGCGCTCGCGCTCGCCGGCATCGTTGAACCTGATGGCCCCGTCGCTTTCGCGCGCCCGGGCCTGCGCCCGGATCTGTTGCAGCAGCGCGTACTGCGGGTGGTCGGCATCGGCAGGGGATGCACGGTCTGCAGCCGGACTGGCGACGGGCTCGACCGCGGCTCCGGCCCCCGGCATGAGGAACCCGGGCAATGGCGCGCCACGCCACTCCCGGTGCGTGGGGCCGTCCACGACACCACGCGCACCGCGCTCCATCCGCTCACGCTGCCCGGACTCGAGCCGTGCAGGTTCGCCGGGCGCGAGGTCGCGCCGCATGGCGTTCACCGCATCGCCGACCAGCCCTGCCCCACTTCGCGTGCCCAGCGTGACGCCGCCGCGGATCACCGCGACATCGGAACGGAAGCGGTCGATCATCGGATCGAACTCCGCCGCCAGCGCGCGTGCCCGAGGGTCACGCAGCAGCGACACGTCGGGCCGGTTGGCGCCGTCGACGTCGAGGAAGTTGTGCATCCCGTGGGTGTCCAGTGCATCGGCCACCATCACCAGCGGGTTCCGCACGTCGAAGGGACCGCGCGAATTGGCGTAGCCGGCCGCGTCACGCAAGGCCTCGATGTGCCTCGGGGCCGCATATACGCGCACCTGACCGTAGTGGGGGCTACCCGAGGACACGACATCGGTGGCAACCACGTGGTTGATGACCGTCGTGCCGCCTTCGGCCAGCCGATGGTCCAGGCTGACCGCGCCATAGGCGTTGAACGTTTCGCCACGCAGGCCGAAGTGGTGCGCGGTGATCTGGGCGAGCGTGCCGCCCAGCGAATGGCCGGTGACGGTGACTTCGGGCGCTCGACCGTATACGGCCAGGGTATCCGGATCGGTGGCGTGCAATTGCGCGCGTCGCGTCAGTTCAATAGCGTCACCGGCTTGCACGTTGCCGCGCGTTGCGACCATGCCGGCGTCTGCCTTTACCACGTCCTGCAGAAACTCTCGGCCGGGCTCGGTGCCACGATGCGCGACTACGACGGAGCCCTTTTCTACCTCTTGGTAAATGGTTCCCTGGTATCCGGAGCTGGGGTTGTCCACGTGCTCCAGCACCCGGTACCGGACCCCACCTATCACGACGACCTCCCTCGCGCGTGCAAGTACGGCGAGCCGATTCGCCGCGTCGTAGCAGTGGTCCGAGA
Source organism: uncultured Lysobacterales bacterium (assembly GCA_946886865.1). The sequence continues at coordinate 5,531 of CAMPJI010000027.1, read as the reverse complement.
GCTCAGCGTATTGCTTTGAACCCACCCTCACTGTGTCACCGGCTGAGAGGCCATGACGATCTTGAACAGGTTCTCTGCGGTGACCTCAGGCGCCATCTGTGAGCGGTCGGTCTGCCCAGAGCTAAGCGGCTCGTCCAAACGGGAGTCAGGATGCCGCGGATAGCTCTCCCTTATGTAATGGATCGTTTTGGCTGATCCCATGGCGAGCTCGTCCCCGAACAGGTCCGCCATGAACAGCGTCTCCTCCGGCGCCCCCGTGGCCTTGAGCTGGACCTGCACGTTGACCAGTCGCCATTCGCAGACGCCGTGGCCGTGGTAGTCCTCATCGACCATGCCGTCGGTGAATACGGTGCCCGTGTAGCCGCCGTCCGGCTGACGCTGGAGCGCAAAGGGGATCGAACGCGTGGGGATCGGTGAGCTGTAGCCGCCCGCGTTCTCCCGCGGCGGCGGCAGGCATTGGCGGTTGACCACGTCGAACTGCATGAACCCCTGGATCCAGCCGAAGTCGCCGGGCGCGTCCTCGATGCGCATCTCGAGCCGATGCACCTTCGAAGGCCGGGGGTTCTGGCGGTACTCGACCATGGTCGTCTCCTGTTGGACCGGTGCGCATCCTGCGCCAAGGGTGAGGGCCAGCGCGGCGGCGGCCACGAGGCGAAACGGCATCAGGCCGGCCGTGCGCATGGTGGACGGGTTGCAGCCACGCGACTGCGTGCCAACCGCGCCGTAACGGGCAGGCGGCATGCAGAAGGGCAACAGAGCGGGGAGTCGGGGCATCGGGGCGTCCTCCATTGACGCGAATTCGATCCTTCGGTGCGTGCCGCGCGGCGGCGGCGTGCAGCATGCCAAAACTCCCCACGCCACACAAAACCGCCAGCCGCAACCGCTGCGGTCGGCGTATAACACACGATGCGGAACGCGGTGGCGCGGGTCCGCGTCCCGGGAGGCAGGCCTACTCCTGGCGCGCGGGCGTGCCCGCCTCTTCGTCCGGCGCCAATCCGACATTGCTGGACGCCGCGTTGTAGCGCGCCTCGTCCAGCAGCCCGGTCTCGCGCGCGACCAGCACCGGCACCAGCATCTGGCCGGTGACGTTGGTCATCGTGCGCATCATGTCCAGCACGCGGTCGATCGCCACGAGATACCCGATGCCTTCCAGCGGCAGACCGGCCGCGCTCAGCACCAGCGTGACCATGACGATGGCCGTGCCGGGCACGCCGGCGGTGCCGAAGCTGCCCAGCACCGAGGCCAGCAGGATGATCAGGTACTGGGTCGGCTCCAGCTGCAGGCCGAAGTACTGCGCGACGAAGATCGAGGTCAGCGCCGGGAAGATCGCGCCGCAGCCGTCCATCTTGATGCTGGCGCCCAGCGGCACCGCGAACGCGGCGTAATCCTTGTCCACGCCCAGGTTGTGCGTGACGGCGCGCATCGCCACCGGCATGGACGCGAAGCTCGACGAGCTGACGAACGCCACCTGCATGCCCGGCGCGGCGCCGCGGAAGAACTTCAGCGGGTTGAGCCCGTGCGCGGCGATGAGTCCGCCGTAGACCACGACGATGTGGAGGGCGCACGCCAGGTACAGGGCGAGCACGAAGGTGCCCAGCGGCAGCAACCGTTCGAAGCCGTAGCTGCCCACCAGCGCGGCGATCAGCCCGAAGGTGCCCAGCGGGGTGAACTCGAGCACGAAGCGGGTGACCTGGATCATCACCTCGCTGCCCTCGCCGACCAGCTTGCGCAGCCCGGCGGTCTTCTCGCCCAGCTTGACCAGCGCGAAGCCGACCAGCCCGGCGAACACGATCACCTGCAGGATCCGGCCATCGGCCAGCGCCTTGAACGGGTTGCCGGGCACGATGTCCAGCACCACCTGCACCGGTGACGGGATCTCGCGCACGGTGTAGTCGGGCGCCATGGCCAGCCCGCTCAGGCCCAGGCCGGGCTGCAGCCACCAGCCCACCCCCAGCCCCACCGCCACGGCCAGCGCGGCGGTGGCGGCAAACCACAGGAACGTGCGCCCCCCGAGCGCGGCCACCGACTTCTGCCCGTGCAGCGAGGCCACGGCATTCATCACCGCGAAGAACACCAGCGGCACCGCGATCATCTTGATCAGGGTGACGTAGACCGTGCCCAGCGGGCCGAACCAGGTCTCGGCCGCCGGGCCCATCGCCCAGCCGGCCAGCGCACCCAGCACGAAGCCGGCGAGCACGCGCTGCCAGAAGGGGATGCGGAACCACGCGGCGACCAGGTGCATGCCGGACCTCGGGCGGCCGGCAGGGCCGCGGAATCGGTAGGAACGCCGCACAGTACCGAAGCCGGCGCATGTGTACGAGGCCACGCGCCGCCTGTCAGCGTCCCATGACGGCAACAACGGGCCGGCATAATCGCGCGTCCTGTCGTCCCATGGTCACTGCCGATGTCCCTGTTGCGCCCCGCCTGCCTTGCCGCCATTGCCACGTTGCTGGCTTCGGCCTGCTCCACGTCGCCGGCCGCCCGGCCTGGATCGACCGCGGATTCGTGGGCCGTTGACGTGCCGGCGATCGAGCGGCCCGAAGGCGAGACGGCCGCCTGGTGGTTCCGCGCCGGCGCCGCGCAGGCGGCCGAACGCGGCGCGATGGCCGGCAACGCGCGCAACGTGATCCTGTTCGTCGGTGACGGCATGAGCCTGACCACCGTGGCCGCCGCCCGCATCCTGGCGGGGCAGCGCGCGGGCCAGCCGGGCGAGGAGCACCGGCTGTCGTGGGAGCACTTCCCGGCCACCGCCCTCAGCCGCACGTACAACACCGACCTGCAGACACCGGACTCGGCCGGCACGATGACCGCGATGGCGACCGGCGCCAAATCGCGCGCGGGCGTGATCAGCGTCGGCCAGGCGCCGCCGCGCGGGGACTGCACCGGGGCACGCGACCACGCCCTGCTGTCACTGTGGGAACTGGCCGCCGCCAGCGGCCTGCGCACCGGCGTGGTCACCACCGCACGCCTGACCCACGCCACGCCGGCCGCGACGTTCACCCATTCGCCCGACCGCAACTGGGAGCGCGACAACGAAACCCCGGCCACGGCCCGCGAGGCCGGCTGCCGCGACATCGCATCGCAACTGGTCGACCCGGCGCTGGGCCGCGGCGCGGACGTGCTGATGGGCGGCGGCCGACACAACTTCCTGCCGGCCACGCAGCCCGACCCCGAGTACCTGGCGCAGACCGGAAAGCGCCGCGACGGCCGTGACCTGGTCGCCGAGTGGCAACGCGCCAACCCCACCGGCGCCTACGCGTGGAATGCCGAGCAACTGGCCGCGGCGCCGGTCGGCGCGCCGCTGCTGGCGCTGTTCGAACCCGACCACATGCGCTTCGAGCACGACCGCGCCGGCGACGCGGGCGGCGAACCGAGCCTGGCGGACATGACGCGCGCGGCCATCGCGCGCTTGCAGGCGCAGTCCACGCAGGGCTATGTCCTGCTGGTCGAGGCCGGCCGCATCGACCACGCCCACCACTACGGCAACGCCCATCGCGCGCTGGTCGACACCATGGCGCTGAGCGACGCGGTACAGGCCGCGGTCGAGCTGACCGGTGCCGACGACACCCTGGTCATGGTCACCGCGGACCACTCGCACACGCTGACGTTCGCCGGCTACCCGGCCCGCGGCAATCCGATCCTGGACAAGGTGCGCGGCTTCGCCGACGAGGACGCGCCGGCCGGCGAGTACGCACGCGATGCCACCGGCCGTCCGTACACCACGCTCGGCTACGCCAACGGGCCGGGCAACACCGGCGCCAGCGCCAGCCAGCCGGCGGGCCCGAAGCGCTTCCTGCACCCGGGCAAGGGCTTCAAGCCGGCCAGCGGGCGACCCGACCTGACGGAGGTCGACACCCGCGACCCCGATTACATGCAGGAGGCGCTCGTCCCGCTGGCGAGCGAGAGCCACGGCGGCGACGACGTCGGCGTGTGGGCGCGCGGCCCGGGCAGCGCCGCAGTGCGCGGCAGCATCGAGCAGAACGCGCTCTTCCACCTGATGGTGCAGGCCACCCCGCGCCTGCGCGACGCGCTGTGCGACCGCGGACTGTGCAACGCGCAGGGCGTGCCGGTAGAGCTGCCGGATCCGGCCGACTTCAAGGCACCCTGACCGCGCGCCCCTGTAGGAGCGGCTTCAGCCGCGATCGGATACACCGCCGGGCGGCTGGGACTCGGATCGCGGCTGAAGCCGTTCCTACAGAAGGAATGGCGCAATCGTCAGAACGGCTTGGCCAGCACCAACCAGATGATGCCGACCATCAGCACGACGGGCACCTCGTTGAACCAGCGCAGCGCCCGCGCCGAAGGCAGCACCTTGGTGCCGGCGGCCACGCCCTTGAGCCAGCGACCGGCCACGACGTAGTACGCCAGCAGCAACGCGACCAGCGTCAGCTTCGCGTGCAGCCAGCCGCCCGCCATGCCGAAATGCAGCCACAGCACCAGGCCCAGCGCGAACGCCAGCCCGAACATGCTGTGGCCGAAGCCGTACAGCCGCCGCCCCATCAGCAGCAGGCGCTCGCGCACCGGCGCGACGTCGCCGGCCTCGGCCAGGTTGACCAGCAAGCGCGGCAGGTAGAACACCGCCGCCATCCACGCGATGACGAACACCAGGTGGGCGGTCTTGGTCCAGATGTAGGCGTTCATTCGGGCTCCCCGGAAGTTGGCGCCGACCACATGCCGCGGGCACGGAGTCGGCGCGTCGATGCGACGCGCTAGGATGCCACGCCGCCCGCGTCCGACACCCCATGAGCAAGCACTACGACCACGCCTACTTCGAACGCTGGTACCGCGACCCCGCGTTGAAGTCGGCCGCCATCGGCGGCGGCGCGCGCCTGGCGCGGAAGGTCGCGCTGGCGGTGGCCGCGGCCGAATATCACCTGGAGCGGCCCATCCGCAGCGTGCTGGACATCGGTTGCGGCGAAGGCGCGTGGCGCGCACCGCTGCGCCGGCTGCGCCCCCGCGTGGACTACCTCGGCTTCGACAGCAGCGCCTACGCGATCGAACGCTTCGGTCCGCGGCGCCACCTCCGGCTGGCGACGTTCGGCGACTTCGCGATGCTGCGCCCCTGCCCGCCGGCCGACCTGCTGGTGTGCAGCGACGTGCTGCACTACCTGGACGCACGCGAGATCGACCGCGGGCTGCCGGGGCTGGCCGAGCTGTGCGGCGGCGTGGCGTTCCTGGAAACCTTTACCCGCGAGGACGGCGTCGAGGGCGACACCCACGGCTTCAGGCGCCGGCCGGCACGTTTCTACCGCGAGCGGTTTGCTGCAGCCGGGTTTGCACCGCTGGGCTCGCACCTGTGGCTGTCGCCGGCACTGCGCGACGATGCCGTGGCCCTCGAGATCCCGGGCGCCTGAAGCGCGCCGCGAGCGCTGACGGCCTCCTGTAGGAGCGACGCAAGTCGCGACCAGGGGTCCGGAGGGGTCAGAGATCGCGATATAAGTCGCTCCTACAAGGATGGTCTGTCCGCGCCTGCCACGGGGCCTGTGCGTCAGAACCCCCGATGGCCCGAGCCCCGGTTCACGCCCCACCCC
>CAMPJI010000026.1 GCA_946886865.1 uncultured Lysobacterales bacterium | reverse complement strand
CCGGCCCTGGCGGGGTTTTCGACCTAGCGTCGCGAGGGGCCGACGGGGCCACCATAGGACGGCGCGATGCTTGATCGCACTGCGACGGTGGCGTGTGGACCACGTCGCGGGAAACTGGCGGAGAGAGGGGGATTCGAACCCCCGAAGCGCGGTTTAGACGCTTACACACTTTCCAGGCGTGCTCCTTCAACCACTCGGACACCTCTCCGGACCGCAGGGCGCGCCATCGGCACGCCTGCGGGGCGCAAAGTCTAGTCGCCGGCGCCGCCGGCCACAAGGCGGCCGCCTGAATTGCCGCAGGTGGTGCCCGACCCGCACGGTGGACAGGCCGGGTCGCTGCGGGCGACGTGGCACAATGCCCGCCTGCCGACGGGGCGCCTGCGCGAGCGCGCGGCCCACCTCCCGCCGGCACGTCCCGCTCGACTGAAGGGTCCGATGTCCTACCTCGTCCTTGCACGGAAATGGCGCCCCCGGCGCTTCGCCGAACTGGTCGGCCAGGAGCACGTGGTGCGCGCGCTGACCAACGCGCTCGACAGCGGCCGGCTGCACCACGCGTTCCTGTTCACCGGCACCCGCGGGGTCGGCAAGACCACCATCGCCCGCATCTTCGCCAAGTCGCTCAACTGCGAGCAGGGCACGTCGGCGGAGCCGTGCGGCGAGTGCGGTGCGTGCCGTGACATCGACGCCGGCCGCTTCATGGACCTGCTGGAGATCGACGCGGCCAGCAACACCGGCGTGGACGACGTGCGCGAGGTGATCGAAAACGCCCAGTACATGCCCGGCCGCGGCCGCATGAAGGTGTACCTGATCGACGAGGTGCACATGCTGTCGAAGGCGGCGTTCAACGCGCTGCTCAAGACGCTGGAAGAGCCGCCGGGCCATGTGAAGTTCCTGCTGGCGACCACCGACCCGCAGAAGCTGCCGGTTACCGTGCTGTCGCGCTGCCTGCAGTTCAACCTCAAGCGGCTGGACGAGGAACAGATTTCCGGCCAGATCACGAAGATCCTGGAGGCCGAGGGCATCGCCGCGGAGGCCGGCGCGGTGCGCCAGCTCAGCCGCGCCGCCGATGGCAGCCTGCGCGACGGCCTGTCGCTGCTGGACCAGGCGATTGCCTATACGGGTGGCGAGCTGACGGACGCATCGGTGGCCACCATGCTGGGCACCGTCGACCGTACCCGCGTCGGCGCGCTGCTGCAGGCGCTGGCCGCCGGCGACGGTGCCGCGCTGATGGACGAGGTCGCCGCGCTGGCGGAGTTCTCGCCGGACTGGGCCAGCGTGCTGGACGCACTCGGCGAGGCCTTGCACCGCGTCCAGGTGCGCCAGCTGGTGCCGGGCGCGGCTGCCGACGGCGAGGGCGTGGATGTCGAGGCGCTGGCCTCGCAGCTGCGGCCCGAGGTGGTGCAGCTCTGGTACCAGATGGCGCTGCACGGGCGTCGCGATCTGCCCTTGGCCCCGAGCCCGCGGGCCGGATTCGAGATGTGCGTGCTGCGCATGCTGGCGTTCCGCCCGGCCGGCAGCGGTGATGTCGCCCGTGTGCCGGAGGCGGTGCAGGGTGCGGGCCAAGCGTCGCAGGCGGTTGCCGCCGCGGCACCGTCGGCGCCGGAGGTGGCGCCCGCATCGCCGGAACGCGCGAGCGGAGACACCCAGGTGGCCGTGGAAAACACCGGCATGCCTGCCGCTATCGAAGTCGCGCCGTCGGCCCGCCAGGTTGTCGAGGCAGATCGCCCGCGCCCCGTGTCAGGGGTGTCGTCGATGTCCGCCCCGGCCGCACCGTCGTTGTCGCCAGGTCCCGAGGCCAGCGCGGGTGCGCGACCGGCCCCCGCGGACGTGGCCGCAGCCGTGGGCCAGCTGTCCGGGACCGATGACTGGCACGCCCTGCTCGACAGCGGAGCGCTCAAGGGTCCCGCGAAGCTGCTGGCCGAGCACGTCGGCTTCCTGGGCTTCGAGGAGGGCGTCGTGCGGCTCAGCCTGCCGGCCTCCGACGAACACCTGCGCACCGGTCCGTCGGTGCGGATGCTGGGCGATGCACTCGCCAGCGCCCTGGGCGGCAACCCCCAGATCCGCTTCGAGTCGGCGGCCGAGCCGGTCGAGTCCGTGCGCGAACGGAAGGAGCGCGTGCGCGACGAGCGCCAGAACGAGGCCGAAGCCGCCTTCATGGCCGACCCCGACGTGCAGCGGCTGATCGCCCGGCACGGCGCCCGTATCGTCCCCGATTCGATCCGACCGTTCGACGGCGCCTGAGCGCCGCCGCGTCCCCACACTCCCCATCGAAGGAACCCACGCCATGCGCGGAAACATCGCCCAACTCATGCAGCAAGCGCAGAAGATGCAGGAAAACATGCAGCGCGCGCAGGAGGAACTGGCCCAGCTCGAAGTCACCGGCAATGCCGGCGGCGGCATGGTCAACGTCACCCTGAGCGGCCGCATGGAGTGCCGCAAGGTGCGCATCGACCCCAGCGTCCTGTCGGACCCGGAGATGGCCGAGGACCTGGTGGCCGCCGCGTTCAACGACGCGGTCAACAAGGCCAACGCCGCCGCGCAGGAGCGCATGGGCTCGGCCACCGCCGGCATGCAGCTGCCGCCGGGGATGAAGCTGCCGTTCTGAGGCATGTCGCTTCTCGAACAACTGATTGACGCGTTCCGCGTCCTGCCCGGCGTCGGGCAGAAGTCGGCGCAGCGCATGGCCTACCACGTGCTCGAGCGTGAGCGCGCGGGCGGGCGCCGCCTGTCCGAGGCACTGGCCGCGGCGGTCGAGCGCATCGGCCACTGTGCGCGCTGCCGCGACTTCAGCGAGACCGAGGTGTGCGCGACGTGCGCCAGTGCCGCGCGCGACGTGCACCAGCTGTGCGCGGTGGAATCGCCGGCCGACCGCCTGGCGATCGAGCAGGCGACCGGCTACCGGGGCCTCTATTTCATCCTGCAGGGCCGATTGAGTCCGCTCGACGGCATCGGCCCGCGCGAGCTCGGTCTGGACCGACTGGCCGAGCGCTTGGCCGAGGGCGAGGTCCAGGAGCTGATCATCGCCACCAACCCCACGGTGGAAGGCGAGGCGACCGCGCACTACCTCGCGCAGCTGGCGCGCAAGCACGGTGTACGGCCGAGCCGGCCCACGCACGGCGTGCCGCTGGGCGGAGAGCTGGAGTACGTGGACCGCGGCACGCTGTCGCACGCCTTCGGCAGCCGGAGCGAAATGCCGGGCTGAGTGGTAGCGTCTGCGGCCCCATTTCCGCGCACGAAATCGTGCACGCCCCACTCAAGGAGCCCGCGATGAGCGACACCATCTTCGACCGGATCATCCGACGCGAGATCCCGGCCGACATCGTCTTCGAGGACGAACACCTGATCGCCTTCCGCGACATCGCCCCGCAGGCGCCGGTGCATGTACTGTTCGTGCCCAAGACGCCGATCGCGACCCTCAACGACCTCCAGCCCGACCAGGCCGCCATCGTAGGTCGCCTGGCGCATGCCGCGGCCGAGTACGCCAGGCGCGAAGGGTTCGCCGAGGACGGCTACCGCGTGGTGATGAACTGCAACGGCCATGGCGGGCAGACCGTCTTCCAGATCCACCTGCACCTGCTCGCGGGCGCACCGCTCGGCCGGTTCGGCACGCGCGAGGCGTAAACGCGGTTTTCCGCGGGCGCCGTCTTCGGGATCGGCGCGCTGGGCACGGCCTCGGCGGCAACCGTGCTCGCCGCGATCAAGGCGTGCTCAGGGCCGCCTTACCACCAGCCCCACCACGGCCAGGGGGCGGGACGGGTGATCACGTCCACCTGCTCGCGCACCGGCCACAGGTAGACGACGTCGGCGTCCACACGCGGGAACCGGTAGTCGTAGCCGCCGATCTTGCGCGTCTCGTAGCCGCTGATGCGCCCGGTGAACGTGACCTCGCGGTTCTTTTCGAACACGGCCGGGTCGTAGAAGCCGGTGCGGCAGGCAATGAAGCGGCCGCCGGTGTCGTCGCTGGCCCAGTACGGGCGCGCCGTCACGCCCAGTCGCGTGGCGATCATCTCGAAGCATGTGCTGTCGGGTTGCGGCTCGACCTGGACGATGCGGCCGCCCCATCGCACCACGGCGCCGGTGCGGTCGCTCTCGGCCGCCTCGCGCGGCGTGAAGGGGGCGAACTCCCCCTGCAGCGGTCGCGGTTGCGATGCGCAGGCGGCCAGCAGCACCGTGGCGGCGAGCGCGGTCAGCGGGATCTTCATCGGCGGTCTCCAGTCGGTCGGTGGGGTCGCGGGCCGCCCGGGCGGTGCGCGCGCAGACGGCGCACCAGCCCGCGGGTGGCATCGCGCCCCGGGGTGGGGGCAGCGTAGCGCCAATCGCTGAACTCTTCGCTGAGCGCGTTCAGTTCGGCGGCGAGGTGCGGATGGGCTCTGCCCACGCGTGCCGCCCAGTCGCTCGCCGTCTCATGCGGCATCCGCTCCAGGCCCAGCCGCGCGTAGCGGTGGCCGACGGCGTGCCAGGCCCGTAGCACCGGGTCGCGCTCGCGCTCGCCGCGGCGGCTCAGCCAAGCCATCCACAACAGCGCCAGCGCCGCCGCCAGCGAGAACAGCGCCGTCAGACGCGCGCCGTCCATGTTCCCGAGGCCGAGTGGGCGGAACAACTGGCGCTGCCGGTTGGCATCGAAACCCAGGACGAAGTCGTTCCAGCCCCGGCGCAGCCAGTCCGTCATGTCGAGCATGGGTGACAGGCCACCGGCATCGCCGAACAGTCCGCCACCCACGCCCGCACGGTCCTCGATCGTGTCGTAGATGCGCTCGGGCGCGACCGCGGCGGTCGGGTCGGCGCGCACCCAGCCGCGGCCCTCCAGCCAGACTTCGGCCCAGGCGTGCGCGTCCAGCCGCCGCACGATCCAATAATTGCCGAAGCGGTTGTAGTAGCCACCGGTGTAGCCGGTGACCACGCGCGCCGGGATGCCGGCCGCGCGCATCAGCACGACGAAGGACGAGCTGAAGTGTTCGCAGAAGCCGGCCTGCTCGTCGAACAGGAACTCGTCGACCGAGTGCCGGCCCAGCAACGGCGTGCCCAGCGTGTAGGCGAAGTCGTTGCGGATCCAGGCCATCGCGCGCTCGACGATGGCCACGTCGTCGCTGCCTGCTTCACGGCGCCACTGCCGGGCCAGGGCGACCGTGCGCGGGTTGAAGCCTTCGGGCAAGGCCAGCGCGGCGTTGCGCAGGGTGCGGCGCAACTCGGGCTCGTAGCGGCGCGGCGGTGCGGACTGGATGCGCCAGCGGCTCAGCGAGGTGAGCGGGCGCCGCACGTGCAGGCCGTGGTCCAGCGACAGGCGCGCGCCGTCCGGTGCCGCCAGCGGCAGGTCGAGGGCGACCAGCTGGCGCTGGTCGGTGGCCTCCAGTTCGATGCGGTAGTCCCAGCGCACGTCGCCGGGCACCATCGGCGCCGCGGGCAGCCCACGGAACCAGCCCGGTTGCGTCCACTCGCGTCCGTCGAAGTCCCACAGCACCGGGCCGCGCCAGTACATCTGCTGCACCGGTGGCGTGTCGCCGAAGAACTGGACCCGCAACGCCGGCGAGTCGTCGCTCATCAGCTCGACCCATTCACCGGGCCGCATGCTGTCCGACAGGCCCGGCCGCGACAGCGCGCGCTCCGGCACGCCCCACAGCGGCGTGCCCAGCCGCGGGAACAACCAGAACGCGGCCAGGGCCAACGGCAACCCGACCGCCATCAGCCGGCCGATCGCCAGCAGGCGGTCGCGGATCCGGGGCCGGTGCGCGGTGTCTCCGGACTCCAGGTCCGCCAGGCGCAACAGCGCGAGCAGCACCCCGATGGCGGCCAGCAATCCCAGGGCGAGGGCGAGGGGGCCTTGGTCGAGCAGGAACGTGGCGAACGGCGCGAACAGCGCGAACCCGAGCAGGCTGCGTCCATCGCGCAGGTTGAAGGTTTCCGCCGGCTTGGCGGCCAGCATCGCGGCCAGCAGCGCGCAGCCGCTGTCGCGGCCGACCGCGAAGCCGGTGAGGTTGAGCACGATGGCCAGCAGCGCCAGCGTCAGCAGCAGGCGCAGCGGCGCGGGCATCGGCTTGCGCCACGACAGCGCGGTAACGACGGCGGCTGCCGCGGCGATCGCGACGCCGATCGACCGGGGCAGTTGCAGCAGCAACGGCAACAGGCCCAGGCTTGCGGCGGCCAGCACGGCGCGTCGCGTCGAGGCATCGAGCATCAGTGGGACGCGCGCGTCAGCCATGAGGCATCAGTGCGAGTGCACGAAGGCAGGCGTGGCGATACGCAGGCCCATGGTCCGGACCGAGCGCCGGCTGCGCGGGCAGCGACAACCGGTAGCGCCGGCCGTCGCGTTCGGCTTCGTCGACCCACCGTGCGAGGCGCGCGATGCGGTCCTCGTGGGCCAGACCGCGCAGTTCGTGCCAGTCCAGTACCACGTCTGCGCCTTGCGGCTGTTCGTACTCGCGCACTAGCAGCGTGTCGCGGCGCGCCGACGGCTTCCATGCGATGGCACGGCGGCTGTCACCGGGCCGGTAGCTGCGCAGGTGGTGCAGCTCGTCGCCGCTGGGATGCAGGCGGGCCTGCACCTGCTCGCCGCGACCGGCCGGCAGCGGCGGGCCCGACGCTTCGGGTCGCGGATAGACCAGCACGGGCGACTCCGGCCAGACATACGCCCACGCGCGGGCCAGGCCGAGCGGGCGCGTGGTCCAGACCTGCAGGCGAGGCAGGTCCAGCCAGCCGCGTCGCGTGGTCCGCAGGAGCAGGCCGGCTTCCCCGTGCCCGGCCGACAGGTGCAGGCGGGCGGTCTCGGGGTCGCCCGCACCATGGCCCCACGCGACGCCGAGCCCGCGGCGGCTCCGGTCGCTTGCCGCACGCGCGTGGACGCGCAGTGGCATGGGCTGGCCGGCGGGCACCGGTTCGGCGTCAATGGCGGTGACCTCGAGCCCGCTCAACTGGAGTTGCGCCGCGATCAGGCTGGCCAGCCCCGCGCCCGCCAGGAGCAGGCCGAGCATCAGGGCGGGGTTGTTGTTGTAGTTCAGTGCGCCCAGCAGCATCGCCGCCAGTAGCACACCGTAGAACAGGCCGAAACGGGTCGGCAGCACGTACACGCGGCGCCGGTCGAACCGCACCGGCAGGGCTTCGGGCTGGCGCGGCCGCGCCCACGCCAGCATCCGGTCGCGCAGGGCAGCCAGCGGGGCGCCCAGCGCGTCGCGCAACGCACGCACGCCGATCAGTCCACCGGCACGGCGTGCAGGATCGCCTTGGCCAGCGCCGCGTCGCTGCCGGCATCGGCATCGGCCACCAGCCGGTGCGCGGCGACGGCGCCGAACAGCGTCTGGACGTCTTCGGGCACGACATGGCCGCGGCCCAGCAACAGCGCATGCGCGCGCGCGGCGCGCAACAGTGCCAGCCCGGCCCGTGGCGAGAGGCCCACCCGCACGCCGGCGTGCCTACGGCTGCGTGCCAGCAGTGCCTGCACGTAGGCGATCAGCGCATCGCTGGCGTGGATGGCCTGCACCGCGCGCCGTGCTTCGCGCACCTGTTCGACGTCCAGCAGGGGCAGGGTCGAGGCGATCATTGCGCGGCGGTCGCTGCCGGCCAGCAGGTCGCGCTCGGCCTGTTCGCCCGGGTAGCCCAGCGCCAGGCGCAGCAGGAAGCGGTCCAGCTGCGAGTCCGGCAGCGGATAGGTGCCCGACAGGTCGACCGGATTCTGCGTGGCGATGACGAAGAACGGGTCGGGCAGGGCATGGGTGATGCCGTCGACGGTGACCTGGTGCTCGGCCATGGCTTCGAGCAGCGCGCTCTGCGTGCGCGGCGGCGCGCGGTTGATCTCGTCGGCCAGCAGCACCTGGGTGAACACCGGGCCTTCGTGGAACTCGAAGCGTCGCGATTGCGGCTCGAACACCGACACGCCCAGCACGTCCGCCGGCAGCAGGTCGGAGGTGAACTGCACGCGCTGGAAGTCCAGCCCGAGCGTGGCGGCCAGCGCATGCGCCAGCGTGGTCTTGCCCAGCCCGGGCAGGTCTTCGATCAGCAGGTGGCCGTCCGACAGCAGTGCGACGAACGCCAGGCGCACCTCCATCGGCTTGCCCAGCACCAGCGCGTTGACCTGCGTCTGCGCCTCGTCAAGGGCGGTGCGCAGCGGGTCGGGTAGCATGCGCGCGGTCGAAGGGGATGCCGCCATCGGGTGGGTCTCCTTTTTGTTCACTTCGAGTGTAGCGAGGTCGCCCGTCCATGCGGGAAGAGTCGGTGGCACAGCGCACGTTCTGGGTGCTGTTCGCGGTCGTGTTGCTGGTCAAGACGCTGGTGGCCGCGCGCCTGCCGTTGTTCGTGGACGAAGCGTTCTACTGGCTGGAAGGCCAGCGTCTGGCAGCGGCGTACTCGGACCTGCCGGGCCTGACCGCATGGCTGACACGGCTGGGCGTCACGCTCGGCGGCGACCATCCGCTTGCGCTGCGTGCGCCGTTCCTGGTCATCGCGGCTTTGGTCCCGTTGATGGTGGTGCGGATCGCATCGCGCGAATTCGGGCCGGTGCGCGGCTGGCAGGCGGGCAGCTTCGCGTTGCTGCTGCCGTTGGCCGGCACGCTGGGGTTGATGGCCCTGCCGGATGCGGCGATGGCGCTGGCCACGCTGTTGTGTGTCGACGCCGGTGCGCGCCTGTTGCGTCAGGTCACCGCCGGTGCCGCGCTGGAGCTCGCACTTGGACTGGCGATGGGCGCGCTGAGCCACTACCGCTTCATCGCGGTGATCGGGGTGGGGCTGGTCGCGCTGCTGCTGTTGCCCGACGGACGCCGCGTGCTGCGCGACGTGCGCGTCTGGACCGCGATCGCCTTCGGTGCCGCCGCGTGGACGCCGCTGGTGGTGTGGAACCTGGACAACGCCGATGCAGGCCTGCGCTTCCAGCTGGTCGAGCGTCACCCGTGGGCGTTCCACGCCGAAGGCCTGTGGTTCATCGCGATCCAGGCGCTGCTGGTCTCACCGTTGCTGTTCGCCGCACTCGCCACGGCGGCCTGGCGTGGACATCGCAGCCCGCTGCCGGCCTCGCGCTACTTCGCGCTGCTCGGCGGCCTCGTGGTGCTGGGGTTCTTCGGGCTGGGTTTCTTCGCCGACACCGAGCGCGTCAGCTTCCATTGGCCCCTGCCGGGCTACCTCGCGCTGCTGCCCCTGCTGCCGCTGGTGCTGTCGCAATGGCCGCGCTGGCTCCGCAGCCTGACGTGGGTCATGGCGGCAGCGGGCCTGGTGGCGACGCTGGGCTACTACGTGGCGGTGTCCACGCCCGAGGTCCGCGCCCGCACCGCAGCCGAAAAGTGGTACCCGTCCAATTTCGCCGGTTGGGACACGCTGGCCGGGGCGGTGCGCGACGAACTGCGCGACATGCCGCCCGACACCCAGGTGGTGGCCGACAACTTCAAGGTGGGTGCCGAACTGGGGTTCGCGCTGGGCGATGCCGCCATCCCGGTGCTCGACCACCCGCTCAACCACCGCCACGGCCGCGCCCCCCAGTTGCGGCTGTGGGGGCTGCAGACCAAGGGCCGCGAGGAGTGGGCGGACGCGCCCGTGTTGCTGGTGGCAGGCGTCAGCGAGGTCCAGTACAAGCACCTGCTGGAGCACTACCACCGCTTGTGCGAAGCCGTCGGGCCGCTACCGCCGCCGCGCGTGCTCAACATCGACCACGGCCGCCAGCGTTTCCTCATGTTCCGGTTGGACGGTCGCGCCAGGCAGGGCCCGTGCGTGGCGCCTGCCATGGCATGGCTGGATCGCCCGGAGAGTGGCGCCACGGTAGGGCGCCGACTCGAGCTCGAAGGCTGGGCCTTCAAGGACGGCGTTGGCCTGGCGCGGGTGGACGTGCTGCTGGACGGGACCGTGGTCGGCAATCTCCGGTATGGCGTCGAGAACCCGGGCGTGGCGCGCTTCTGGCGGATCTCCAACGACCCGCAGCATCCACGCGTGGGCATGCGCGGCACCGTGGATCTGGGTGATGTGGAGCCCGGGCGTCACTGGCTGGGCCTTCGCCTGCATGGTCACGACGGCAGCGTCGAGGACTGGTCCGAAGTGCCGGTAAACGTCGAGCCGACGCGCTGACCGCTCAGGCGCGGTGCTCAGGGCACGCGAAAGCCGGCCTCGCGCAGGTGCCGGGCTGTTGCGATCAGGGGCAGGCCGACCAGTGCCGTCGGGTCGCGGGTCTCGATTGCGTCGAACAACCCGATGCCCAGCCCCTCGCACTTGAAACTGCCGGCGCAGTCGAGCGGCTGCTCGACGTCGACATAGCGTTCGATCTCGCCGCGCGACAGGGCGCGAAAGCGGACCACCGTCAGGTCGATCGAATGCAGGCAGGCGTGATCGTCCTCGTCGGTGTGGCGGAACAGGCACACGGCGGTGTGGAAATGCGCTTCGCGGCCTGACAGGGCCTCGAGCTGCGCGATGGCGGCATTGCGCCGATGCGGCTTGCCCAGCGCCTGGCCGTCCAGTTCGGCCAGTTGGTCGGATCCGATGACCCAGGCACCGGGTTCCAGTCGCGCGACGGCCTCGGCCTTGGCCCGCGCGAGACGCGATGCGGTCTCGCGGGGCGGCTCACCGGCGAGCGGGGTTTCGTCCACCTGCGGCGCGCGGGTCCCGAATGGAACCCGCAGGCGCCCCAGCAGCTCGCGTCGGTACGGCGAGGTGGAGCCCAGGATCAGGGCAGGGGGCTGCGGGGTGCTCATCGTCAGGCCGGACCGGCGTCACTCATGCCGCGGAGGCGCGGGCCTGCTCGATCCGGTTCAGCTGCTGGTCGATGCGCTGCCGGGCGGCGTCGATCTCGCAGCGCACCTCCGCCAACTGGGCGATGCTGGCGCCGTCGCCGTGGTCGCGGAGCCACAGCCGCTGGCGGAGCATCTCCCGCATGGCATCGCGGACCGGGTCCTGAACGTCGTCACCGACGACCGCTTCGATCTCCTCGCGGGCCTGGCGCAGGCGGTGCTCGAGGGCATCGGCCGCGTCCAGCACCTCCCGGACGGCCTGTTGGCGGCGCCCCCCGCGTCGCCGCAGGGCCAGCACCAGCAGGCCCGCGAGCAGCGTGAAGGTCATGAAGAGAAGCGTTGCGGCCACGGCATGGACGGCGGGGAATGAACGGCCAGTCTGCCGCGCCACCCCGATGCGGGCAAATCCAGCCGCAACCCGCCGGCCTGCAAGGGTTTTTCGTTTGACAGCGGGTGGGGCGGTCCTTAACATTCCCCGGCTTATGCCTGCCGATGAGCCGTTCCGCACTGACGCAAGCCGCGATGCCCTGGATATCGGGCGCATGGTGGCGGCACGTCGGCGTGTTGAAGGGCGCCTTCCGCTCTCGGCGTTGACCCGGCTGGCCGACAGCCTGGTCGACACCCGCGGCGAGGTGGTCTACGCGCTGCAGTTCGATACCGACACCTTCAAGGTGCCCTACGTCGAGCTGCAGGCCGAAACCGCGCTGCCGTTGCTGTGCCAGCGCACGTTGCAGCGGTTCGAATTGCCGGTCCGGATCGAGCAGCGGCTCGGCCTGATCCGTGACGAGGCCGACGAGGCGGCACTGCCGCCCGGCTACGAGCCGCTGCTGGTGCCGGACGACGGCATGGTGCACGCGGCGGAGCTGGTCGAGGACGAGCTGATCCTGGCCGTACCGGTGGTGCCGGTGTCCCCGGGCACCGAGGCGATGGAGCAGGACTGGCCGGCGCCTGAAGAAGAAGTTGAACGCGCCAACCCGTTCGCGGCGTTGGCGGCCCTGAAAGACAAACGAAACGAGTAGTGGCCCCGGGTCCCTGATCACCCGTTTTTTCCTTGGAGCAAGACCATGGCTGTCCAGAAATCCCGCGTCTCCCCGTCCAAGCGTGGCATGCGTCGTTCGCACGATGCGCTGTCGAGCAAGCAGCTGGCGACCGACCCGACCACCGGTGAGACCCACCTGCGCCACCACGTCACCGCCGACGGCTACTACCGCGGCAAGAAGGTGATCGACACCAAGTCGCAGGTTGCCGACGAGGAGTAAGCCTCCGTCGTCCGCGCGCGGCCGGCGATACCGTCGCGCGCAGCCGCGGTGCCCGCTTCGCGGCACCGGCGGCGGTTGCATCCCTGCCGGTGTCCCGGCAGGGGCCACCCCACTGGGGATTGCCTGTCCGGGCCAGCGGTGGATCCCGCCGCGCATGCCGGCGGTTCCAGCCTTCCAATGGCCCAGGCCGCGAAACCGGCCCCGGACACCTGACGCGGGAACCGTAGATGACCGATCGCGCTGCATCCGCTCCTTCCGTTCCGGCCGGTGGCGTCTACGCCCGCATTGCCGGCACCGGCAGCTACCTGCCTGAAAAGGTCCTGACCAACGAGGACCTGTCCAAGCTGGTCGATACCAGTGACGAGTGGATCGCCGCCCGCACGGGCATCCGCGAGCGCCACGTGGCCGCCGAAGGCGAGACCACGGGCGACCTCGCCTACCACGCCTCGATCCGTGCGCTGGAAGCCGCGGGCGTCGACGCCTCCGAGCTCGACCTGATCGTGCTGGGCACCACCACGCCCGATCTCATCTTCCCGTCCACCGCCTGCCTGCTGCAGCACCGGCTGGGTGCCAACGGCTGCCCGGCGTTCGATGTCAACGCGGCATGCTCGGGCTTCGTCTATGCGCTGACTATCGCCGACAAGTTCATCCGCTCGGGTGCCGCGCGCACGGCGCTGGTGGTGGGCTCGGAAACGCTGACCCGCATGCTCGACTGGTCCGACCGCGGCACCTGCGTGCTGTTCGGCGACGGCGCCGGCGCGGTGGTCCTCAAGGCCGATACCGAGACCGGCATCCTCAGCACCCACATGCACGCCGATGGCGGCAAGAAGGAATTGCTCTGGAACCCGGTGGGCGTGTCGGTGGGGTTCAAGCGAGAGGAGCACAACGCCGGCGTGCGCGTGCTGATGACCGGCAACGAGGTCTTCAAGCATGCGGTGAAGGCGCTCGATTCGGTGGTCGAGGAAACGCTGGAGGCCAATGGCCTGGACCGGCACGACATCGACTGGCTGATCCCCCACCAGGCCAACCTGCGCATCATCGAGGCCACCGCCAAGCGGCTGGACATGCCGATGGACCGCGTCGTGGTCACGGTCGACAAACACGGCAATACGTCGTCGGGTTCGGTGCCGCTGGCGCTGGACGAGGCGGTGCGTTCGGGTCGCGTGCAGCGTGGCCAGCTGCTGCTGCTGGAGGCGTTCGGCGGCGGCTTTACCTGGGGCTCGGCGCTGCTGCGCTACTGAGCGGCCGCCGTTCGAACCTGCCGAGGGATCTGCGTCATCGCCGAAAGGCGGTGGCTTCAGGTCCCTCGCTGCATTCCGGTCTGCAGCTTTCCGGCCAGGCGTCAACTGTACGCGCGGGTACAGACGCCCCCGCGCATTCGCTCGTATCATGGCGCGTTCTCAACGCAGGGAACCGCGCGTGACTGAACCCACCCCCGCTTCGACCGACCCGCAACTGGCCTTCGTGTTCCCCGGCCAGGGCTCGCAGTCGCTGGGCATGCTGGCCGAACTGGCCGAGGCGAGCCCGGTTATCGAACAGGCGTTCGCCGAGGCGAGCGAAGGCGCCGGCGTCGATCTGTGGTCGATCGCCCGGACCGGTCCCGAAGAACAGCTCAACCAGACCGAATTCACCCAGCCTGCGCTGCTGGCCGCAGGTGTCGCCGTGTGGCGGCTCTGGAACGAGCGCGGTGGCGCACGGCCGGCGCAGCTGGCCGGCCACAGCCTGGGCGAGTACGCCGCGCTGGTCGCGGCCGGCACGCTGTCGTTGTCCGATGCGGCGCGCCTCGTGCGCCTGCGTGGCCAGCTCATGCAGGACGCGGCCCCTCCGGGGACCGGTGCCATGGCCGCCGTGCTCGGTGCTGAGGACGCGCTGGTGCAGGAGGTCTGCGACTCGGTGTCGGGCAAGGAAGTCGTGGTGCCCGCCAACTTCAATTCGCCCGGGCAGATCGTCATCGGCGGGCACGCCGAGGCCGTCGAGCGCGCGCTGGCCTTGCTGGCCGAGCGTGGCGTGCGCAAGGCGGTGAAGCTGGCCGTGTCGGTGCCTTCGCACACGCCGCTCATGCGCGAGGCCGCCAACCGCCTGGCCGAGGCGATGAAGGACATCGACTGGCAGGCGCCATCGCTCCCGGTGGTCCAGAACGTCGATGCCGAGGTGCACGACGGCACTGAATCCATCCGTGACGCGCTGGTTCGCCAGTTGTACCTGCCGGTGCAGTGGACCGGCTGCGTGCAGGCGCTGGCCGCGCGCGGTGCGACACGCGTCTACGAGTGCGGCCCGGGCAAGGTGCTGACCGGCCTGGTCAAGCGCATCGACAAGTCGCTCGAGGCGCGGGCGTTGGGGGCTGGGGCCGATATCGACGCCGCGCTGGCGCATCCGAATTGACCCGATGCGGGTTCACCCGGCGATCGTGGCGCGGTTCGCGGGTGAAGCCGCTCCTACATCTGAAAGCAAGGATTTTCCATGAGCGAACAACTCCTGAAGGGTGAAATCGCCCTCGTCACCGGCGCCAGCCGCGGCATCGGTGCCGCGATCGCCGACGAGCTGGCCGCGCAGGGCGCGACGGTGATCGGTACCGCGACGTCCGAGGCCGGCGCGAAGGCGATCGGCGAGCGGCTGGCGGGCCAGGGCGGCCATGGCCGCGTGCTGGACGTAGCCGACCCGGCTTCGGTCGAGGCGCTGATCGACGGCATCGCCAGCGATATCGGCCCGGTCTCCATCCTCGTCAACAATGCCGGCATCACCCGCGACAACCTGCTGATGCGGATGAAGGACGAGGACTGGCAGGCCATCCTCGACACCAACCTGACCAGCGTCTACCGCACCAGCAAGGCGGTGATGCGCGCGATGATGAAGGCGCGCAAGGGCCGGATCATCAACATCGCCTCGGTGATCGGCGTGACCGGCAATGCCGGGCAGGCCAACTATGCCGCCGCCAAGGCCGGCATCATCGGTTTCAGCAAGTCGATGGCGCGGGAGATCGGCAGCCGCGGCATCACCGTCAATGTCGTGGCGCCCGGTTTCATCGACACCGACATGACCCGGTCCCTGCCCGAGGACGCCAGGAAGGGCATGCTCGACCAGATCGCCCTGGGTCGCCTGGGCGAGCCGGCCGACATCGCGCGTGCGGTGGCGTTCCTGGCCGGCCCGTCGGCCGCCTACATCACCGGCGAGACCCTGCACGTCAACGGCGGTATGTACATGCCGTGACCGCACGTGCGCCACCCGGCGCATGGGCCCAGGAAGGGCCGGCAACCCATTGATCGAAAAGGCGTTTCCCGCACGTTCGCGATCGCCGCCGATTCAATTAGACTATTCCATCGAAAAATCCCGCCCCGGGAGGAGTGAGCACAGATGAGCAGCATCGAAGAGCGCGTCAAGAAAATCGTCGTCGAACAGCTGGGCGTCAAGGAAGAGGAAGTCACCAACAACGCTTCGTTCGTCGACGACCTCGGCGCGGACTCGCTCGACACCGTCGAGCTGGTGATGGCCCTCGAGGAAGAGTTCGAGTGCGAGATCCCGGACGAGGAAGCCGAGAAGATCACCTCGGTGCAGCAGGCGATCGACTACGTCAAGGCGCACGTCAAGTCGTAAGGCGCCCTGCGGGCGGCAATGCCGCCCGTCCAGCAGTACACCGGGGCCGCGTTGCGGCCCCGCGTTTTTGAATGGTCCGGGCCGCGCAGTGGTCCGGGCCGTGCGTTCGGGGCCACCCGCGGCCGGATGTCCGTGTCGTCCCCGAATGTGCACCACCGCCAACCTGTTTTCTTCCGGTCGATGCGCCCCGTCGGCGCCGACCGCAGTCGGAGTTCTCCATGTCGAAGCGTCGCGTCGTCGTCACCGGTCTGGGCATCGTGTCACCGCTGGGCAATGACCTGGCCACCAGTTGGGACGGCATCGTCAACGGCCGGTCCGGCATCGGTCCGATCACCCATTTCGACCCCTCGGCGTTCACCACGCGCATCGCCGGTGAAGTCCGCGACTTCGACATCGGCAAGTGGGTGTCGCCCAAGGACGCCCGCAAGATGGAAGAGTTCATCCATTACGGCGTGGCCGCTTCGCTGATGGCGATGGAGGACGCCGGCCTGACCGTGGACGACTCCAATGCCGAGCGCATCGGTGCGCTGATCGGCTCGGGCATCGGCGGCCTGCTGGGTATCGAGGAGCAGACGATCAAGTTCCACGAAGGCGGTCCGCGCAAGATCTCGCCGTTCTACGTGCCCAGCACCATCATCAACATGCTGCCCGGCCAGGTCTCGCTGCTGACCGGCATCAAGGGGCCCAACTTCTCGGCCGTGTCGGCGTGCGCCACGTCCAACCACTCCATCGGCATGGCGATGCGGATGATCCAGTACGGCGATGCCGACGTGATGATCGCCGGCGGTGCCGAGCGCGGTTCGTCGCCGACGTCGGTGGGCGGCTTCTGCGCGATGAAGGCCATGTCCACCCGCAACGACGACCCGACCCGCGCCAGCCGGCCCTGGGACAAGGACCGCGACGGCTTCGTGCTGGGCGACGGCGCAGGCATCCTGGTGCTGGAGGAGTACGAGTACGCCAAGGCCCGCGGCGCGCGCATCTACTGCGAGCTGGCCGGCTTCGGCGCCAGTTCCGATGCGTTCCACATGACCGCGCCGAGCGAGGACGGCGAAGGCCCGGCCCGCTGCATGGTCGCGGCGCTCAAGGATGCCGGCGTGGGCGTCGACGCCGTCGGCTATCTCAACGCGCACGGCACCTCCACGCCGCTGGGCGACGTGGCCGAGACGCGGGCGATCAAGCGCGCGTTGGGTGACCACGCCTACAAGACGATGGTCAGCTCCACCAAGTCGATGACGGGCCACCTGCTGGGTGCGGCCGGTGGCGCCGAGGCGATCTTCTCGGTGATGGCGCTGCACGAAGGCATCATCCCGCCGACGATCAACCTCGAAGCGCCCGGCGAGGGCTGCGACCTGGACTACGTGCCCAACGAAGCCCGCCAGGCCAAGGTCGACGTGGCGGTGTCCAACGGCTTCGGCTTCGGTGGCACCAACGGCACGCTGGTGTTCAAGCGGATCTGATCGACCGCCAGCAGCATCCCGATGCAGCCGGGCCGGCATGCCGGACGGGCCTGCCGGCATGCTCGAAGGCGCCGCGATCCATCCTGCCGGTAACCGCTCACGTGTCGGGGCGGCTGCCGGCGCGATGATGAGACCCCCATGCTGCTGACCCGCGCGCTCGCTCCCTCCATCGACCTGCTCGACCTGCATCGGCTGGCCCCGCAGCGCTACCCGCTGCTGCTGGAGTCGAGTGCCCACGGCACGGCGCAGGGACGCTGGGACCTGCTTTTGATGGCGGGCTGCGAGCAGCTCAGTCTGGAACGCGACGGCATCACGCGCGACCAGGACGGCACTGTCGTCGAGGGCGACTTCCTGCACGCCCTGGATGCCGCGTGGCAGCGCGAGCGCACCGCCCGCGACGAGCCGCGTTGGCCGTTCCGGGGCGGCTGGGCCTTGCTGCTGGGCTACGAGCTGGCCGGGCAGGTCGAACCGGTGCTGCAGTTGCCCGACGCGGCCGGTTCTTTGCCGGTAGCCGTCGCCGTCCGCTGCCACGCCGCCCTGCTGCGCGACCATGCCACTGGCGAATGCATCGCCGTCGCCGAACCCGGGCACGCACAGCAGCTCGACGCCATCGAGCACGACTGCGCGACCGCGCCACGTGCCATGGCCGAATGGCAAGCGCCTTCGCGGATCACCGAGGACGACCCCGGGCGCTACCTGTCGGGCGTGCGCCGCGTGCTGGACTACCTGGCGGCGGGCGACGTGTTCCAGACCAACCTGTCGCGTGCCTGGCTCGCGAGGTTCGAGCGGGTGCTGGAACCGGCGGAGCTGTTCGCGCGGCTGCGGCACAACAACCCGGCGCCCTTCGCGGGCATCTTCGAAACCGCGGGGGCTGCGGTGGTCAGTGCCTCCCCGGAGCGGCTGGTGTCGGTAAGGGGCGACCTCGTGGAGACCCGTCCCATCGCGGGCACGCGTCCGCGAACGGCGGGCGACGACGATGTCGCCCGCGTGCAGGAACTGGTCGGCCACCCCAAGGAGCGCGCCGAGCACGTGATGCTGATCGACCTGGAGCGCAACGACCTGGGGCGCGTATGCGTGCCGGGCAGCGTCGAGGTCGACGAGCTGATGACGGTGGAGAGCTACGCGCACGTCCACCACATTGTCAGCAATGTGCGCGGACGCCTGAAGCCCGCGGCCACGCCCGGCGACGTGATCCGCGCGACGTTCCCGGGGGGCACGATCACCGGCTGCCCCAAGGTGCGCTGCATGCAGATCATCGCCGAGCTGGAGGGCACCGGCCGCGGCGCCTACACCGGCGCGATGGGCTGGTTGAACCGCGATGGCGATCTCGACCTCAACATCCTGATCCGCAGCGCGGAGCTGGAGCCGGCGGGCGAGGGGAGCGTGCTGCGCTTCCGGACGGGGGCGGGGATCGTGGCCGATTCCGACCCGGAGCGCGAACTCGATGAGACGCGCGCCAAGGCCCGCGGCATGTTGCGCGCGCTGGGTGTGCAGGGGTGAACGTGCCGGTGCGGGTGGAGGGCAGGGACGACGGCGCGATCGCGGCCGACGACCGGGGGCTGGCTTACGGCGACGGGCTGTTCGAGACGATGCGGGCGCATGCGGGTACGGTGCCGTGGTGGCCCGCGCACTGGCGTCGCCTGCTGCACGGCGCGCAGCGGCTGCGCATTCCGGTGCCGGCCGAAGCGGAGGTGGTCCGGCAGGTCTCGACGTTGCTCCAGGGCGGCGAGGGGGTCGTCAAACTGCTGCTCACCCGGGGCGCCGGTGGCCGTGGCTATGCACCGCCGCCCGCGCCCGCGCCGACCTGCATCGTGTCGCACCACCCCGTGCCTGTGGCCACGCCGGGTGGACTCACGTTGCGCTGGTGTGACACCCGTCTGGCGGAGCAGCCGGCGCTGGCTGGCATCAAGCACTGCAACCGGTTGGAGCAGGTACTGGCCCGTTTGGAATGGACGGCCCCCGGTGGCCAGATGCCGGACGCGCATGACGGCCTGATGCGCTCGACCTCCGGCGACGTGGTGTGCGCTACGGCGGGCAACGTCTTCGCGTTGATTGATGGCCAGTGGCGCACGCCGCCGGTCGACCGCTGCGGCGTTGCGGGCGTCTGCCGCGAATGGGCGCTGGCACGGCTCGATGCGCGCATCGGGATCCTTTCGCCGCAGGAGGTTGAGACGGCCGACGCGGTTTTCCTGTGCAATGCGGTGCGGGGTATCCTGCCGGTCGCCCGGCTCGGCGATCGCACGTGGTTGCCACACCCCCGTGTGGTGGACGCTTGCCGCGCCCTTGCCCTCGACCATCCCGCATTTGCCGCGCCCCCGGAGACGCCGTGACCCGACCCCGCAAGCGCCGTTTCGGCTTCGTGTTCCTGCTGTTGCTGGTGGCCGCCGCGGCGGCCGCCTTCGTGTTGTGGCAGCGGTATGCCGGATTTGCCGACGCGCCGATCTCGGGCTTCGAAGACGGCGCCAGCGTGGTGGTGCAGTCGGGCGACTCGCTGCCGGTGGTCGTGCGCAAACTGCGCGAGGCCGGCGTCACGACGGGCGAGGAGATCGAATGGCGTGTGCTGGCACGCGAGCTGGGTGCCGACTCCAGCCTGCACGTGGGCGAGTACGCGCTGGCAGCGGGCACCACTCCGCGCGAGCTGCTGACGGCCATGCGCGAAGGCCGGGTGATCCACCACCGGTTCACCATCGTCGAAGGCTGGAACATCCGCGAGCTGCGTGCCGCGCTCGCCAAAGCCGCGCCGCTGGAGCAGGGGAGCGCGGCCCTCGATGACGCCGCGCTGATGGCCAAACTCGGTCATGCCGGCCAGCACCCGGAAGGCCGCTTCCTGCCCGAGACCTACCTGTACACGCGTGGCGACAGCGACCTGGACGTGCTGGCCCGCGCCCACGCGGCGATGGCCCAGGCACTGGCATCGGCTTGGGAAGCGCGGACGGACGACAGCGTCCTCAAGACGCCCGACGAAATGCTGACCCTGGCCTCGATCGTCGAGAAGGAAACCGGTATCGCGGAAGAGCGGCCGCAGATTGCCGGCGTGTTCGAGCGCCGCCTGCGCATCGGCATGCGCCTGCAGACCGACCCCACCGTGATCTACGGCATCGGTCCGGGGTACGACGGCAACATCCGCCGTCGCGACCTGGAAACGGACACGCCCTACAACACCTATACCCGCGACGGCCTCCCGCCCACGCCCATTGCCATGCCGGGTGTCGATGCGTTGGCAGCGGTCGCCGACCCGGCCGATGGCGATGCGCTGTATTTCGTTGCGGTGGGCGACGGCAGCGGGCGCCACGTGTTTTCCAGTTCGCTGGCCGAACACAACGCCGCCGTCTCGCGCTACGTGCGGCGCTACCGCGAGGCGCAGCGCGCGCCGCAGGCCCCCCGGGAAACGCAGTGACATTGGTCCGGCAACCGCGCCTGGTCACGCTCGAGGGCGGCGAGGGCGCCGGCAAGTCCACCGTGCTGGCAGCGCTGCGCGACACGCTGTCGGCGGCGGGCCACGACGTGGTGAGCACGCGCGAACCCGGCGGCACGCCGCTGGCCGAGCAGATCCGTGACCTCCTGCTCGACCCGCGCCATGAACCGCCTGCGCCGGAGACCGAACTGCTGCTGATGTTCGCCGCCCGCGCGCAGCACGTGCGCGAGACCGTGCTGCCCGCGCTCGAGCGGGGTGCCTGGGTGATCAGCGACCGCTTCACCGACGCCAGTTACGCCTACCAGGGCGGCGCGCGGGGCGGCGACGTGCAGTTCATTGCCGAGCTCGAGCGTCGCGTGGTGGGCGTCGAGCCCGGCCTGACGCTGCTTCTGGATGTCCCCGTGCAGGTGGGCCTGTCGCGGATGCGCGGGCGCGGCGAAGCCGACCGGATCGAGTCCGAACGCGAGGACTTCTTCGAACGCGTGCGCACCGCCTACCTTGGACGCGCGCAGGCCCATCCGGAGCGCTTTCGTGTGATCGATGCCTCGCAGCCGCTGGAGGCGGTGACGGCGGCAGCGGTCCGGCACCTGCGCACGCAACTGGAGCGCGTGCGATGACCCGCGCTGTCCCGGCCCCATGGCAACAGCGCATCCACGACCAGGTGGCCGCCGCGTTGGACGCCGGCCGCCTCGGACATGGCCTGCTCTTCTGCGGGCCCGCGCAACTGGGCAAGCGCGCGGTGGCCGAGCGCCTGGCCGCGCGCCTGCTGTGTGACGCCACCGACACGCCTCGACCCTGTGGTACTTGCCGCGGGTGTCGCCTGCTGGCGTCCGGGGCGCATCCCGATTACCGCGTGGTGTCGTTCATCCCGACACGGGACGGCGCGAGGCTGCGCTCCGAGATCGTGATCGAGCAGATCCGCCAGCTGTCCGAGCAGATGTCGCTTACACCGCAGTACGGCGGGGCGCAGGTGGTCATCATCGATCCGGCCGATGCGGTCAACCATGCCGCCTGCAACGCGTTGCTGAAAACACTGGAAGAGCCGGTGCCGGGGCGCTACCTGTGGCTGGTATGCGCGAACCCGGCACGGCTGCCGGCCACGATCCGGAGCCGCTGCCAGCGTCTGGAGTTCCGGCTGCCGCCTCGCGAAGAGGCCCTGCAGTGGTTGCAGGCGCAGGGCCATGCCGCCGGCGCCGCTGCGGAGGCGCTGGACGCCGCGCGTGGCCACCCGGGCCAGGCCGATGACTGGCTTCGCACTGAAGGCATGGCGCTACGCCGGCAGGTCGGGGACGACCTGGATGCGGTGGCGCGGGGTACGCGGACACCGCTGGATACCGCGCAGCGCTGGACCGCCGACGAACATGCCGCCCTGCGGCTGCGCCATGCGGCCGACCTGGCCGTCGCCCGCGCCGGCGAGCGCTTGACCGACCCGGCGCGGACGCGCAGTCTGGCGGCCTGGTTCGATCAGGCGAACCGGACCCGCGACCTGTTGCGCACCACGGTGCGCGCGGACCTGGCGGTGGTGGAACTGCTGATGGCCTGGCGCGCCGGCGCCGCGCGGCCGGACGCGCAGGCGCGCCACGACGGCGCACGGTAACGGCGGCAACGGGGAACGCACGATGGCGGCAACAGGCGGGGCACGACAGGGCATCCTGACCCTGGCGATCAAGGACAAGGCGGCGCTGTACAGCGCCTACATGCCGTACCTCAAGCACGGCGGCATCTTCGTCGCCACGCCCAAGCGCTATTTTCTCGGCGACGAGGTCTTCCTGCTGCTGACGCTGCCCGAATCCAGCGAGCGCATGCCCGTGGCCGCGAAGGTCGTCTGGGTCACGCCGGTCGGCGCCCAGGGCAACCGCCCGGCGGGCATCGGCGTTCAGTTCAACGAAAGCGCCGAAGGCGAGGCGGTGAAAGGCAAGATCGAAGCCCTGCTGGCCGGGACGCTGAACTCCGACCGCGCCACGCACACGATGTAGTTGCCGCACGCGCCGCGCAGAAAAAAGCCCCGCATCCCGCGGGGCTTTTTCGTGGCGCTACCTGACGCGTCAGGCAGGGGCGTCGGATACGGAGGATGCGCGCAAGCCGGGGTTGTCCCAGCCCGGCCGCGGCGCGAAGCGGTCGCCGTGGTGCGCCTGCAGCTGGGCAAGCTTCTGCCGCAGCACGTCGACACCCGTTTCGCGGATGTACTGGATCGGGCCGCCACGGAACGGCGCGAACCCGGTGCCGAAGATCACGCCGGCATCCAGCAGGTCGGCATCCGCGACCACCCCGTCGTGCAGGCACGCCACCGCCTCGTTGAGCAGCGGCAGGATCAGACGGTCCTCCAGGTCGGACGGCGCCTGGTAATCCTTGGGCAGCTCGGGCTTGACCGCCTTGCCGTTCTCCCACTTGTAAAGGCCTTGGCCATCCTTCTTGCCGCGCTTGCCGGCCTCGGCGCCCCCGGCCAGCGCCTGCGGCAACGGCAGTCCCAGGAAGGGCGCCAGTTCCTCGCCCACGCCCGCGGCCACATCCAGGCCAACGGTGTCGATCAGCTCGATCGGCCCCATCGGCATGCCGAAGCGCACCGCCGCCTTGTCGATCGCCGCGCCCGGGATGCCTTCGGAATAGGCGGTAGCCGCCTCCAGCATGTAGGGGAACAGCACGCGGTTGACCAGGAAGCCCGGCGTCCCCGCCACGGGCACAGGCAGCTTGTCGATCGCCTTGCAGAACGCGGCCAGGCGCTGCTCGGTCGACGGCGCCATCGCATCATGGCGGATGATCTCCACCAGCGGCATCAGCGCGACCGGGTTGAAGTAGTGCAGGCCGGCGAACTGGGCGGGGCGACGGATGTGCTCGCGCAGCTCGGTCAGCGGGATCGACGAGGTATTGGTCGACAGCAGCGCGTCGTCCTTCATCGCGGGCTCGACCTGCGCGTACAGGTCGCGCTTGGCCTGGGCCTGTTCGATGATCGCCTCGATCACCAGGTCCGCCTGGGCCACGCCTTCGCCGGCGAGGTCACCCTTCAGGCGCGCCGCGACCTGGGGCCGCTTGGCCTCGTCCTTCACCTTCTTCGCGAACAGCTCGCCGGCGCGCTCCAGTGCCTTGTCGATGAAGCGCTGCTCGCGGTCGGCCAGCGTGACCTCGAAGCCCTTGTAGGCCGACCACGCCGCGATGTCGCCGCCCATCACGCCGGCGCCGATGACATGCACGTGGGTGATGGCGTGCTCGCCGCTGCCCTGCGCCTTGAGGCGCTCCTGCAGGAAGAACACGCGGATCAGGTTGCGCGCCGTTGGCGTGGAGGCCAGTTTCACCACCGCCTTGCGCTCGGCGGCCAGCCGCGACTGGACGCCGCCGCCAGCCCGCGACCAGCTGTTGATCAGGGCGTAGGGCGCCGGGTAGTGCTCCTTCCGCGCCTTCCGGGCCACCTGCTTGGCCAGCATCGGCGCGAGCAGGCGGCGGGCGGGTAGCGTATTGGTGACCCAGCCGAGGAACCGCTGCTTGAACGGCCGCTGCGTCCCCTTGAGTGCAAGAGCGGCTGCCGCGTCGACCAGCTGCTCAACCGGCACCACCTTGTCGACCAGGCCGCTGGCACGCGCCGCCTTGGCGCTCAGGCTGCGGCCGGTCAGCATCATGTCGAACGCGGCCGGCGCGCCGATCAGGCGCGGCAGGCGAACGCTGCCGCCCCAGCCAGGGAAGATGCCCAGCTTCACTTCGGGCAGGCCGATGCGGGTGGAGGCGTCATCGCTGGCGACGCGGTACCGGCAGGCCAGCGCCATCTCGGTACCGCCGCCCATGCAGAAACCGTGGATCGCGGCGACGGTGGGAACGGGCAGCTCGGCCAGCCGCTGGAACACCTGCTGGCCGCGGTGGATGGCATCGCCCACCGTGCCCTTCCGGTCGAATTCCTGGAACTCCTTGATATCGGCGCCGGCGACGAAGCCCTTGTCCTTCCCCGAGCGCACCACCAGCGCCTTGGGCGGATCCAGGGCGATGCGCTCCAGCAGTGCGTCGAGCTCGATCAGCACGTCCTGCGAAAACGTATTGACCGACGCGCCGTCGCGGTCGAACGACAGGACCAGCACGCCGTCGGCGCGGGTCTGGGTGTGCCAGTGCCGGGCACGGAGCCCGTCGAAGGCGGGTAGCGCGTCGCGCCCTGCGGTCATCGCGGCACCATCCGTTCACGTATGGGGAGGGCCGCTATCATCCCGGCGTTGTTTCGACCGCGTCAAATCGGTGCAAAGGGCTGCAGGATGTTGCGGTCCGGCCCGCGCGACCCCACGTGTTCAGCCAGAGCCCGCGGGTTTGAACTTTTCCCCGGCGGGGGGGTCACATCGTTCGGCCAACGCCGAGCAGACAGGAGTGCCGGCACGGCATGGCCGAAAAAGACGTTGCACAGGCATCCGCCGACGAGTTCGACCAGGCGCTGGTCCGACGCGTCCAGCGCGGCGACAGCTCGGCCTTCGATGCACTGGTTCGCCGTTACCAGCATCGGATCGTCGGGCTGATCGGGCGCTACGTGTCCGACTGGAGCGAATGCCAGGACGTGGCCCAGGAGACGTTCATCCGCGCGTATCGCGCGA
Source organism: uncultured Lysobacterales bacterium (assembly GCA_946886865.1). Next base: position 4,794 of record CAMPJI010000026.1, on the reverse strand, counting down.
TGGGCAATTTCCGGGGCGATTCCCAGTTCTATACATGGTTGCACCGCATCGCAGTGAACACCGCCAAGAACTACCTCGTTGCGCAGAACCGGCGTCCGCCCGCGGCGGACATCGATGCGGGCGATGCCGAGCAGTACGACGCCGGCATGCGGCTGCGCGATACCGACACCCCGGAGCGCGAACTGCTGCGGCAGGAGATCGAGCGCACGGTCATGGAGACGGTGGACGGCCTGCCCGAAGACCTGCGCACGGCGATCACGCTGCGCGAGGTCGAGGGCATGAGCTACGACGAGATCGCCGAACGGATGGGGTGCCCGATCGGTACGGTGCGGTCGCGGATCTTCCGCGCCCGCGATGCGATCGACGCACGCCTGCGTCCGTTGCTGGACAACCAGGACGCGACGCGATGACCGCGCCTGACACGTTGCTTGATGACACTTCGACCCGCCACGAACCGCTGATCCAGGAGTTCCCGTGCCGATGACACTGCCCCCGCCCAACGACGACCGTGAGACCCTCTCGGCGCTGTTCGATGGCGAGCTGCGTGGCGATGCCGCGCGCTTCGCGCTGAAGCGGCTGGACCACGACCGCGCATGGAGCGAGTCGGTCAGCCGCTGGCAACTGGCGGGCGATGTGCTGCGGGGCCGGGGCGATGCCGCGGCGCCCGCTGATTTCGCGGCACGGGTCGGGTCCGCGCTGGCGGCCGAGGCGCGGTTGGACGCGATGCCCGCCGCGGCAGCCGGCGCCGGCGCGTCGCGGCGGACGCTGGGCGGCTGGATGCCGGGCGCGGCATTGGCCGCATCGGTGGCCGTGGCCGCATTGTTCGTCGCGCGACCGTTTGATGAGCCTGCACCTGCGCCGGAGGCAGCATCCCCCGCAGTCGCCGCGGCGCCGACGACGATCCGGGCGGCGGCCGAACCCCGCGCACCGCAGGCGGCCGATGGCGGCTTTGATGCGGGTGCGTCGCCTGCGGCGGCACTCGCCGGCGCGGCCGCCATCGCAGCGGCCGAGCGTCCGCGTCGGGCGGCGCAACGCACGGCGACGGGTGCGGCGCGGGACACCACCAACGCCGCTGAAACAGCTGCTCAGACGGGAACCTTCGCAGTGGCCGCGCGCGATGTCCGGCAGGTGGCGGCGGCCGAGGGCACCGTTGAGCCCGCGACCGACCCCTTCCAGCCGCGTGCCGCCGAGTTCGGCGCGCGCCCCTGGCCACGCGCGGTGCTGACGGATTACCGCGCCGGTGGCGCCATGACGGCGAGTTATGGTGCGTCGACCACGGCATCCGCCCCCTCGTTCTATCCCTTCGAGCCGCGCGTCGAGCCGGGCGTGCAGCCTGGTGTGTCACCGCCGGCCGCTGAGGCCGGGACGGATGGCACCTCGGCGCCGATCCCGCCGTCGCCCTGACGCGACTGCCACATCCACTGGATCACGATGGGCTGTCCCGACCTGCCCGGTCGACGGCCCGTCGCTGCCCACTTTCCTGATTGACACGTTCCGGAGGCCGATTCCATGAACCGACCGCTTCGTACCCTTGCCCTGACCGGGCTGCTGGTGGCTGCGATTCCCGTGGCCTGCACCGCCCAGGCGCCCGACGGAGCCCGCCGGGCGCAGGGCAGCGAAAAGCCGATTGCGCCGCCGCCATCGTCCCAACCCTCGCGTCCGCTGGTCACCGGCCTGCCGGACTTCACGTCGCTGGTGGAACGCGTCGGCCCGGCGGTGGTGAACGTCAGCGCCGAGATCGCGCCGCGCACCGCGCGCGGTGGAGCGCCCGGGCAGGAGCAGATCCCGGAGATTTTCCGCCGCTTCTTCGGGCCCGGCATGCCATTCCCCGAGGCGCCGGAGGGTCGCGGCGGCGTGTCGCAGGGCACGGGCTTCCTCATTTCCGACGACGGTTACCTGTTGACCAACCACCACGTGGTGGACGGCGCCGGTACCGTCCAGGTGCGCCTTTCGGACCGTCGCGAATTCACGGCCGAGGTGGTCGGCAGCGACGAGGAGTCGGATGTCGCCCTGCTCAAGATCGATGCCGACGGGCTGCCGTTCCTGCGCCTGGCCGATGCACGCCGCACCCAGGCGGGTCAGTGGGTAATCGCGATCGGCTCGCCATTCGGGCTCGAGCACTCGGTGACGGCGGGTATCGTCAGCGCGGTCGGCCGCAGCAATCCGTATGCCGGCCAGCAGTACGTGCCCTTCATCCAGACCGACGTGGCCATCAACCGGGGCAACTCGGGCGGCCCGCTGCTCAACACCAGCGGAGAGGTCGTGGGCATCAACTCGCAGATCTTCTCCAACTCCGGCGGCTACATGGGCGTGAGCTTCGCCATTCCGATCGACGTTGCGATGAACGCGGCCGAGCAGTTGCGCGACAGCGGGCGTGTCAGCCGCGGCCTGCTGGGCGTCAACGTGCAGCAAGTGACGGCCGAGCATGCGCGTGCCCTGGGCCTGCCCGTTGCGGAAGGCGCTCTGGTGGCGGGTGTCGAACCCGGCAGCGCGGCCGACAAGGCCGGCATCGAGCGGATGGACGTGATCACCGCAGTCGATGGTCGGGAGGTCAGTGCATCCAGTGACCTCCCGCCGTTGATCGGCCTCAAGGCCCCGGGCGAACGGGTGGAGATCACCCTGCTGCGTAATGGCCGTGAGATCGAGATCGATGTCGTGCTCGGCGAACTGGGCGGCGCGGTCGCTGCCAGCAGTGGCAATCGTGCCCCCCGTGCTGAAGCGGAGGCGGCGCCCGCCAATGCGATCGGCGTCATCCCGCAGGATCTGGACGCCCAGCAGCGCCGCCAGTTGGGCCTCGAGGCCGACGAGGGCGTTCGCATCGTGTCGGTGCAGCCCGGCCCGGCGCGCGAGGCGGGCCTTCAGGCCGGCGACGTCGTGCTGTCGGTGGGCCGCACGTCCGTCGCCAGTGCCGCCGACCTCAATCGGCAGCTGGCGGGGCTGGACGAGGGCGAGACCGTGATGCTGCTGGTGCGACGGGGCGCGGGCACGCAGTACGTGGCGGTCACAGCCGGCAGCTGATCACCCGAACACGCGGCACGCGTCCCCACCGCGGGGGCGGGCGCGTGCCGTGTGCGATAATCGACCGTTGATTTTCCTGGCCCATTCCTTTCTGGCCTAACGGGCCCCGGTCGCGTCCCCGCATGCAGCAGATCCGCAACTTTTCCATCATCGCCCACGTCGACCACGGCAAGTCGACCCTGGCCGACCGCATCATCCACCTCTGCGGCGGCCTCACGACGCGCGAGATGGAAGCGCAGGTCCTGGATTCCAATCCGATCGAGCGCGAACGCGGCATCACCATCAAGTCCCAGTCCGTGTCGTTGCCGTACACCGCGCGCGACGGCCAGACGTACTTCCTCAACTTCATCGACACCCCCGGGCACGTCGACTTCAGCTACGAAGTCAGCCGCTCGCTGGCTGCCTGCGAAGGCGCGCTGCTGGTGGTCGACGCCGCGCAGGGCGTGGAAGCGCAGTCGGTCGCCAACTGCTACACCGCGGTGGAGCAGGGCCTGGAAGTGGTGCCGGTGCTCAACAAGATCGACCTGCCCACAGCCGACATCGAACGCGCCAAGGCCGAGATCGAGGCCGTCATCGGCATCGATGCGTCCGATGCGGTGGCGGTCAGTGCCAAAACCGGGCTGAACGTCGAGGACGTGCTGGAGGCGATCGTCACGCGCATCCCGCCGCCCAAGCCGCGCGACACCGACAAGCTGCAGGCGTTGATCATCGACTCGTGGTTCGACAACTACCTGGGCGTAGTGATGCTGGTGCGCATCATGCAGGGCGAGATCAAGCCCGGCGACAAGCTGAAGGTGATGTCGACCGGTCGCAGCCACCAGGTCGACAACGTCGGCGTGTTCACGCCCAAGCGCAAGGAGCTGCAGCGCCTGGGCCCGGGCGAGGTGGGCTGGGTCAACGCCAGCATCAAGGACGTCCACGGCGCGCCCGTCGGTGACACGCTGACGCTAGCCGCGGACCCGGCGGAGAAGCCGCTACCGGGCTTCCAGGAAATGCAGCCGCGCGTGTTCGCGGGCTTGTTCCCGGTCGATGCCGACGACTACCCGGACCTGCGCGAAGCGCTGGAAAAGCTGCGCCTCAACGATGCCGCGCTGCGCTTCGAGCCGGAATCGTCCGAGGCGATGGGCTTCGGGTTCCGTTGCGGCTTCCTGGGGATGCTGCACATGGAGATCGTGCAGGAGCGCCTGGAGCGTGAGTACGACCTCAACCTAATCACCACCGCGCCAACGGTGGTGTACGAAGTGCTCAAGACCGACGACACCATCGTGTCGATGGACAACCCGGCCAAGCTGCCGCCGGTGAACCAGGTCGAGGAAATCCGTGAGCCGATCATCCGCGCCAACATCCTCACGCCGCCGGACTACGTCGGCAACGTGATCACCCTGTGCGAGGAGAAGCGCGGCAACCAGATCGGCATCACCTACATGGGCAGCCAGGTGCAGATCAGCTACGAGTTGCCGATGGCCGAGGTGGTGCTGGACTTCTTCGATCGCCTCAAGTCGGTGAGCCGCGGTTACGCCTCGCTGGACTACCACTTCCTGCGCTTCCAGGCCGGCCCGTTCGTGCGCGTGGACACGCTCATCAACGGCGACAAGGTCGATGCGCTGAGCATCATCACGCACCGCAGCCACGCCGACCGGCGCGGTCGCGACCTGACCGAGAAGATGAAGGAGCTGATCCCGCGGCAGATGTTCGACGTGGCGATCCAGGCCGCGATCGGCTCGCAGATCATCGCCCGCTCCACGGTCAAGGCGCTGCGCAAGAACGTGCTGGCCA
>CAMPJI010000025.1 GCA_946886865.1 uncultured Lysobacterales bacterium | reverse complement strand
TGCACGACGAAGCACTCGGAGAAGAACGGGCACTCGCTGCCCAGGCAGTTGTCGGCGGTCGAGGTGACCATCGGCACCAGCGGCGAGTCGTCGGGCAGTGCCTCGAGCTCGGCGAGGTCGCCCATGCGTGTACGCCCGGCCCACGCGACGATGCGCTGGAACTGCGCCGCCATTTCGCGGCTGCCGAAGCGCGGTTCGCCCTTGGCCTGGTTGAGCCGGTAGTGGCACAGGTAGTTGGCACGACCTTTCAGCAGCGCCGTCTTCACCCCGACGCCGAGCGCATCGCGCACGCGCGGCAGGTCGCGGTGGTAGAGCTGGTCCTGCAGCGCGCGCGTGCCGGTCGACACGATGGTGCGCAGCCCCGACAGGATCGCCGGCACGAGGTAGGAGAAGGTCTTGCCGGTGCCGGTGCCGGCCTCGGCCAGCAAGGCTTCGCGGGATTCGAACGCTTCGGCGATGGCAACGGCCAGGTCCTGTTGCGCGGGGCGTGGCGCGAACGCGGCGATCGCGCTCGCCAGGTCGCCGCCCTCCTCCAGGGCCGCACGCGATGCCGCCGCGAGCCGCCCGCCGTCCACTGCGGTCAAAACCGCGGGGGCGGGGCGACGGTGCAGGCGTCGCGCCGCTCGCGCGCCTCTTCGACCGAGGCAGCGACAGGCGCGCCCTCCGCCGGCACCGGCGTGGCCAGGCGGACCTGGGCGAGGGTTTCCCAGTGGCGCCGGCAGAGCGGACCGACCTGCGAACCCAGGTCGAACGCGCGCGTGGCCAGCTGCGCCGCCGTGGCGGTGTCGCCCAGCAGCAGCGCGACTTCCGCCCGCTCCTGCAGCAGCGCCGGGTCATCCGGCGTGATGGCCAGCGCGCGGTCCAAGGCATCGGCTGCGCCCTGCACCATGCCGCGCGCCTCCAGCGCCGCTGCATCCTGGCGCAGATCCTCGACCTGCGGGTCGCGCAGCGGCTGGACGCTCAGCTCCTTGGCGTCCGCCTCGCCGGCAGCACGCACGGCGCGCACCGCAGCGGCGGTGTCGAAGGCCGGGACGGCCGGCTCGGGTGTGGCCGTCGCGCACGCGGCCAGCAGCGCGGCGAGGCCGGTCGCCGCAAGCGCGGCCCTGCCCGCACGGATCACAGTTCCTCTCCTGTCGGCGGCGGCGGTGGCGCCTGCGGCTCGTCGTCGCGATCGCCAAAGCCGAACCAGTCGCGCCAGCCGCCCGACTCCGGCTGCACCGGCTCGGGCGCAGGGCACGGCGAATACGCCGGCGCGAAGCCGGCCACGAACGCGAACCGGCGCGCCCCGGGGCACTGCGCGTCGCGTACGTTGGACCCCACGACCCAGTGCCATTCGATGCCGTCGTCGCCGACTTCGAGCTTCGACGTCGGCAGGCGGGAGAACATCGACGACCACACCCGCATCGCGCCGCTGGCGCCGTAGAGGCCGGTGGCCTCGTTCTGGTCGTTGCCGACCCAGACCACCGCGAGGTGGTCGCCCGTCCAGCCGGCAAACCAGCTGTCGCGGCCGTCATTGCTGGTGCCGGTCTTGCCGGCCGGCGACAGGCGGCCCAGACCGTCGGCCATCAGCCGGCGCGCCGTGCCGTTGGTGACGGCGTGCTGCAGGGCGATGGTGATCAGGCGCGCGGCGATCGCGTCGCCTTCCTGCGCCGGGGCCGGTGCCTTGTCGTAGCGGTTGAGCGTGCGGCCATCGGCGTCGACCACGCCCCGCACCGCGTGCAGCGGCTGGATTTCGCCACCCGACGCGAGAAACTGATAGAGCTGCGCCATCGCGTACGGGCTCTGGTCCAGCGAGCCGAGGATCAGCGCGGGGTTGGGCTCGGCCTCGATGCCGGCCAGCGTGCGGATCAGGGCCGCCAGCCGCTCCGGGGCCACCTGCATGCCGATGCGCACCGTGGCCTGGTTGTAGGACTGCGCCAGCGCGTCGATGAGGCGCACGCTGCCGTGGCTGCGGCCGTCGGAGTTCTTCGGGCTCCACTCGCGGCCCCGGCCCAGCGAAACCGTGACGGGCGAGTCGTCCACCCAGCTGGCCAGCGAGAAGCGCTCCGGCTGGGCGAGCGCCAGCAGGTTGACGAAGGGCTTGAGCAGCGAGCCCACCGGCCGCTGCGCCTCGATGGCGCGGTTGAAGCCGTGGACGGCCACCTGGCGGCTGCCCACCACGGCCACCACGTCGCCGTTATGCACGTCCGTCACGACCACACCGGCTTCCAGCGGCGGCCGCTTGTCGTTGTCGAGGCTCTCGAGCGTGCGCACGACGGCCCCTTCGGCCTGCGCCTGCGCCGAGGGCACCATCGCGCTCATCACGCGCAGGCCGGCGCCGGCCAGCGCATCGGCCGGGTATTCGCGCGCCAGCTGCCGCCGGATGAGGTCGACGTAGGCCGGGAAGCGGTTCGCGGCGACGCTGCCGGGGTTTTCGGTGACACCCAGTGGCGCCGCGAGCGCGGCCTTGTACCCGGCGTCGTCGAGCAGCCCGGTTTCGTGCATCTCGCCGAGGGCGAAATCACGGCGCTCGCGGGCCCGCTCGGGGTGCCGGCGCGGGTCGTAGTACGACGGCCCGCGCACGATGCCGACCATCAGCGCGATCTGTTCGGGGCTGAGGTCGGCCAGGTCGCGCCCGAACCAGAACTCCGCGCCGGCGGCCACGCCGTGGATCGCCTGCGCCCCGCGCTGGCCCAGGTACACCTGGTTGAGATAGGCCTCGAGGATCACGTCCTTGTCGTAGCGCGCCTCGATCAGCATCGCGTACAGGATTTCGTTGAACTTGCGCGACCAGGTCTGCTCGCGCCCGATGCCCAGCAGGCCGCTGCGGGCCAGCTGCTGGGTCAGCGTGCTGGCGCCCTGACGGGCCTCGCCGGCACGGAAGTTGACCCACGCGGCGCGGACCATGCCCGACAGGTCGATGCCGTGGTGGTGCGCGAAATCGCGGTCCTCGACCGCCTGCAGGCCGGTGACCAGAAGCTCGGGCACCTCCTGGATGTTCACCAGGCGGCGCTCCTCCTGCTTCTGGCCGTACAGGGTGGCGATGCGGGCGGGGTCCAGGCGGGCGGACTTGAGTTCGCGCTTGGTGTCGGCGTCGCGGACGCTCGAGATCCGCCCACCGGAGACGACCACCTCCAGGCGCCGCGCGGGCACGGCGCCGTCGATGTCATCGAAGCCGCGGCTGGAAATCCGCCAGCGGCGGCCATCGCGCGCATAGCTGCCGGGCCGGCGGCCGTCGCCCTCGCGGTAAGCGGCGGCGTCGAGCTCGGTCTTGAGCGTTTCCGGCCCCATCGCCACGCCCGGCGCCAACACCAGCGGCCGCGCGAACACGCGGGTGGGGATCTGCCAGCGCAACTGGTCGAACCGCTGGCCGACCTCGTGGTTGAGGTAGAGCGTGTACGGAATCAGGAAGCCCAGGCCGAGCCCGATCGCCGCCAGGGTCCAAGTGACCAGGCGCCGGCGCCATTGGGGCCGATCGCCCTGCGCGGCATCGTCGGAGTCGAAATCGTCGTCGTAATCGGTTCGGGCCACTGGCGCGACGGGCCTGCAGTGCGTGTGAACGCCGGAGTCTATCGCACCGCCCCGCTCGGACAGCGGTCGGCAGGCGGCCGGGGTCGGTATCATCCCGCGCTCGTTCATCGAGCGGTTCAAACGCCACGTGCACCCCACCCTGCTTTTCCATCTCCGGCGTCACTCGAGCCTGCTCAGGCGGGCGTGGAGGAGCCTGCTGGGCAACGGATGGACGGCCACGTTGAGGCGGGCGACCGCGCGCTCCAGCAACGTGTCGACGCGCACCGGCACACCCCCCGGGGCGTATTCCGCGGGCCTGCCGAGCGCCGCGATGGACACCCGCCAACCCTGGTGCCTGATCGTCGATACGTCGCTGCCGCAGCCGGACCGCGATTCCGGATCGATGCGCATCGTCGGGTTGATGCGGGCACTGGTCTCCGCCGGACATGCGGTGGCCTTCATCGCCGACGACGGCGGCAGCGAGGGGACAGCCGCCAATGCACTCCGCGCCGATGGCGTCCATGTGCCGGCCCGGCGCCACGCCGCGGCATGGGTCCGTGCACATGCCTCTACGCTGTCGTCCGCCGTCCTGTGCCGGCACGACACCGCCGGGCACTGGCTGCCGTTCCTGCGTTCGGTCGCGCCCGCGGCGACGCTGGTGTTCGACACCGTTGACTTGCACCACCTGCGCGAGCGCCGAGAGGCCGATCTGAGCGCGCGTTGCGTGCTGCGGCGTTCTGCCGAGGGCACGCGCCGCCGCGAGTTGTCCCTGGTGCGCCGCGCGGATACGACCTGGGTGGTCAGCCCGGTCGAACGCGACATGCTGCGGCGCGAGGTCCCGGACGCCGACGTGCGCGTGCTCTCCAACATCATGGCGGCCGATACCGCCGGCCTGCCGTTCGATGACCGCCGGGACCTGCTGTTCGTGGGGGGGCTGCGCCACCCGCCCAACCGCGACGCGTTGGCGTGGCTTCTGGCGGACATCTTTCCGCGTGTGCGTGCGGCCCGGCCGGATGTGCGCCTGCACGTGGTGGGCGACCCGGGACTTGACCCCCCGCCCCGCTGTACGGGCGAACGAGGCATCGTGATGCACGGCCATGTCCCGGACCTGCAGCCATTGCTGGACGGCTGCCGCGTCGGCCTGGCGCCGCTGCGCTTCGGTGCGGGTGTAAAAGGCAAGGTCAACCTGGCGATGGCGCACGGGCAGCCGGTGGTGGCGACCGCATGCGCGGTGGAAGGCATGCACCTCCAGGCGGGGCGTGAGGTGCTGGTCGCCGACGATGCGGCCGGATTCGCGGCCCAGGTCCTGCGCGTGTATGACGACGCCGTGCTCTGGCAGGCGCTGGCCGACCGGGGACGCGAGAGTGTCCGTCGGCACTTCTCCGCGGAGGCAGCGCTGGCCGTGGCCGAAGCGACCTTCGCCCGGCGCGCCCCCTGATGCCGACTCCACATCCCTGGCCCGATCCGATCCGATGCGCCTGCTCCTGATCGCTTACGAGTTCCCGCCCAGCCCTTCGCCGCAATCGCTGCGTTGGGCCTACCTGTGCCGGGAGCTGCACCGCCTGGGCCACGAGGTCCACGTGTTGACCATCGACCTGGGCGGGACCACGCCCGGCCTTCCGGCCCTGCCCGAGGGTCTTAGCGTGCACCGCACCTACGCCGGCCATATCCGGGGGCTGGTTGCGCGCCGTCGGCGCCATCGCGAACGGGTCCGCAGCGCGGCATCCGCGCGGGCTGGATCCGACGCCCCACCCGCGCGCGCGTCCCGCAGTGGATGGAAGCAGAAGCTCTCGTCCTTGCTTCAACGGCTGGCCGAATTCGTCTGGTTCCCCGACCTGCGCGGCGAGTGGCTGAAGATTGGGCGGGCACGCCTGGACGCGCTGCTTGAACAGGTGCGGCCGGACGTGGTGATCAGCTCCCACGAGCCGGCAACGACACTGGAGCTCGGACTGCGCGCGCACCGCGCAGGGTTCCGCTGGATCGCCGACCTGGCCGACCCCGTCCTCGCGCCTTACACGCCACCCCGCTGGCGTGCCCGCGCGCAACGGCTTGAAGCCGACGTGTGCCGCGAGGCCGAGCACGTGCTGGTGACCACGCCATCGGCACGCGACGTGTTGCGGGAGCGGCATGGCCACGCGGCGCCGATCAGCGTCCTGACACAGGGCTTCGATGACAGCGGGCGCCCGTCCGATGCCACCGCCGTCGATTTCGACCCCGCGCGTCTGGAGCTGCTTTACACCGGCAGCTTCTACGCGTTCCGGTCAGCCGATGCGCTGTTGCAGGCGGTGTTGGACACGCCCGGGGTGCGCCTGAACATCGCCACGGTGCATGCACCTGACGCGCTGCTCCAGGCCATCCAGCGCCACCCTGACCGCATCCGCCTGCTCGGCTTCCTCCCCCACCGCACCGCGCTTGCGACGCAGCGCGGCGCCGACGTGCTGGTCAACCTCGCCAACCGCGACGTGATGCAGGTGCCGGGCAAGTGCTACGAATACCTGGGCGCCGGCCGTCCCATCCTGCATCTGGGAGATGCACTGGGCGATGCAGTAGCTGCGCTCGTGCGTGATCGGCACCGGGGCTGGGTCAGCGCACCCGATGCCGGCAGCATCGCGACCCGTCTGCGCGAGTTGGTGGCGCGCAAGGCTGCCGCGACGCTGGAGCATGGCCTGTCACTGGGCGTGGGCGGGGTTGCCGAGTTCGGCTGGAGCCGTCTGGCGTCGCGCCTCGATGCACTGCTCCGACAATAACGGTGCCGTCCACCGGGTGCAGCGCGCCCGCGGGCGGTGACGGCCGGCGGGTCCTGCCCCGTGGCAGGGGCGTCCAACGCACGGTCGCGATCACGTGGCGCGCCGTATTCCCTTCGACGCGACGCGCGACGTGGTGCGCCGGGTCGTACTGGGCGCAGGCCGCCAGGCCAACTCAGTCCAGCGCCGTCGAAGCGGCCCGTACCCGGTGCGCGAACGCACCCAGGCCGTCTGCATCGGGATCGAGGGTGCGGGCCTGGTCCAGTGCACGCTGGGCCGCGGCGATCTCGCTGGCGCCGAGGCGTTCCTCGCCGACCGCCAGCCAGCGCTGTGCCAGACGGCGGCGGGCGGCCAGCGCCGCACTCCGCGCCTCGCCCAGGGCCTCGCGCGCCTCCAGGCATGCGCCTGCGGCGATCAGGCGGTTCTCGCGCAAGGCATCCTCGAAGCAACGCTGGGCGGCCGGCAGCAGGGCCGCCGCGGCCTCTCCCACCGCCGCGTCCCGCGGGGCCAGTGCCCGGGCTGCGGCAATCTTGTCGAACGCGCTTTCACCCGGTGGGGTCAGCAGGTCGCCACGATCGCGGGCCCGCGCGGCGGCGTCCAACAGGGCCCTGACCCGCTCACGCCCGGCGGCGGTGGCGGGCGTGCCGGCGGCGCCCAGGCGGGCCTGGCTCGAACGGGCGGCCGCGAGACGGCGGCGGGCCTCGTCCAGCCCGGGCATCGCCGGGTCCACCGCCGCCGCCTGTGCCAGCGCGGCCTCCGCCTCGGGAAAGCGGAAGTCGGCGGCCAGCCCGACGACGCGTTGCACGTACCCGTGCAGCGTGCGACGCACGCCGCCCGCGGCGCGGACATCGTCAGGACGGGCCTCGAGCACGGCCTGGAAGCCGGCCAGGGCCTCGGGCAGCCGGCCGCGCTGGAGGCCGGTCTCGGCGCGCGACAGCCGTGCGTCCAGCGCCGATGCCAGCGCGGCACGGGCTTCGGGCAGGTCCATGTGGCCGGCGTCGGCGTCGGCGACGCGCGCCTGCACGGCCGCGGCATCCGCCAACGCGCCGCGCGCCAGCATGGCGCGCGACTGCGCCAGCAACTCCGACAGGGTGTCCTCGCGTCCTTCCAGGGCACGCACGTTGTCGGGCTCCAGGGCCAGCACACGCTGGTACAGCTGCAGGGCGGTGTACCCCTCGCCATCGAGGCGGCCGCCGCGGCGTGCGGCGTCGGCCACGTCGAGCAGCCGGTCGACGCCGGCGTCGCCGAGCTCGCGCTGCCGCAGACGGGTTTCCAGCGCCTGGAGCCGTGGGCGCGGCACGGTCATCGCGCGCGCCAGCGCCAGCGACTGCCGTGCCCCGGCGAACTGGCCCGCATCGATCTGCGCATCGGCGCGGGCCAGCGCCGCGTGCCCGACCAGCGTCAGGCCATCGCGCGCATCGGGACGGTCCGGGTCCAGCGCCAGCGCCGCCTCGTACAGCTCGCGTGCGCCGCTGCCATCGGCCGCGCTCAGGTGACCGCGCGCCAACGCTTCGGCGGCCTCCCGACGCAACTGCTGGGCGCGCGTTTCCGGCCACAGCCCGTCGGAGAACAGCCCGAAGACCACCAGGAGCACCGTCAGCAGGCCCGCCAGTGCGACCGCTGCCGCCCGCTGCATCGGGGTCAGCCCGTGCAGCCGCCGGAGGGCGGCATCCATGTGTGGCCGGGGTGACCGCCGGCGCGGTGGGTCGGTGTAGGGCGGGTGCGGCATTCCCGGCAGAGCATAGACGCCAGCGCCATCCAAGGGTGTGATCCAAAAGGACGCGCCACCGCGTTGCGACGGCTACAGCCGCTGCGCGCGCTCCACGCCGGGCAACGCTGCCAGCTTGCCCAGCAGCGACGAGAGTTGCCCGTAGTCGTTGACGCGCAACCGCAGCCGCAGCCGTACCCGCGCCCCATTGCGCTCGTGGTCGCTGTGGATGGCCGACACGTGGGCGTTGCCCTGCGCGATGGCGTTGGTGACTTCCTTCAGCAACCATTTGCGGTCCAGCGCGACCACCTCGACATCAACGTCGTAGCCGCTGCCCGTGCGCCCCCATTCCACGGGAAGTACGCGCTGTGGCTGGCGCGCAAGCAGCCGTTGCAGCGCGACGCAATCCGGCCGGTGCACGGTGACGCCGCGCCCCCGGGTGAGGTAGCCCAGGATCGGCTCGCCCGGCAGCGGCTGGCAGCAGCGCGCGATCTGCACCAGCAGATTGCCCACGCCCTGCACGGTGAAGTCGCCCGGGCGGCTGCGGCCGGCGCGGCGGGGTTCGACCGGGAGAGGTGCGGTTTCAGGCGCCGCCTCGCCACTGCGCTCGTGCTCGGCCAGCACGCGCGCCACCTGGTGCGGCCCGAGGTCGCCCAGGGCCACCTGCACATGCAGGTCGCCGTCGGTGGCCAGGTGGAACTTCTCGCGTGCCGGCCCGAGATCCGCGCCGAGCAGTCCCAGCCGCCGCAGCTCCTTTTCCAGCAGCTCCCGGCCTTCGGTCTCGTTGCGTGCACGGTCCAGCTTGTGGAACCAGCTGCGCACCTTCTCGCGCGAGCGTGGGCTGGCCAGGAAGCCGTTGGCCTCGACCAGCCAGTCGCGGCGCGGCTCACCGGTCCTGGCGGTCATGATCTCGACGCGGTCACCGGTGCGCAGGCGGTGGTCCAGCGGCACGATCCGGCCGTCCACCTTGGCCCCGCGGCAGCGGTGGCCGACCTCGGTATGCACCCGGTAGGCGAAGTCCAGCGGCGTCGAGCCGACCGGCAGGTCGATCACTTCACCCCTGGGCGTCAGTGCGTAGATCCGGTCCTCGACCAGTTCGGTGTCTAGTTCGCCGGCAAGGCCGGCATCGTCGCGGCCACCGCCTTCTTCCAGCAGCCGCCGCATCCAGGCGATCTTGCGGTCGAATGCGGCATCCGCGCCCCGCCCGCCTTCCTTGTAGCGCCAGTGCGCCGCCACGCCGAGCTCGGCCTGCCGGTGCATGTCGTGGGTGCGGATCTGCACCTCCAGCGTCTTGCCTTCCGGGCCGATGACGGCGGTGTGGAGCGACCGGTAGTCGTTGCGCTTGGGACGCGCGATGTAATCGTCGAACTCGCTGGGGATCGGCACCCAGGTCGCATGCACGACGCCCAATGCGGCGTAGCAGGCGGCGACATCGTCCACCAGCACCCGCACCGCGCGCAGGTCGTAGAGCTCGCCGATCGGCGCGCCCTTGCGCTGCATCTTCCGCCAGATGCTGTAGATGTGCTTCGGCCGGCCGGCCACGTCGGCCTCGATGCCCTGCGCGGCCATCGCCTCGCGCAGCACCTGCTTGACCTGCTCGATATACCGCTCGCGCGCGCCGCGCTTCTCGTCCAGCAGGCGGGCGATGCGCTGGTAGGTCTCGGGTTCGAGGTGGCGGAACGCCAGGTCCTCCAGCTCCCACTTCAGCTGCCAGATGCCCAGGCGGTTGGCGAGCGGTGCGTGGATGTCCCGGGTCAGCGCCGCCAGCGCGCGGCGTTGCGCGTCGGGCAGGTCGCCGGCCTGTTTCATCCACGCCAGCTGCCGCGCAAGCAGGATCGGCACCACCCGCAGGTCGCGGACGATCGCCAGCAACAGCCGGCGCAGGCCTTCGCTGCCGCCACGGCCCGGATGTTCGGCATGCAGCGCCCAGACCTGCGCGGCCGCGTGCTGTCCGTCGAGCAGCGCCATCACCGCCGCATGCCGCTTCGGGAACTCCGGCCCCAGCGCGGGCAGCATGTCGGGCGCCGCATGGAGTAACGCGGCCATCACGGTGTCGGCGTCCGCATCGAGCCGGGCCAATGCGTCCAGTACCGATACCGTCACATCGACCGGCTCCGCCGCCGCAGCCGCTTGGCCGCCGGCCCCTTCCTCCAGCGCTTCGCGCCACGCGGCCGGCAAGCCGACTACGGCCGGATGGTCCAGCACGGCGGGGGAAAAGAGGGACGCGGGGGGCATCGCGGGCGGGTCGCGGTCGAAAGTTTCACGTCTACACTAGCGACCATCCCGTCCGAGGAACAGGCCAATGCTTCCGATTCGTGTCCGCTCGCTTCGCCCGCTCGCCCTCTCGCTCGCACTCGTGCTCGTTCCGCTGGCCGCCGTTGCGCAGGACGCACCGCGGCTGATCGAGCAGGAAATGACGCCGGAGGAGTTCCGCAATGCGGGCCTCGATCGCCTGAGCCCCGAGCAGTTGGCCAGCCTCAACGCGTGGCTGGGGCGGACGCTCTCGCAGGAGACCGCGGCGGCGGCGGCGGCGGCAAAGTCGAAGATCGAGCAAGAGAATCGAGGTTTTCTGTCATTTGGTTCCGCCGAGCCTATCGTCGCCCATATCCAAGGTGACTTCCGCGGCTTCGGTAAGGGCCGTACCTACACCCTCGACAACGGCCATGTTTGGGAACAAGTCGACGATGCTCGACTGGCAGGGGTTCGTCTTCAAGATCCGGCCACCCGCATCTCCCCCGCTGCGATTGGAAACGTCTGGTATATGTCGGTAGAGGGCTATAACAAGCGTGCCAAGGTGAAGCGCATCAAGTAGCGGGCCGGCTTAGGGTGCCTTCAGCGCTTGAAGCCGATTGGCCAGTTTCTTGGCCGACACGCCCTTCGTCCCGAGCTCCTGGGCGAACAGCGAGACGCGCAGCTCTTCCAGGTCCCAACGCAGCGTCTGCCATTCCGGCCGGTCGACGACACCGCGCCGTGCTGCATCCGCCAGGGCGTCGGCAAACGGCTTGATTTCCAGCATGCGCGCCTGATCGCGCATCGGGTCGCGCAGCGCGCGTTCGCCCCGCAGCGCCAGTGCCTTCAGGTAGCGCGGGTAGTCGCGCAACACCTGCTGGGGCGTGGTGCTGAGGAACCCCGGCGGCGCCAGCGCCGCCAGGTGTGCGCGCATGTCGTCCAGGTTGCCGCTCGCCCAGCCCATCAGCGGCGATTCCAGCGCACCGCGCACGTCCGCGACGCCGTCCAGAATGGCTTCGGCCAGCCTGAGCCGCTCCACCGATTCGGCGAACAGCCCCTTGCCCACCGCCTCACGGCGCGTGGCGAACGCCTCGGCATCGCGGATGTCGTCGAGCCCGTCCGCCGTCAGCGCGTCGAATGCCCCCTGCACGAGGTCGGCCCGCAATCGGTCGCCTTCGCCCGCCGGTCCCGGCCGTGCGCCCTGCGACTCCAGCGCCGCGTACTGCAGCGCCGTGCGTGGCGGCACCGGCAGCTGCTTGCGGGCCTGGCGCAGGCGGTCGCCCAGCGCCATGGCCAGCAGGCGGCGTACGCCGGGCGGATGCGCGCGCTCTGCATCCTCGCGTTGCGCGTGGACCTGCAGCGACACGCTGTCGCCGTCGTCATGCAACGCCGGCCATGCCGGCACGCCGCCGGCGCCGGGCACCGAGCGCGGCACCGGGGATGCTGGGAATGCCAGCAAGCCAACCTGCGCGAGGCCCTCGGCCGCCCGCGCGGCGAAGGCCTCGGCCGCGGCGGCCGCGAAGCGCTGCCTGAGACCCTCGATGTCGCGCGATGCGGCGAGCACGCCACGGCCATCACGGTCGAGCAACCGGATGTTCATGCGCAGGTGCGGCTCCAGCGCCGGTTCGTCGAACTCACTGCGTGCCACGTCGACACCGGTGGCGCGGCGGAGGAAGCGCGCCAGCGTGCCGGCGAAGTCGTCATCGTCATGCCGCGAGTGCGCCTCGGCGAACGCGCGGGCGAAATCCGGTGCCGGCACGAAGTTGCGGCGCAGCGTCTTGGGCAGGCCGCGGATCAGCGCCGCGGCCTTGTCGCCGACGAAGCCCGGGGCCAGCCACGACACCTGTGCAGGGTCCAGCGCACCCAGCAGGTGCAGGGGGACCGCGACCGTCATGCCGTCGTCGGGCGCGCCGGGTTCGAAGCGGTAACGCACCGCCAGCCTCGCATCGCCCACCGTGAGCACCGCCGGGAACCGCGCGGCCTCGCTTTCGTCGCCGACCATCAGATCGTCCAGCGACCACTCCAGCGCCGCCTTCGACGCGGCATCGAGCTTGCCGAACCACGCATCCAGCGCGTGCGCGTTGTGCACGTGCGCGGGCAGCCGGTCCAGGTACCACTGCGCCATCCACTCCTCGTCGACCACCAGGCCGACGCGGCGCTGCTTGGCCTCTTCCTCGCGGGCCCGCTGCAGCGTCGCCAGGTTGCGCGGCAGGAAGGCCACGCGCGTGTTGATCTCCCCGGTGACCAGCGCTTCGCGCGCGAAGATCGCGCGCGCCTCGTCCGGGTACAACGCGCCGTAGTGCACCGGGCGCTTGGGCGCCAGCACCAGCCCGAACAGCGACACCTGTTCGCTGCCGACCACGCGCCCCTGCGAGCGCGCCCAGCGCGGGTCGTGGTGGCGACGTGCCAGGAGGTGCGGCAGGGCGTCGATCGCCCACTCCGGCTCGATCGCGGCATTGGTCAGGGCCCACACGCGCTCGGTGTCCAGCAGCGTGGCCGACAGCACCCACGGTGGCGGCTTCTTCGCCAGCACCGAGCCGGGAAACAGCTGGAACTTGCGGCCGCGCGGGCCGTCGTACAGCCCGCGGTCGGCGCGGTGCCCGACCTGGGTGGGCAGGCCGGCGAGCAGCGCACGGTGCAGGCGTGCGTAGGACGATGCGTCATGGCGGCCAGCCGCCTTCCCCGGCTCCGTCGCCTGCACCGGCGCCGCGGGCGCCCCTCCGTTGGCCTGTTGCGATGCCCCCGGCGAACGCGCGCGACCGCGCCGTCGTCGGGGGCCGCGCGTGTGCCCGTCCGCCGCGATGGCGGCTGCCACCGCGCCGGCAGGCGCCGCGGGATCGTGCGGCGCCACCACCCGCGTCACGTCCCACCCCAGCTCCTCCGCCATCAGCTTCAGTTGCCGGTGCAGCTCGCGCCACTCCCGCATCCGCAGGAAGCCCAGGAAATGCGTCTCGCACCAGCCGCGCAACTTCGACTGGGTCAGCTCTTCGTGCGCCGTCTGGTAGGCCTCCCACAACTTCAGGATGCCGACGAACTCGGACTTGGGGTCGGCGAACTGCGCGTGCGCGGTGTCGGCGGCGGCGCGCTGGTCGGCGGGGCGTTCGCGCGGGTCCTGGATGCCCAGGAACGCGGCAATCGCCAGCATCTCGTGCAGGCAGCCGGTCTCGTTGGCCGCCACCAGCATGCGTGCGAGCTTGACGTCCACCGGCAGCCGCGCCATCACGCGCCCGACGGCGGTGAGCGCGCGCTTGCCGTGGTCGGCCACGTGGTCGACGGCACCCAGCTCGGCCAGCTCCTGCCAGCCGTCGGCCACGGCGCGCGGCTCGGGCGGCTCCAGGAACGGGAAGTTCTCGATCGACCCCAGTCCCAGCGACAGCATTCGCAGGATCACGCCCGCCAAGGCGGCGCGACGGATCTCCGGATCGGTGTAACGCGGGCGCGATTCGAAGTCCGCTTCCGGGTACAGGCGGTAGCAGGTGCCTTCGGAGATGCGCCCGCAGCGGCCCTTGCGCTGGTCGGCGCTGGCCTGGCTGACCGGCTCGATATGCAGCCGATCGAGCTTTGCACGCGGGCTGTAGCGCTTGACGCGCGCCAGGCCGGGGTCGACCACGTAGCGGATGCGCGGCACCGTCAACGAGGTCTCGGCGACGTTGGTGGCCAGCACGATCCGGCGCTGCGGCCCCGGGTTGAACACCCGGTCCTGATCCTTCACCGACAGCCGCGCGTACAGCGGCAGCACCTCGGTGTGGCGGTACTTGCGGCGCTCCAGCGCCTGGTGGGCATCGCGGATCTCGCGCTCGCCAGGCAGGAACACCAGCACGTCGCCACGCGGATCCTCCCGGGTGATCTCGTCGCAGGCGGCGACGATGCCCTCGTTGACCGTGCGCCCCCCGGATTCGCCCTCGCCTTCCAGCGGGCGGTAACGGACCTCCACCGGATAGCCGCGGCCCTCCACGCTCACCACCGGCGCGTCATCGAAATGCGCGGCAAAGCGCGCCGTGTCGATGGTCGCGGAGGTCACGATGATCTTGAGGTCGCGCCGGCGCTGCAGGAGTTGCTTGAGGTAGCCCAGCAGGAAGTCGATGTTGAGGCTGCGCTCGTGCGCCTCGTCGATCAGGATCGTGTCGTAGCGCGACAGCCAGCGGTCCGACGCGATCTCCGCCAGCAGGATGCCGTCGGTCATGAACTTCACCGCCGTCTGCTCGCCGACGTTCTCGGTGAAGCGCACCTGGTACCCCACCGCACCGCCCAGCGGCACGCCCAGTTCCTCCGCCACGCGTCGCGCCACGGCGCGCGCGGCGATCCGGCGCGGCTGCGTGCAGCCGATCATGCCCGCCGCGCCGCGGCCGGCCGCCAGGCACAGCTTGGGGATCTGCGTCGTCTTGCCCGAACCAGTCTCGCCGGCGATCACCACGACCGGATGGGCGCGGATCAGTTCGACGATGCGTTCGGCTTCGGTCGCGATCGGCAGCGCGGGGTCGACCGGCGCGCGCGGCAGCGACGCCGCCCGGGTTTCACGCTGCGCCACCGACTGCGCCAGCCGCGCCTCGAACGCTTGGCGCGCGGCGGTGTCCTCCGGCCGTCCGCTCCAACGCGACCACAGGCCATGGAGGCGGCCGCGGTCGCGGCTGAGGGCATCGTCGATCGCGCCCCGGGCTTCACGCAGGGCGGCTTTCGTTGACGCCATGCTGTCGGGGCGGTCGATAGGCTTCATTGATCGGATCGAGAAGAACAAACCATTTAACGCGGAAGGCCGCGCCACGTATTGTCACTGCAACCCCCACGAAGGGAGAAACCTCATGGCCAAGACCAAGAGCTCCAAGCCCAAGGCCGGGCGTACGGCGTCCAACGTCCCCGCCGCCTCGCCTGCGCCGGCATCCAACGCACCGGCCATCGATATCGGGATCGACGCAGCGGATCGCAAGAAGATCGCCGAAGGCCTGTCGCGCTTCCTGGCCGACAGCTACACGCTGTACCTGAAAACGCACAACTTCCATTGGAACGTCACCGGACCGATGTTCAACGCGCTCCACGTGATGTTCGAAACCCAGTACACCGAGCAGTGGAACGCGCTGGACGAGATCGCCGAGCGTATCCGCGCACTGGGGTTCAACGCCCCGGGTTCGTATGCCGAGTTCACCCGGCTGTCGTCCATTCCGGAGGAGCCGGGCCTGAGCGACGCCGCCGACTGGCGGGAGATGGTGCGCCAGTTGACCGTCGGCAACGAGGCCGTGTGCCGCACCGCGCGCAAGGTCGCCGACCTGGCCGACGACGCCGACGACAACCCCACCGAGGATCTGCTCATCCAGCGCCTGCAGGTCCACGAAAAGAACGCCTGGATGCTGCGCTCGCTGCTGCAGTGATCGCGGCGGCCTGATCGGAGAAACCCGCCGGATCCGGCGGGTTTTTTCTTGCGCGCAGGCCACCGACACGGCCGGGCAGGGTTTCCCGACCCGCCGACGGCCGTGGCGCGCAGTGGCTGCGACGGGCGCTTGCTACCCTTTGCGCCGATGAATGACCGCGCACTCGACCTGCTCCGCTCCACTTTCGGCCACCCCGGTTTCCGCGGCGAACAGGCCGAGATCGTCGACTGCCTGGTGCGCGGCGACGACGCCCTGGTGCTGATGCCCACCGGCGGCGGCAAGTCGCTGTGCTACCAGCTGCCGGCATTGCTGCGCGAGGGCTGCGGCATCGTGGTCTCGCCGCTGATCGCGCTGATGCAGGACCAGGTGGATGCGCTGTTACAGCTGGGCGTGCGCGCGGCCTGCCTCAATTCCACCCTGGATGCCGCCACCGCCGCGGACGTGGAACGGCGCCTGCTCGACGGCGAGCTCGACCTGCTGTACGTCGCGCCCGAGCGTCTGCTGACCGGCCGCTGCCTGGACCTGCTCGACCGCGCGCCCATCGCCCTGTTCGCCATCGACGAAGCGCACTGCGTCTCGCAATGGGGCCATGATTTCCGCCCCGAGTACCGGCAGCTGACGGTGCTGCACGAGCGCTGGCCGGAGGTGCCGCGCATTGCGTTGACGGCGACGGCGGATGCGCCCACGCGCCGCGAGATTGCCGAACGGCTCGCACTGGAGGATGCGCGCACCTTCGTCAGTTCCTTCGACCGCCCCAACATCCGCTACCGCGTGGTCCAGAAGGACGGCAGCGGCGCGCGCGCCCTGCTGAACTTCCTGGGCGACCGCCGCGGCGACAGCGGCATCGTCTACGCGCTCTCGCGCAAGCGCGTGGACACGCTGGCCGACCAGCTGGCGACGGCCGGCGTCAAGGCCCTGCCCTACCACGCCGGCCTGCCGGCCGAGACGCGCGCCGCCAACCAGCGCCGCTTCCTGCAGGAGGACGGCGTGGTGATGGTGGCGACGATCGCCTTCGGCATGGGCATCGACAAGCCGGACGTGCGGTTCGTCGCCCATGTCGACCTGCCCAAGTCGATCGAGGGCTACTACCAGGAGACCGGGCGCGCCGGCCGCGACGGCGCACCCGCCGAGGCGTGGATGAGCTACGGCCTGGGCGACGTCGTCAACCTGCGCCAGATGATCGGTCAGGGCGAGGCCACCGAGGAGCGCAAGCAGCTCGAGTTGCGCAAGCTCGACGCGCTGCTGGGCTATTGCGAGTCGACCCGCTGCCGCCGGCAGGCCCTGCTGGACTGGTTCGGCGAATCGCACGCCGGCGCGTGCGGCAACTGCGACAACTGCCTGGAGCCGCCGCAGACCTGGGACGCCACCGACGCGGCGCGCAAGGCGTTGTCATGCGTGTACCGCACCGGGCAACGCTTCGGTGCCGGCCACGTCATCGACGTGCTGCGCGGCGTGTCGACCGAGAAGACCCAGCGCTTCGGCCACGAGTCGCTCAGCACCTGGGCGATCGGTGCCGACCTCGACGCACGGCAGTGGAGCGGCGTGTTCCGGCAGCTGGTGGCGTTCGGGCTGCTGGAAGCGGATGTCGATCGCCATAACGCGCTGCGCCTGACATCGCAGGCGGGCCCGGTCCTGCGCGGCGAGCAACGGCTGGCGATGCGTCGCGAGCTGCCGCGCAGCAGCCGCCGGGACCGGCGCGGCGCCGCCGCCCCCCTGATCGACCTGCCGCCCGACGCACAGCTGCGTTTCGATGCACTTCGCGAGTGGCGCGCCACGACGGCGCGCGAGCAGAACGTCCCCGCGTACGTGATTTTCCACGACGCCACGCTGCGGGCCATTGCGCAGGCCGCGCCCGACGACCTCGACGAGCTGGCGCGCATCCCCGGCATCGGCCAGAGCAAGCTGGACCGCTACGGCGACGACGTGCTGCAGCAGCTGTTCGACTGTGACGCGGCTGCCTGACCGCAAGGGGTCTCTACCCGGCAGCGACGGACCGCGTATACGCCAGAACGCACGAACCCCGCTTGCGCGGGGTCGCATGGAGGCAGTGGTGGGTCGTGATGGATTCGAACCATCGACCAGCGGATTAAAAGTCCGATGCTCTACCGACTGAGCTAACGACCCGGTGCCACCGGCACTACGCCGGCGCGCGAATTCTAGCGCAGCCGCCCGCCAGATGCAGGCCGGGTCGCGACCAACGCCGCACTGGAGCCGCCGCCTCCCGGCGGATGTCCTGCCTCATTGTGCATGACCGGTCAGCGATAGCGCGTGGGATCGGCCACGCCGGCCACCTTGAATCCCTCGGCACGCAACCGGCAGGCATCGCAATGCCCGCACGCACGCCCCTCGTCGTCCGCCTGGTAGCACGACACCGTGTCGGCGAAGTCCACGCCAAGGCGCACGCCTTCGCGCACGATGTCGGCTTTGCTCAAGTGTTGCAGCGGCGCGTGGATGCGGATGCCGGCGCCTTCCACGCCGGCCTTGGTGGCGAGGTTGGCGAGCCGCTCGAACGCGTCGATGAACGCCGGGCGGCAGTCCGGATAGCCCGAGTAGTCCACCGCGTTGACGCCGCAGAAGATGTCCGCGGCGCCGAGCACCTCGGCCCAGCCCAAGGCCACCGACAGCATGATGGTATTGCGCGCCGGCACGTAGGTCACCGGGATGTCGGTGGCGTCGGGCTGGTCCAGCGGCACGTCGATGTCATCGGTCAGTGCCGAGCCCCCGATGCTGCGCAGGTCAACATTGACCGTCTTGTGCGCGACGGCGCCGAGCGTGCGCGCCAGCGTCGCCGCGGCGTCCAGCTCCGACGTATGTCGCTGGCCATAGCGGACGCTGAGCGCGTTGACGGCGAAGCCCTGTTCGCGCGCGATGGCCATCACGACGGCCGAGTCCATGCCGCCCGATACCAGCACGACGGCGGGCTTCGCGGCGGCGGACAGCGCTGGATTCGGCGTGCGGTCTGGCATCGGCGTCTCGTCAATCAATCGTCTGGAATGCAGGTTGCGTCATGGTGCCAGCGGTCCCCGGCAACTGTGCGGGACGCCGAGCGAGCGAAAGGCGGTCCCGTTGCCGGCGCGCCGGATCACCGGCCGGGCGCGTCGTCCCACAGCAGCTTGTGCAGCTGGACCTGGAAGCGGACCGGCAGGCGGTCCTCGACGATCCAGTCGGCCAGTTCACGGGGCGACACCTGGCCGAAACTGGGCGAGAACAGCACGTCACAGGTCGCGGCCAAGCGGTGCTCGGCGAGCACGCCCTTCGACCACTCGTAGTCGCCGCGGTCGCAGATGACGAACTTGACCTGGTCGTGGGGGGTCAGCAGCGGCAGGTTGGACCACAGGTTGCGTGCGACCTCGCCGGAGGCCGGTGTTTTGATGTCGAGGACGCGCGACACGCGCGGGTCCACCTCGCCGATGTCGATGGCCCCGGAGGTCTCGAGCGACACCTCGTAACCGGCGTCGCACAGGCGTGCCAGCAGCGCCACGCAGCGCTTCTGCGCCAGCGGCTCGCCGCCGGTCACGCAGACATGGCGGGCGCCGTGCCGCGCAACCTCGTCAAGAATGCCGTCGAACGACCACCAGTCCCCGCCATGGAACGCGTAGGCCGTATCGCAGTACTGGCAGCGCAGCGGACACCCGGTCAGGCGAACGAACACGGTCGGCCAGCCGATGCTGCGGGCTTCGCCCTGGAGCGACAGGAATATCTCGGTCAGCCGCAGCCGCTCGGGCGACGCGGCCGCGGCGTGGGAAACGGCGGACATGCGGTGATTTTACCCGAGCCGGCCATCGGGCCGACGCCCGGGCCCGCGGCTCAGCGCAGGCGTCCCAGCTGGATCGCGCCCAGGCGGTCGGCCGCGGTGCGCGCGGCGTCGCTGCCGGGGTATCGCGACACGACATCCTGCAACGTGCGCTCAGCGGCCTCCATGTCCTGCAGGCCGTACTGGCTCAAGCCCACCTTCAGTAGTGCGCCGGGGGCCTTGTCGTGGGTGGGATACCGGTCCAGCAACGCTTGGAACTGCTCCTGCGCCAGCGGGTAATTCTGTGTGACGTAATAGCTCTCGCCCAGCCAGTACAGGGCATTGGGGGCGTAGCTGCCACCGGGGTAGCGGCCGAGGAACGACTGGAACAGCCGCGCCGATTCGGCGTACTGGCCGGCCTTCAGGGCTTCGAACGCGGCGTCATAGGCTTCGCGCTCGCCCTCCCCCTGCGCCAGCGTGCCGCGGTCGCCGTACACCGCCGGCGGGCGGTCTTCCGCTGCCACGGCGGGACCGGGGGCCGGCGCAGCGAGCGGCACGTCGGTTGCCGACGCGCTGCCGTCATCGGGCGAGGCGTCCAGCACCGGCGCGGCGTCGATCGCCGGGCCTGCCGGCGCACCGCCCTCCATCCGGTTGAGCCGACCGTCCAGGTCCAGGTACTGGCTGCGTGAGGTCTGCCGCAGCTGGTCGAGGGCGTGCTGCAACTCCTCGACCTGCGAACGGAGGCTGGTGACCTCGCTCTTGAGCAGGTTGACCTGGTTGAGCAACTGCACGTTCGCCTGGTTGTCGGCGGCCCGCTGTTCCAGCACTGCGACCCGATCGGCCAAGCTGGGACGCTGGGCCGACACGGGTGCGGCGGCCACCAGGGCCGCCGCAACCGTTGCAGACACCAACGCGATACGACGCGTCGTGGTCATCATCGCCAGTCGCATCACTGCGCGGTGTAGATGATCTCGACGCGGCGGTTCTTCGCCCAGCAGTCTTCACCGGACTCGGTGCAGGTCGGGCGTTCTTCACCGTAGCTGGTCACCGTGATCTGGCTGCCCGAACCGCCATTGGCCTGCACCGCCGAGGACGCCGAGTTGCCGCGGCGCTCTGCCAGGCCCATGTTGTACTCGCGGCTGCCGCGCTCGTCGGCATGGCCTTCCAGCGTCATGCGCGAGGACGGACGGTCACGCAGGTACTTGGCATGGCAGCCGACGATGGCCTGGAACTCCGGACGCAGCGTGTCCTGGTCCAGGTCGAAGTAGATCGTGCGCTGGCGCAGGCAGGCATCCGTGTTGAGGTCTTCCGGGGTGTAAGCACCCGGGGTGGTGGCGGTGTCGGTCGCCGGAGCGGTCGGGGTCGTGTCGACCACCGGCTCTTCCTTGACCTTCTTGGAGCAGGCGACGGCCAGGGTGCAGAGCGCGGCAGCGGCGATGAGGCGGGCGGAACGGTTCATGGGATTTCCTTGTCGTTTTCTGCGTGAGCGAGGCGTTTCAGGGTGGGTACTGCGTGATCAACAACGAATCATGGCGGGTGGCATCGTGCAGGCAGGCCCGACCTCAACGGGGCGTGCGGTACGGGCCCCAGGAGGGCTCGCGCACATTGCCGTCGGCCAGCACCAGGCGCTGTCGGACACGCCCGTCGGCGGACACCGCGTACAGCACGCCCCTGCCGCCTTCACGCGCAGCATAGAGGATCATGCTGGCATTGGGCGCGAAGCTCGGGGACTCGTCCAGCGAACCCGGCGACAGCGTGCTCCAGCGCGCCGACCCCAGCGTGCTGTCCATGAGCGCAATGCGGTAGTTGTTGCCGGCGCCCTGCGCGGTGGCGATCTTCTTGCCATCGTAGGACACGCTCGCGCTGGCGTTGTAGCTGCCCTGGAACGTGACGCGGCTGGCGCTGCCGCCGCTGGCGGCGACCCGGTAGATCTGGGGATTGCCGCCGCGGTCGGAGGTGAAATAGATCGAACTGCCGTCGGCGCTCCAGGACGGCTCGGTATCGATGCCGAAATGGTTGGTCAGTTGGGTCAGCGCGCGGCTGCCCAGGTCCATCACGTAGATCTCCGGGTTGCCGCTGCGCGACAGCGTCAGTGCCAGACGGCGGCCGTCGGGCGAAAACGCCGGGGCGCCGTTGATGCCGCGGAAGCGCGCGATCTGTTCGCGGCTGCCCGAAGCGATGTTCTGGATGTAGATCGACGAGCTGCCGCCCTCGAAGCTGACGTACGCCAGGCGGCCGCCGTCGGGGCTCCACGACGGCGAAAGCAGCGGCTCGGACGAGCGCACCACGGTCTGCGGGTTATAGCCGTCCGAATCGGCCACCATCAGGGCGTACTGGCTGCCCTGCCCGACACCAGTCGCCGTGACATAGGCAATGCGGGTAAAGAACGCCCCGGGCACGCCCAGGATTTTCTCGTAGACCGCGTCGGCGATCTGGTGGGCAACGTCACGCATGGCGTTGCTGCGCGCGGTCAGGGCGAACCCGAGCAGGCGCTGCTGGGTGGCGATATCGAACAGTTCGTACTCGACCCGGTAGCTGCCGGAGCCGGCATCGGCGACCCGCCCGACCACCAGGTAGTCCTGGTTGAGCGCACGCCACGTGGGGTAGCTGACCTCGCTGCCGCGGCTGGGGCGCTCGACCATGTCATCCAGCGGGAGACCGCGGAACTGGCCCGACCGGTTGAGATCGGCGGTGATCACCGCGGAAATATCGGTTTCCGGGGCCGCCCCGGCGCCCTGGTAGGGCATCGGCACGACGGCGATCGGCAGGGCCGCGGCATTGCCGCCGACGATGTCGATTTCCAGGCCCTGCTGCTGGGCGGAGGCGGCGAAGGGCATCAGGACGGCAAGCAGCGCGGCGAGCCAGCGCACGGGTCGTTTCATCGGCAGGTCCAGGGAGCGAGCGGGGAAGTGTTAACAGCTTGGGCGTGAACGCTGTCTCAAAGCTGAATCCGGGCGGTCAGCGGTCCTCGGCCCGGAAGTTCAGCGTCAGGTTGCGCTGGAACACCGATTCGAAGCCGGCGTACGGCAGCGGCTGGGCCTTCAGGACGGCCGCCTCGATCGAGCGCCGGCCCTGCTCGTCGTACGCGCAGGGGCTGGAGACCTCCGCGCTCATGACCTCGCCGCCCGGCAGTTGGCGGATGGTGAGGCGGCATGCGGCGCCCAATGGGACGGTTTCCGGCCGGGTCCACTTGGCCAGGATTGCCTGCTGCAACGCGGCGGCGTATCGCGCCTGCAGTCCGGTATCCGTGCCGTTGTTGCCGGCCGGTGCGCTCGCCGCGGCCTCCGCGGCGCTGCGTGCGCGCGCTTCGGCAATCTTCTCGAGCTGGGCCTGCGCCTGCGCGGCCTCGCGCGCGGCGGCTTCGCGCCGGCGGCGGATGTCGGCCAGCTGCTGCTGGCGCTCGCGCTCCATCTCCGACAGGCGACGCTGGCGCTCGGCCTCCTGCTGCCGGCGCTGCTCGGTCAGGTCGACCTGCTCCTGGCGTCGGCGCTCCTCCTGCCGTTCGCGCTCGTCGGTCGGGGTCGGCGTGGGCTGGTCGGTGACGGCGTCGCGGTTCTCGGTGTCCGGGTCGGGCAGGAACTCCTGCGGCGCGGTCTGCGGCGGCGTCGGCGCGTCTTCCGGCACCGGCTCGGGCACGGGCTGCGGCAAGGGGGCCGCATCCTCGGGCACAGGTTCCGGCTCGGGCTCGGGCAGTGGCTCGACCGCCGGCTCGGGCCGATCCTCGAGGGTCTGCTGCATCGCGTCCGTCAGCGCGGTCGCGTCGATCAGCTCGGCCGAGATCGGCGAACCGGCCGCCGATACCTGCTCGCGACTGGAACTGAACCACATGCCGAAGAACAGCACGGCCAGCAGCAGCGCATGCAATCCGATCGCGAGGACGACGGCCTGCGCGGTATCGGCGCGCGATTCCCGCATTACTCGCCGCCTTCGCCGTTGGGCTGACTCATCAGGCCGACACGCTCGACGCCGGCTTCCTGCAGCAGCACCATCGCATCCATGACCTTCTGGTAGTTGGCCGAACCGTCACCGGCCACGAAGACCGGCACCTGCGGATTCTGGTTGACGATCGCGCGCATCTTGGCCAGCAGGGTGTCGCGGGTGACGGCCTCGTTGCTGCCGGCCTCCACCGTCAGGAAATAGTTCCCGGCCGGGTCGACGCTGACGATGACCGGGTCCTTCTTTTCCTGCATGGACTTCGCGTTGGACTGCGGCAGTTCAATGTCGACGCCCAGGTTCAACAGTGGCGCAGTGACCATGAAGATGATCAGCAGCACCAGCATCACGTCGATGTACGGCACGACGTTGATTTCGGCCTTGAGCTTGCGCTTGCGGTGGCGGCGCGAGGCGATGGCGGACATGGCGGTTCTCTCGTGTGGCTGCGTTCAACGCCCGAGACGGGCCATGCGGGTCAGCGGAGCGGCACGTTCGGCGCGGCGGCCGGGGTGTCGTCGGTGTGCGACTGGCGCTCCAGGATCGAGGAGAACTCCTCGGAGAAGGCTTCGTAGCGCACGCTGATGCGATCGACCTTGGTGGCGAAGCGGTTGTACGCCCACACCGCCGGGATGGCGGCGAACAGGCCCATCGCGGTGGCGATCAGCGCCTCCGAAATGCCCGGGGCGACGGTGGCGATGGTCGCCTCCTTCATGTTGGCCAGGCCCTGGAACGAAATCATGATCCCCCACACGGTGCCGAACAGGCCGACGTAGGGCGCGATCGAACCGACGTTGGCGAGGAACTCCAGGTTGTGCTCGAGCCCGTCGATCTCGCGCGCCGATGCCACGCGCATGCCGCGCTGCGCCCCTTCCAGCTGCATGCGGCTGTCGGCTCCACGGCGCTGGCGCTGGCGGCCGAACTCGCGGAAGCCGGCCTCGAAGATCGCCTCCAGCCCGCCGATCTCGCGGTTGCGTCCGGTGGAGCCGGCGTAGAGCTTCGACAACTCCGCGCCGGACCAGAAGCGCTCCTCGAACTGGTCGGCCTCGCGCTCGGCGCGATCGAGCACCTTTTTCTTGCGGAAGATGATCACCCAGGACGCAATCGACGCCGCCAGCAGCAGCACCATCACCAGCTGCACCGGGATCGAGGCATGCAGGACCAGCTGCAGCAGGTCCAGGTCGTTGCCCAGTACGGCCGGCGCGGACGCGGCGGCGGAGGCCGCCGATTCGGCCACGGCGCCGACGGCCTCCTCGGGCAGCGGCTCGACGGTGGTGGCCAGCAGGGCGGTCATCGTTGCGGTCATGCCAGTGGTTCTCCGGGCCCGGGGGCCGTTGTCCGGTTATCGCGCGCCCTTCAGGCGGGACGCTCCAACGCCTTGAGTTGTGTGTGCAGCCCGGCCGGGATCGCCTTGGGGCGGAACCCGCCGGCGTCCAGCGCCGCGACGCGCACCTGCGCCGTCAGCAGGGTCACGCCGTCGCGCAGCACGGCCTGATCGAACACCGCGCTGGCGCGCCGGCAGTCACGCAACTGCGCGGTGACCTGTAGCGCATCGTCCAGCCGGGCCGGCTTGAGGAAGTCCACCGCCATCGCGCGCACGGCGAACACCAGGTCGTGCTCCTGCCGGAGCCGGTCCTGGCCGTACCCGTTGGCGCGCATCCATTCGCTGCGCGCACGTTCCAGGAACGCCAGGTACTGCGCGTGGTAGACCACCCCGCCAGCGTCGGTATCTTCCCAGTAAACGCGGACCGGAAGGCTGAACATTGTTTGAAGTTGCTCCGTCGGCGGTGATCGCTGCCTGTCCGCACCCGCCCGGTGCCCGGCAGCACGAGGTCAGAACAGCGAGGCGTCGCGGCCCACGGGCTCCAGGCCCATGTGGCGATAGGCCTTCGGCGTCGCCGCCCGGCCCCGCGCCGTCCGCACCAGGTAGCCCTGCTGGATCAGGAACGGCTCGATGACGTCCTCCAGGGTGCCGCGCTCCTCGCTGAGCGCCGCCGCCAGCGACTCCACGCCGACCGGGCCGCCATTGAACGATTCGATGATCGTCGACAGCAGCCGCCGGTCGAGTTCGTCGAAACCCTCGGGGTCGACCTTCAGCATCTGCATCGCGGCATCGGCGGTGGCACGGTCGATGCGTCCACCGGCGCGCACCTGGGCGAAGTCGCGCACGCGCCGCAGCAGGCGGTTGGCGATGCGCGGGGTGCCGCGGGAGCGCCGGGCGATCTCGCCCGCGCCCTCGGGTTCGCAATCGATCCCCAGGATCTGCGCCGAGCGACGCACGATCCGCGTCAGCTCCTCGGCGCTGTAGAACTGCAGGCGCTGGACGATGCCGAAGCGGTCGCGCAGCGGCGCGGTCAGCAGGCCGGCGCGGGTGGTGGCGCCGATCAGGGTGAACGGCGGCAGGTCGAGCTTGATCGAGCGGGCCGCGGGGCCCTCGCCGATCATGATGTCGATCTGGAAGTCCTCCATCGCCGGGTACAGCACCTCCTCCACCACGGGCGATAGACGGTGGATCTCGTCGACGAACAGCACGTCGTGCGGCTGCAGGTTGGTCAGCAGCGCCGCCAGATCGCCCGCCTTCTCGATCACCGGGCCGGACGTCACGCGCAGGTTGACGCCCAGTTCGTTGGCGATGACGTGGCTGAGCGTGGTCTTGCCCAGCCCGGGCGGGCCGAAGATCAGCACGTGGTCGAGTGCCTCGCCCCGGCCCTTGGCGGCCTCGATGTAGATCTTCATCTGCTCGCGGACGGGCTGCTGGCCGAGGTATTCGTCCAGCACGCGCGGCCGGATGGAGGCCTCGGCCAGGTCGTCCTCGCGGGTGGCGGCGGGCGCGATGATGCGGTCGTCGGTCATGGCGTGCATGGTCGCACGCGCGGCGCGCGGCCGGCAGCGCTCGCCGCGACCGGGCACGGGTGGCACAATCCGCGCGCCATGCCGCGTCCAGGAGCGCGCTGACCCGCATTCGGATGCGACACGGGATCCAACACCCCGCCCGGCTGGTGCCGCTGGCCTTCCTCGCCGCCATTGCCCTGGGCACCGGCCTGCTCATGCTGCCGGCGGCGTGGGCCGCCGACGGCAGCGCGCCGTGGCTGACCGCCCTGTTCACCGCGACATCGGCCGTGTGCGTCACCGGCCTGGCCGTGGTCGACACCGGCACCGCGTGGTCGCCCTTCGGCCAGGGCGTGATCCTGCTGCTGTTCCAGGTGGGCGGCTTCGGCATCATGACCGGCGCCACCCTGCTGGGCCTGCTCGTGTCCCAGCGGCTGCGGCTGGCCACGCGCCTGGTGGCCCAGGCCGAAACCCGGAGCCTGGGGCTCGGGGACGTGATGGGCGTGCTCAAGCTGATCCTGGCGGTGACGCTTGCGGTCGAGGCGGCCGTCGCGGTCGTGCTGACGCTCCAGTTCCACCTCGGCTACGGCGAACCGCTGGGACGGGCCCTGTGGAACGGCGTCTTCCACGCGGTATCGGCCTTCAACAACGCCGGCTTCTCGACGTTTTCCGACAGCCTGGTCGGCTTCGCGGTGGACCCGGTGGTGCTGGTGCCGGTGATGCTGGCGATCGTGGTGGGCGGCGTCGGCTTCCCGGTGCTGTTCGAGATCTACCGCCAGCCCGGCGGCTGGTCGACGTGGTCGATCCACACCCGCGTCACGCTGGCCGGCACGGCCTTCCTGCTGCTGGCCGGCATGCTCGCCATCCTCGCGCTGGAGTGGCACCGGACGCTCGCCGAGCACGGCGTGGCCGGAAAATTGCTGGGCGCGGCCTTCCACTCCGTCAGCGCGCGCACGGCGGGATTCAACACCGTCGACGTGGGCGCCATGGCGTCGGAAACCTGGGCGCTGCACTACGTACTGATGTTCATTGGTGGCGGCAGCGCGGGCACGGCCGGCGGCATCAAGGTGACGACCTTCTTCCTGCTCGGCTTCGTCGTGTGGGCCGAAGTGCGCGGGCAACGCGACGTCACCGCGTTCCGTCGTCGCATCGCCGTGGATGCGCAACGCCAGGCCCTGACCGTGGTGCTGCTGGGCGTGGCGGTGCTGGCGTTCGCGACGCTGGCGCTGATGGCGCTGACCGCACTGCCGCTGGAGGTGCTGATGTTCGAGGCGATCTCGGCCTTCGCCACCGTCGGGCTGTCCACGGGCATCACCGCGCAATTGCCACCGGCCGCGCAGCTGGTGCTGGTGGCGCTGATGTTCGTCGGCCGCGTCGGTACCATCACCGTCGCCACCGCCCTGGCGCTGCGCAGCCGTCCGCGCGCCTACCGCTATCCAGAGGAGCACCCCATCGTTGGCTAGACAACCCAAGGCGGTACACACCGACAGCGTCGTCGTCATCGGGCTGGGCCGCTTCGGCAGCGCGGTGGCCGACTCGTTGCTGCGGCTCGGGCACGAGGTGCTGGGCATCGACGAGGACGCCGACGTCGTGCAGCACTGGGCCAGCCGCCTCACCCACGTGGTGCAGGCCGACAGCACCCGGGGCGAGGTCCTGCGGCAGCTGGGCGTGGGCGAGTTCTCGCGCGCGGTGGTCGGCATCGGCAGCGACGTGGAAGCCAGCGTGCTGACCGTGCTGGCGCTGGAGGAGGTCGGCATCGGCGACATCTGGGCCAAGGCGACCACCGAGAAGCACGGCCGCATCCTGGAGCGCACCGGCGCGCACCACGTGGTCTACCCGGAGGCGGCCATGGGCGAGCGCGTCGCCCACCTGGTCACCGGCCGGATGATCGACTTCATCGAGTTCGACGACGGCTTCGCCATCGCCAAGACCCGCGCGCCGCGCGAATCGCACGGCAAGACGCTGAGCGAGTCGGCGCTGCGCAGCAAGTACGGCGTGACGGTGGTCGGCGTGAAGCGGGCACGGATGGACTTCACCTACGCCAAGGCCGACACGCTCATCGAGCACGGCGACCTGCTGATCGTGTCCGGCCCCACCGGCCACGTGGAAACCTTCGCCGCGCTCGACTGAGGCACGCGCGCGGGCCGGCGCTCGCTAGATCTCGACCTGCGCGCCGAGCTCCACCAGCCGGTTGCCCGGAATGCGGAAGAACCCGGTGGCCGACGCGGCGTTGCGGTGCATGACCGCGAACAGCCGGTCGCGCCAGATCGGCATGCCACGCTTGGCCATCGCCACGATCGTCTCGCGGCTGGCGAAGTAGGTGGTGTCCATCGGGTCGAAATAGATGCCGCCCTGGTCGCAACTGCGCATCAGCGCCATCGGCACGTCCGGCGTCTCCATGAAACCGAAGCGGACGATGACACGGTGGAACTCGTCGCCGATGGCTTCCATTTTCAGCCGCCGGTGCGCGTAGGGCACGTCCAGCGTCTCCACTGTCAGGAACACGTTGCGCTCGTGCAGCACCTTGTTGTGCTTGAGGTTGTGCATCAGGGCGTGCGGCACGACGTTGGGGTCGGCGGTGAGGAACACCGCCGTGCCCGGCACCCGCACCGGCGGCGCCAGCATCAGCCCCGGCAGGAAGGTGCCCAGCTGGATGCCTTCCTTCTGCACCTCGTCGCGCAGCAGCTTGCGGCCACGACGCCACGTGCGCAGCAGGGTGAACAGCGTGATGCCCAGGATCACAGGGAACCAGCCGCCCTGCAGGATCTTGGCGCCGTTGGCGATCACGAAGCCGACGTCCGCCACCAGGAACACCACGCACAGCGGCAGCACCCACAGCCGCCAGCGCGGCCACAGCGCGCGCGCGACGATCGCCAGCAGCAGCGTGTCGATGAGCATGGTCATCGACACCGAGATGCCGTAGGCGGTCGCCAGGTTCGACGAGGTGCGGAACGTCAGCACCAGCAGGATGACGATCACCATCATCAGCCAGTTGATGCCGGGAATGTAGATCTGCCCGATCGTGTCGCTGGAGGTGTGCTTGATCTGCATGCGCGGGATGTAGCCCAGCTGCATGGCCTGGCGTGCCACCGAAAAGCCGCCGGTGATCACTGCCTGCGAGGCGATGACGGTGGCGGCGGTGGCCAGCGCGATCATCGGCCAGCGGCCCCATTCGGGTACGCCGATGTAGAAGGGGTTGCGGATCGCGGTCGGGTCCTCGAGCACCAGCGCGCCCTGCCCCAAATAGTTCAGCATCAGCGCCGGCAGCACAAAGAAGTACCAGCCGTAGCGGATGGGCTTGGCGCCGAAGTGGCCCATGTCGGTGTAGATGGCCTCGCCACCGGTCACCGCCAGCACCACCGCGCCCAGGATGAACACGCCACCCAGGCTGTGCGCGTAGAAGAAGCGCACCGCCCACCAGGGGTTGATGGCGTTGAGGACTTCCGGCTCGTGCAGGATGTTGACCACGCCGAGCACCGCCAGCACGACGAACCACGTCACGGTGATCGGGCCAAATACGCGCCCCACCTTCTCGGTACCGTAACGCTGCGTGGCGAACAGGCTGACCAGCACCAGCAGCGTGACCGGCACGATCCAGTCATGCAGCTGCGGCGCGACGACCTCCAGGCCCTCCACCGCCGAGAGCACCGAAATGGCCGGGGTGATCACGCCGTCGCCGAAGAACAGCGACGCTCCGAAGATGCCGAGGATGCCCACCAGGTAGGCCGACCGCGACCCCGACGCGAGGCTGCGCTGGGCCAGCGCCATCAGCGCCATGATCCCGCCCTCGCCTTCGTTGTCGGCGCGCATGATGATGGTCACGTACTTCA